>NZ_JAKILE010000002.1:0-375432 GCF_023283775.1 Shewanella seohaensis
CAAGATCTAGAGCATGATGCTCAATTGTCGCAACAGATGAAGTAGGTGTAAGGAAATAGCCCCTTCCAGGGGCAAATCAAAGCCGCCTTCTAAGAAGGCGGATTCTTTACTTTTGCTAGGCGGCGGGGCAGTTCGTTTCCGTCACGCTATTGATCAAAATTTCATTCACTGGTGTGTCGCTAAAACCATTGCTGGTTTTGGTCGGCACAATGCTTATCTGATCGACCACATCCATCCCTTCAACGACTTTACCAAACACGGCATAACCATAGCTGCTCGCCGAAGCATCGAGCTGCGGATTGTCTAACACATTGATAAAGAACTGTGATGTTGCTGAGTCTGGCACTGTGGTACGTGCCATCGCGATAGTGCCACGTTTGTTACTGATGCCGACGGCGGCCTCGTTTTTAATCGGCGCGCTGGTCGGCTTGCTTTGTAATCCCGTGGTGAAACCACCGCCTTGGATCACAAAGTTATTGATGGTTCTGTGGAATAAAGTGCCGTTATAGAATGACTTATCGACATATTGTTTAAAGTTCTTACCCGTGATCGGCATATGGGTGAGGTCGATAGCTAAGGTCAAATCCCCCTTTGTGGTGCTCATTAAATAACAGACATCGTCGCTTAAGCTCGGTGGGGTTGGATCGGGAGTCGGGAGCGTTGGTGTTAATTCATCGTCGCCACTGCCGCCGCAGGCGCCAAGGGCCAAACTCAAACTGCTGGCGAGTAAAAGTCCCGTGATTCTTTTCATATCAATTTCCTTATTTTGCATCGTTCGCCATTTATTCCTGCCACTTTGAATGATGTAAGCAGCTGTAGGTAAATGTTTCGATTAGGTGTTGTTTTTGTTTTGAACGCGCATAGTGACAGAGCGATGAACAGGAGTTCAAGATGAAAAATGCAATTGATACAAAGTGTTGCAGCTAGTTGTTGATACGGGATTTGTGGTTTGTGCGGGGGATTCAACCGCTGCGATGCTTCTTGAAATACTGCTCCAAGATAAGACGCTGTTTTGCTTGCGCCATTTAAGCGCGTTGCACCTTTTTTAATCACTCCCTGCTTCAAACTAGTGCGTTTACGAGATGGCCCCGTGGGCCAAGGCTTGGGCGATAAAGACACGCATTTTATTCAAGATGCTGATTTATAAGTTTTCTTTGTTGTCACTTGGCTGACATAAATCTGTCTTCATGCTGTTATTTTGCGCTGGCATGGTTACTGCCTATCTAAGGCTATGGATGAGCAGTCGCGGGGGCGACAAATATGGGGCTGGAGAAGTTGCTGTATTTGCGGGGCGTAGGAGCAGACTTTACCGACTGCTTCGGCCAGTACATCCGCATTCCCGAGGCTGACAGGCAAGGGATTTTGACCTGTATGTTGCAGGAGAAAAATACTCAGGCCTGCGAGGCAAAGGATGAACCATTAACGAGTTTACCCAGTGGCGATGAGCTTGACGCTCAGGTGTATCAACTCGATGCACAGCATTGGACACAAGTGTTGCCAGCGTTTCATTGGTGCTATATCGACGAACCTTGGGTCTGTCTGTATTTACCTCTATCTTACCGTGGCGATCTGCTGCTCACCTTTACCTGTGAGCAAGGGGAGAGGGTTATCCTCGAGGTGCCGTTTTCGGCGCTAAAACCGATTGGGGATTACCGTATTCAGGCGCAGGAGTTGGCACAGTTTGGCAATAGCCCCTTTGCCAATGAGTGTCAGTTCCTGCAATACCGCCTCGACCTCTTAGGTCATGAGTTTCATTGCCGTGATGCGGGCGATGCCGCTGAGCAAGATAGTAAGGCTGAGCCGCGCCGTTCATGGGAAAATGTCAGCGCCGCGCTAAACACATCTAACAATAAAGACAACTTAAGTGATTTATCTTGCTTGGGATTGGGGTACCACACTCTAAGCGTCAGTTTGCTTGGGCTGGCAGATGATCAGCAAGGCCTTGCATCGGCAAGCAACTCATCAGCAAGCATTTCGGCAGCAAGTAAGGCGACTGAGTTCCATGGCACTTTTATGGTGGCACCGAGAACCGCCTATCAAGGGGTGATGAGCGCTGTGGGGCAAGGAAAGCGCCATAAACCTTGGGGTGTGAGTCTTCAGCTCTATAGTCTGCGCAGCGAAAGCCAATGGGGCATGGGCGACTTTGGCGATTTAGAGCAACTTATCGGTTTAGTGGCCGAATATGGCGCCGATTTTATTCAGCTTAATCCATTGCATGCCTTAAATATTGCCGCGCCGGAACATCCGAGTCCTTATAGTCCCTGCGATCGTAGAAGGCTCAATCCGCTGTATATTCATTTACCTAGCGTGCCTGAATTTGAGCCATTAAAAACGGAGTTTGCGGCGAAGGAGTGGCAAGAAGCCATTGCCCTACTCAACGCAGAGAACTGGCTCGATTACCCCAAAGTGAGCGAGCTTAAGTACCGCGCCTTTGCACGTTTATACACTGTCTTTTGCGAACACCATTTACAGCCAAACACACCCAGGGCGCAGCGATTTGAGGATTTTGTAGCACAGCAGGGCGCGTCGCTTAGGGAATTTGCCCAAGCCGAATCGCTCCGCAGCCCACGGGCCATAGCGCAGGATGAAGGCTTTTATTTGTACCTACAGTTTGTGGCCGAAGATCAACTGCAATTGTGCCAGCTCAAAGCCAAAGAAGCGGGAATGGGCATTGGGCTTATTCGTGATTTGGCCGTAGGCGCTGCGTTGCAAGGCGTTGAGGTTCAAGCTAATTCGCAGCAGTTCTGCTTAAACGCCAGCATAGGCGCGCCGCCGGATCCCTTTGCGCCGCAGGGGCAAAACTGGGGACTTACGCCCCTCGATCCTGTCAAGCTAAAACAGCATCAATATCGCCATTTTATTGAGCTGACTCGCGCCAACATGACCCACTGCGGGGCACTGCGAATCGACCATGTGATGGGGCTGCTGCGACTCTGGTGGTGGCCTCTGGATAAGCGCCTCGGCCATGGCGCCTATGTGTATTACCCGGTCGAAACCCTGTTGGCGATTCTCTGCCTTGAGAGTCAACGTGCCCGCTGTGTGGTGATTGGTGAGGATTTAGGCCTAGTGCCGCCCGATATTATTCATCGCCTGTATCAGGCGGGGGTTTACTCCAACGAGTTGTTCTACTTCTGCAAAGACCATCAAGGCTTTAAGTCGCCGAGCCAGTATAAGTTCCAGAGTTTGATGATGCTGGCAAACCACGATGTGCCGACCTTAGTCGCCTGGTGGACGGGCAGCGATTTGCACCTGAGGCGACAACTCGAACTGTTCAATACCGATGAACAATTAGGTGAGGCCTTAGCCGGACGTGAGCAGGAAAAACACCAGCTCGCGCAGTGCTTAATCTCCCAGGGCTTATTGCCGGAGACGGATATTCAACAGATTGATATTGAAGATTTATTAACGGCGTGGATGCCCTTTGGCGCCTCGGGCAACAGCGCACTTTACAGCGTGCAATGGTGCGATCTGCTCGGGGACCGCCATGCGGTGAATATCCCCGGCACTTGGCTCGAGTACCCCAATTGGCAGCGCCGATTGCCCATCAGCCTAAGCGAAGCTGCAGCTAGGCCTGCGCTGGCTGAGCGTTTGCAACGCATTGCTGCGGCAAGACATTTGCCAGAAACGGCTGCGCATACAGATACCCTTTGACTAAAAATGGAAGCCAAATGATGACTCAAGCCCAGACTTACTTCTATGACGGTAGCGATGTCGCGCTGTTAAACGGTCAATATACGGATGTGTTTTCCCTGCTCGGTATGCACAGCATCAACGAGGGGAAGGCCTTGGTGGTGCGCTGTTTTTTACGCAACGCCCAAAAAGTTGATGTGATAAGTCTTAAGGATGGCCGTAAGGTGGCGAGCCTTGAGCGCGTCAATGAGGCGGGACTATTTGCGGGCACGCTTGGCAGACGGGTTAAGCCTTTTTTGTATGCGCTACGGGTGACTTATCCCCTCTGTGAGTTGGATATTATCGATCCTTATCAGTTTGGCTCCCTCCTCGATAGTCAAGACTTATACCTCTTCGGCGAAGGAAGCTCTGAGCAGGCCTATCGCTTTTTAGGTGCGAATTGGCGCCACGTAGATAGCGTCGAAGGCGTGCATTTTTGCGTATGGGCACCCAATGCTAAGCGGGTTTCTGTGGTGGGGGATTTTAATCACTGGGACGATACTCGCCATGTGATGCGCCAGCATATGGCCAACGGCTTATGGGAGATTTTCCTGCCTGATGTTGCCGAAGGCGCGCACTATAAGTTTGATTTGGTTTATCAAAATGGCGAGCGCCACGCCAAATCTGACCCCATGGCGACCCAAATGGAATGTGCACCGCACAATGCCTCCATAGTGCCGAAAAAACACCAACACCCGTGGGCAGATACACAATGGATGGACAAACGGGCGACCACGGCTTGGCATCGCGCCGCGATGTCTATCTACGAAGTGCAGCTAGGTTCTTGGCGCCGAAAAGGTGAGTTTGGTGAGCAATACTTTGATTATCAAGACTTAATCGAGCAGTTGATCCCCTATGTGAAGGATCAAGGTTTTACCCATATCGAGTTGATGCCAGTCAGCGAGTATCCCTTCGACGGCTCTTGGGGGTATCAACCCGTTGGCTTGTATGCGCCAACCCATCGTTTTGGCGATGCCAATGGTTTAAAGGCCTTTATCGATGCCTGCCATCAGGCCGAGATTGGCGTGTTACTCGATTGGGTCGCAGCGCATTTCCCTAAGGATCCCCACGGCCTTGTGCGTTTCGATGGCACTTGTCTCTACGAACATGAAGACCCGCGCAAAGGCACGCACCCCGATTGGGATACGCTGATCTATAACTACGACCGCGGTGAGGTGCGCAGCTTTCTGCTCAGCAATGCCTGTTATTGGCTGCGGGAATTTCACCTCGATGGGCTCAGGCTCGATGCGGTGTCATCCATGTTGTACCTCGACTACAGCCGCGAACCCGGGCAATGGCTGCCCAATGCCTATGGCGGACGGGAGAATTTAGAGGCGATTCATTTTCTGCAAATGTTGAATCAACGTTTGTATCAAGCTTTCCCCGGCATTTGCATGATAGCCGAAGAGTCAACCGCCTTTGCGGGGGTGACTAAGCCGACGGATTGCGGCGGGCTGGGGTTTGGTTTTAAATGGAATATGGGCTGGATGAACGACAGCCTAAGTTACCTCGGCCGCGATCCCATCTATCGCCAGTATCACCATAACCAGCTGACCTTTAGTTTGATGTATGCCTATTCGGAGCAATTTATGCTGTCGATAAGCCACGATGAAGTGGTGCACGGCAAGGGCTCTTTGCTGCATAAAATTCCCGGCGATGACTGGCAAAAATTCGCCACCCTCAGGGCCTATTACGGCTTTATGTGGGGACATCCGGGCAAAAAACTACTGTTTATGGGCAGCGAGTTCGCCCAGCGTGACGAATGGAACCATAACCATAGCCTCGATTGGCATTTGCTCGCCTTCGAGCCTCACCAAGGCGTGCAGCGCTGGCTTCGCGATCTGAATCAGCTATATCGCCAATTCCCCGCCTTATCCGTGCTCGACTATGAGTCACAGGGTTTTCGTTGGCTCGATTGTGACAATGGTCGCGACAGTATTTTTAGCTTTGTTCGCTATGGCGAGGGCTGTGATGTGCCTTTAGTGTTTGTGGTGAACATGACGCCAACCCTGCACCAAGGATTTCGTATCGGCTTGCCCCAAGGCGGGGATTTCTGTGAGTACCTCAATAGCGACAGCCATCTCTATGGTGGCAGCAATCAGGGGAATGCGGGCAAGGTAATTGCCGAAGATTTACCTTGGCAGGGCATGGCATCGAGCGCGTTGATCACTGTGCCGCCCCTAGGTTGCTTAATCCTCGGGCCTGCGACGGATGCGCCAAGAGATACCAGCCTATGACGAATCCTGTGCCTGTAAATGCTGGTGGCTCAACCGCCTATAATCTGAGTGCGGGACAGCCCTTTCCCTTGGGGGCGACGGTCGATGATGGCGGGGTGAATTTCGCCCTGTTTTCGGCCCATGCCACTGGGGTGGAGTTATGTCTGTTTGATGCTCAAGGAGAGGTGGAAATTCAGCGCATCGCCTTGACGGAGCAGACCCAGCAAATCTGGCATTTGTATGTGCATGGGCTCAGTGCCGGCCAGCTTTATGGCTACCGTGTCTATGGTCCCTACGAGCCGCAATTAGGCCACAGATTTAATCCGTATAAGTTGCTATTAGACCCCTACGCGCGCCAGCTCGTGGGGCGTTATCACCACCATATCGCCAATTTTGGTTATGAGATTGATAACCCCAACGAGGACTTATCTTTCAGCACCTTAGATAACGCGGATTTTGTACCTAAGTGCAAAGTGGTCGATACTCGGCCCCTTTTTGATGCTGCTAAGGCGCATGCTATTCGGCCGCTCTCAAGCAAGCGTGAGCCATTGCCACTTGAGCAGTGCATTATCTATGAGATGCACTTAAAGGGATTTACCGCGCTGCACCCTGAGATAGATGCGCCGCTGCGTGGTACCTTTGCCGGGCTGGCATCGAATGCCGCGATAGATTACTTAGTCAAACTCGGCGTGAATTGCGTCGAGTTACTGCCGGTACAGGCATTCTTTTCCGAGCCCTTTCTGCTTGAAAAACAGCTCTCTAACTATTGGGGTTATAACAGCATAGGCTTTTTTGCGCCTGAGCCGAGTTATCTCTCGAGTGAGGATATTGGCGAGTTTCGTAACATGGTGGATGCGCTACACGGCGCGGGTATCGAAGTCATTCTCGATGTGGTCTATAACCACAGCGCCGAGGGCAGTCGCCTCGGGCCGACCTTTAGCTTTCGCGGTATCGACAATCTGAGCTATTACCGCCTGCATCCAAACGATAAACGCTTTTATATCAACGATACCGGCTGCGGTAATACCTTAAACCTCAATCATCCACGCATGTTGCAGTTAGTGCTAGATTCGCTGCGTTATTGGGTCGAAGTGATGGGCGTCGATGGCTTTCGTTTCGATTTAGCCGCCTGTCTTGGCCGTGAAGCCTATGGATTTGACCCCGGAAGTGGTTTTTTTGATGCGCTGCTGCAAGACCCTGTGTTGTGCCGGGTGAAGCTGATTGCCGAGCCTTGGGATATTGGCCCGGGTGGGTATCAGTTGGGTAATTTCCCGGTGGCTTTTAGTGAGTGGAATGACAGATACCGCGACACCATGCGGCGTTTCTGGCGCGGTGATCACGGCATGTTGCCCGAGTTTGCGCGGCGATTTCATGGCTCGGGGGATTTCTTTGAGCATAGCGGCCGGCCTCCCGCCGCCAGTATCAACTTTTTAACCAGTCACGATGGTTTTACCCTCAAAGATTTAGTGAGTTATTGCGAGCGGCACAATTGGGCCAACGGTGAAGAAAACCGCGACGGCCACCATGAGAACTTCAGTCATCACTATGGGGTCGAGGGCGACACTGATGACGCCACCATTCTCGCGCTGCGCGCCCGCCAGCAACGCAATCTATTGACCACATTATTCTTATCCCAAGGGGTGCCCATGTTACTCAGCGGCGATGAGACGGGCCGCACCCAAGGCGGGAATAATAACGCCTATTGCCAAGATAACCCCTTGAATTGGTTTGATTGGTCATCGGATGGCATGGATAGCTCATTGCTGAGTTTCACCTCGCAGTTGATTGCCTTACGCAAACGCTTCCCGCTCTTGTGTTCCAAACGTTTTATCCATGAGCAACTAGTGGCCAATGCCTTCGATTGGTCGTCCGAGTCATCTTCAAGCCATGCTGTAAGCTCTGTCTCAACCCCATCGGGGGCGAGGCTGGATTGGTTTAGCCGCCAAGGTGAGCCGATGAGCAAAAGCCTGTGGAGCGAGTCCATGGGCCGCAGCCTCTGCGTGGTGTTATCGGGTAATTTAACCGCCACTCAGCCGCAGGCTCAGGGTGACAGCCTTCAAGCGCTGCTGTTGATGGTGAATGCCGATGAGCATCCCTTGGCCTTTACTCTGCCAGTTTTTGACGGTTTAGGGCCGTGGCAATGCCTGCTGCATACCCAAACAGACCCACAATTTTTAACTCCCACTGAGCCGCTGGATGCTCAGTCCTCACCGACGCGGTACTTGTTACAGGATCGCAGTCTTATGCTGTTTCATGCTGATTTTATAAGGAATTAACTATGAGTCATAACAGTGAGCTGAGCCCAAATACCAGCGGCGTTACTCCAAAAAAACGTGCCACTAAGGCCGCGCCGAGTAAGCCAAAAGCGACACTCGAACCCTGCGAGCCCTGTGATGCCTTGCCCGCGACCTTTAATCGCCATGTGCGTTACGGTTTAAGCCGCGGCGAAGTGGCTCACGGTGAGTTATTTCAATCTCTGGCACTCAGCGTTAAAGAGCAAATGTTGGATGAGTGGCGTGAGACGCGGATAAAAGATAGCTGCTATGACAACAAGCAAGTAGCCTACTTATCGCTGGAGTTTCTCATGGGCAGGGCATTAGGTAATGCCTTGTTAAATCTAGATTTAGAGCAAGACAGCCGCGAGGCGCTTAGCCAATATTCCGTGTCTCTTGAGGAGCTTGAAGAGGCCGAACACGACGCAGGTTTAGGCAATGGTGGCCTTGGGCGACTCGCCGCGTGTTTTCTCGATAGCTGCGCCAGCATGGATTTATCCGTCACGGGTTATGGCATTCGTTACGAATACGGCATGTTCGCCCAGAAGATAGTCGATGGTTATCAAGTCGAGCGCCCAGATCGCTGGTTGCGTGAGGGCAACCCGTGGGAGGTGCGCGTTCCGCACCATAATGTGACGGTAAAGTTCTTCGGTCACACCGAATCCTATGTGGATAAACAAGGGCGCAGGCACATGATTTGGGTCGATACTCAAGATGTGCTCGCCGTGGCCTATGACATGCCCGTGCCCGGTTATCGCAATGGTCGGGTGAATAGCCTCAGACTCTGGAAGGCAGAAGCGACGGATGACTTTGATTTAGCAGAGTTTAACCAAGGGGATTACACAGAGGCGGTGGCGTGCAAGAACCTCGCTGAACAAATCACTATGGTGTTGTACCCCAACGATGCCAGTGAAAACGGTAAAGAGCTGCGGTTGCGTCAGCAGTACTTTTTGTCCTCCGCCAGCCTGCAGGCGATTTTGAAGCGTTGGGTGCATCACCACGGCCATGATTTCAGCGATTTTGCCGCGAAAAATGTGATCCAACTGAATGACACTCACCCCAGTATTGCCGTCCCCGAATTAATGCGGCTGCTGGTGGATGAATATGGCCTCGAATGGGACGCCGCGTGGGCGATTACCAGCCAGACTATGGCCTATACCAATCACACATTGTTGCCCGAGGCGTTAGAGCGCTGGCCCGTGCGTATGATGGCGCTGATGTTGCCGCGAATTTTAGAAATCATCTATGAAATCAACGCCAGATACCTCGATTTAGTTGCCCACCACTGGCCGGGAGATGGCGCCAAACTGGCCAGCATGTCGATCATTCAAGATGGCCCCGATCCCCATGTGCGCATGGCGTACCTAGCCATAGTGGCGAGCTTTTCGGTAAACGGTGTGGCAGCGCTACATACCCAGTTATTAAAGTCGGGCCTGTTTAAGGATTTTTATAGCCTGTGGCCGGAGAAGTTTAACAATCGCACCAATGGCGTGACGCCAAGACGTTGGTTAGCCCACTGCAATCCCGCGCTCGCCAAACTGTTAACCAGCCATTTAGGCAAGGGCTGGGTGACGGACTTAAGCCAGCTGACGGCGCTCAATGCCTTAACCCAAGACGCCAGCTTTATTCAAAAGTGGCGTGAGGTGAAACAAGCCAACAAGGTGCAACTCGCTAAGATGATCGCCAAGGAATGTGCCGTCGAGTTTGACCCTGCAATGTTGTTTGATGTGCAGGTCAAACGGATCCACGAGTACAAGCGTCAGCTACTCAATATTCTGCATGTGATCCATCTTTACCATCAAATCCAGCAGGGACACACAGAGCACCTAGTGCCACGCTGCGTGCTGATCGGTGGTAAGGCGGCGCCCGGTTACTTTATGGCGAAGCTCATCATCAAACTCGCCAGCAATGTTGCCCATATGGTCAACTGCGATCCTGTGGTGGCGCCTTATCTGCGCTTTGCGTTTCTGCCCAATTACAACGTCAGTGCCATGGAAAAAATCTGCCCCGGCACCGACGTCTCCGAACAAATCTCCACCGCGGGTAAGGAGGCCTCTGGCACGGGCAATATGAAGTTCATGATGAACGGCGCACTCACCATAGGTACCTTGGATGGCGCCAATATCGAGATGCTCGAAGAGGTGGGCGAGGATAACTTTTTCCTCTTTGGCCTCAACGCCGAGCAAGTGGTCCAAATGCGCTGTGATTACCAACCGCAGCGGATTATCGCCGAGTCCCACGCCTTATCCGAAGTTATGGCCTTACTCAAGAGCGGCCATTTCAACCTGCTGGAACCGGGGATTTTCGACCCCATTATCGCCTCGATTGAAAGCCCGGATGATCAGTGGATGACGGCGGCAGATTTCGACAGTTATCGCCTCGCCCAAGAGACTGTGGCTAAGGCCTATAAAGATCCGAAAAAGTGGACACAAATGAGTATTCGCAACACGGCGGCCAGTGGTCGCTTTTCCAGTGATGTGACGATTGCTGGCTATCGAGATGATATTTGGAAACTGTAACGGAGAGGTTGATGAGCAAAGGAATGCGCTGTTGTATGCAATCCTGCGGCTTAGGGCGGCAGGGAAGAGTCGTTGTGAAGCAATCGGCACTGATGTGCTATTTGGGGAGTAGAGCCTATGTCTAATGTACGTTATATCAGTAATTTAACTCGTGAAACCTATGCATTGATTCTGGCTGGTGGCCGAGGCTCGCGTTTACATGAACTCACCGACTGGCGCGCTAAACCCGCGCTGTATTTCGGGGGTAAGTTTAGGATTATCGATTTTCCGCTGTCGAATTGCATCAACTCGGGGATCCGCCGCGTTGGGGTAGTGACCCAATATAAGTCGCACTCGTTAATTCGCCACGTGATGCGTGGTTGGGGCCACTTTAAAAAGGAATTAGGTGAGTCGGTGGAAATTCTGCCTGCCTCACAACGTTACTCGGAGAATTGGTATCAGGGCACAGCCGACGCGGTATTCCAAAATATCGATATCATCCGCCATGAGCTGCCCAAGTATGTGATGGTGCTCTCGGGTGACCATGTGTATCGCATGGATTACGCTGGCTTACTGGCCGCCCATGCCGAATCCGGCGCAGATATGACAGTCTCCTGCCTCGAGGTGCCCGTGGCTGAAGCGGCGGGCGCATTTGGGGTGATGGAAGTCGATGACGAGATGCGTATTTTAGGATTTGAAGAAAAACCTAAGCATCCTAAACACTCCCCAGGCAATCCTGAGAAGTGCCTCGCCTCGATGGGCAACTATGTGTTTAACACTGAGTTTTTGTTCGAACAGTTAAAGAAAGACGCGCAAAATGCCAATTCCGATCGGGATTTTGGCAAAGACATTATTCCCTCGATCATCGAAAAACATAAAGTGTTTGCCTATCCCTTTAAGAGTGCCTTCCCCAACGAGCAAGCCTACTGGCGCGATGTGGGCACCTTGGATTCCTTCTGGCAGGCTAATATGGAATTGTTATCGCCCACGCCCGCCTTAAACCTCTACGATGCCAAATGGCCGATTTGGACCTATCAGGAGCAATTGCCTCCCGCCAAGTTTGTGTTCGACGATGACGATAGACGCGGCATGGCGGTGGATTCGATTATATCCGGCGGCTGTATTATCTCGGGGGCGACCGTGCGCCGCAGCGTGTTGTTTAACGAGGTACGGGTTTGTTCCTACTCAGTGGTTGAGGATTCAGTCGTGCTGCCCGATGTGGTAGTGCTGCGCCACTGTAAGATTAAAAATGCCATCATCGACAGGGGCTGCATCATCCCCGAAGGTACAGTGATTGGTTACAACCACGACCATGACAGGGCAAAGGGCTTTAGGGTGTCCGAGAAAGGCATCACCTTAGTCACCCGCGATATGTTAGGGCTGCCCGTGGGCTATGAGTAAGGCCAAGCCATTAATTTTCTTGAATATTAACCCTGTTGGAGTATGAAGTTAGGTGAAACGCATATTAATGGTCGCGGCGGAAAATGGGGCGCTGAAAGGGGCGAAAGTGGGCGGGATGGCGGATGTGATCCGTGACTTGCCCCAAGCCCTCGCGGGTGTTGAGATCCAAGCCGATGTAATTATGCCAAGCTACGGATTTTTAACGGGCCTTGGGGCCAAACTTATCCATGAGTTTGAGGTGAGTTTTGCCGGGCGACAGGAGCCGATTAAGTTGTATTGGCTGGCGCACCCCAAGGTGCAGGGCGCCAATATTTACTTGCTCGAGCATGGGCTGTGGCAATCCAGCCCCGGGCAGATTTATAGCCAAGGCACGAGTGACCGCCCCTTCGCCGATGATGCGACTAAGTTTGCGCTGTTGTGTGCAAGCGTAGCCAAAGCCTTAGTGGCGGGGCTTGTGCCTATGCCTCAGCTTTTACATTTACACGACTGGCACACGGGATGTTTAGCCATGCTGCGGGCGCTGGCGCCCGAGTATCAAGCATTGCAAAGCATAGAATGTGTGTTTTCGATTCATAATCTTGCGCTGCAGGGGATTAGGCCGCTGAGCCATGATACCTCAAGCTTTGCGGCTTGGTTCCCTCACTTATTCGCCCAGTTGGATGAGGGCCAACGCGACCAGATTATTGACCCCCGTTATCCCCATTGCATCAATCCGATGCGGATGGGGATTACGCTGGCGGATAAGGTACATCTCGTCTCACCCACCTACGCCAAGGAGGTGTTGCTTCCTTCTCGCCCCGAGTTGGGGTTCTTCGGTGGTGAAGGCTTGGAGGCGGATTTACAACGTAAAGCCGAGCAGGGGCGAGTACTTGGCATTTTAAACGGTTGTGAATACCCAGAGGCTTTAGCGCAAACCTCCCTAGAACGTATGGGATTAACTGAGTTTAGGGCCTTACTGAGTTGCATCGAGTCGGCCTTAGTACAGTGGCAGGGCGGGCGAAGTCTGGTCAGTGGCGTCGATATGATTGCCTTTACGCGGCTGCAAGCCTTGTGGCGTCTGGCCTCTGCGGGGGAGTTTCCGGACTTTCTGTTGACCTCGGTTGGTCGACTTACCGATCAAAAAGTGCTGATCCTGCGCCATATTTTGCCTTCTGGCTTATCGGTATTAGAGACATTGCTGCAACAGTTGCAGCAAACGCAGCCTAAGACTCTGTTTGTACTATTAGGCAGTGGAGACCCTGAGATAGGGCAATTTTTTCAAATTCTTGCGGCTAAGTATGCCCATTTTGTATTTCTGCAGGGATACCATGAGGAGCTCTCCCAGTGTCTTTATCAAGTGGGTGATTTGTTCTTGATGCCAAGCTCCTTCGAACCCTGTGGTATTAGCCAAATGCTCGCCATGCGTAGCGGTCAGCCTTGTTTAGTGCATGGGGTTGGCGGATTGCGGGATACGGTCGAGGATAATGTCGATGGCTTTGTGTTTTATGGCGATGATATCAAGGCACAGGGGGAGGCTTTGCTAGCAAAGCTTGGCGACGCGCTGGAGACATTTGGCGGTAATGATTGGATGCAACTCAAACGTCAGGCGAAAGCACGACGCTTCGACTGGCACGGCATTGCCCTCGAATACCAGACTCGGCTCTACGCTTAAACTTGCCAGCACGGTATTTTGGCCGCGTACCAAGGCAAGATTTTGTCGGCAAGCCCCTGTAATTAGATCATGATTTGTAAGCAATTCTGCTACACTTGTGAGGGAGAGTTTTCGTAAGATAATCCGTTCCCTCATTTTGGAGTTGCTTCCACATCCATGGATAAAAGCATTTTCTTACCCTTAGTACAAAATGCGGCGTTACTGCTCGCCTTGGTATTTTTGTACGATGCGATTCCTAAAAAGCATCAGCGGCAGTATTTTCTGCTGTGGCGTCTGGGGATCGGATTACTCATAGGTGGCATAGGCGTCACGATTATGAGTACCCCATGGATGTACGAACCCGGCATTATCTTCGATACTCGCTCAGTACTCTTATGTGTTACCGGCCTCTTTTTTGGTGGTTTGCCTACTGTGGTGGCGGTGATTATCACCGGAATTTATCGTTACAGTATTGGCGGCGCCGCCATGTGGGTGGGGTTAGGTGTGATTATGTCCTCGGGCTTGATTGGGGTGATATGGCGCCAATACCGTAAGTCCTATCTTGCCAATATTTCGGGCAGAGAAATCTTCAGTTTTGCCTTTGTTGTCCACATCGTTATGTTGTTGTGGTTCTTTTTGCTGCCGGACAAGGTTGCCATTCCCGTGCTGCAAAAAATCATGCTGCCTGTGCTAACCATTTATCCCCTCGCGACTTGGCTACTGAGCCGTTTGCTGTCCCGCCGTTTTGAGCTGGAACGTGACGAGCAGATCCGTTTGCAGGATGATTTTTTATTCCGCAGCCAATTTAACGTCGGCAACATAGGGATTGCTATTACCGGCGTTGACCAAAAGTGGATCAAGGTGAATCCAAGGCTGTGCCAGATGCTGAAATACTCAGAGGATGAGCTGCTGCATATGACCTGGAAACAGCTCACCCATCCCGATGATGTCGAGGCTGATATCGTCAAGTTTGAACTCATGCTCGCGGGCAAGATTGATAACTATGAGATGGATAAACGCTTTATCGCCAAAGATAATTCGATTGTGTATACCCATATGACGGTCGCCTGTAAGCGCGCGAACCATCAGGTGTTATTGGTGATTGCGGGCTACTTAGATGTCACCGCACAGACTCTAGCCGATAGGGAAGTGCTCGCCAGTCGTGAGCAACTTGAATTGGTGTTAAGCAGTAGCGATTTGGGCGTTTGGGACTGGGATATCCGTAATGACCATATCGAGCGTAACGCCCGCAGCGCCGATATCCTAGGTTGCGATATCGACATGCTCAATGCCAATAGCCGCCAATGGATGGACTCGATTGTCGCCGAAGACAGGCCCAAGGTGCTGCACTCCATCGAGGCCCATATTCGCGGAGAAACGCCGCAGCATAAGATGGAATATCGCTTGAAAACCCTCAACCGCGATATTCGCTGGATTTTGGATACGGGCAAAGTGGTGAGCCGCGATGCCAATAACAATGCCTTAAGAATGTGTGGTACCTATACGGACATCACCGAGGCCAAGCTTATTGAAGAATCTTTAAAGCTCTCAGCATTGGTCTATGACAACAGTTCTGAAGCCATGAGTGTGCTTGATGAAACGGGCGTTATTATCACAGTCAACGCCGCCTTTACCGAGATCACTGGCTATAGTGAATCGGAAATTCGCGGCCAGCATATTCGCATGCTTTATTGCGATCTCAACGGCCATGGTTTTTATACCGAGATGAATAATGAAATTCGCGAAAAAGGCGAGTGGCAGGGGGAAATGCGCCAACGACGTAAGAACAATGAAGAGTACGTTATTTGGCTGACCATCAACACCATTAACGATAAAGATGGTCAACCCTATCGCCGTGTGGCGCTGTTTTCCGATATCACAGATAAAAAACAGAGCGAGCATTTGATCTGGAAACAGGCTAACTACGACACGCTCACGGGCTTGCCGAATCGGCGCATGTTGCTCGAATATTTGGGCGCCGAAATCAAGAGTGCCGATCGCAATCGCAATCACTTTGCCTTGATGTTCCTCGATCTGGATTACTTTAAAGAAGTGAACGACACCCTTGGCCATGCCATGGGGGATCTATTGCTGATTGAAACCGCCAGTCGCTTAAAATCCTGCGTGCGGGATACCGATGTGGTGGCTCGCCTCGGAGGGGATGAGTTTACTGTGGTACTCAGCGGCATGGAGGATCACAAGGGCATTGAGCGGGTCGCCGAACACATTTTACGCCGTATTGCCGATCCCTATGTGCTGGGTGAGGAAACCGCCTATATCAGCGCCAGTATTGGGATCACCCTTTATCCCGATGATGCGACTAGCATAGAAGGTTTGCTCAAACATGCGGATCAGGCCATGTATGCGGCGAAAGATCAGGGCCGCAATCGTTTCAATTACTTCACCCCTTCGATGCAGGAATATGCCAAATATCGGATGCGCTTAATCCAAGATTTGCGCCAAGCCGTGTTGAATAAAGAATTTGAACTGCACTACCAGCCGATAGTGACCATGACCACGGGCGAGGTGCTTAAGGCCGAAGCGCTATTGCGTTGGTTTCACCCTGAGCGGGGTTATGTATCCCCTGCGGAATTTATTCCCGTCGCTGAAGATACCGGGCTGATTGTCGAGATTGGCAACTGGGTCTTTGAGCAGGCGGCGCGTCAAAGCGCTCAGTGGCGTAAAAACCTTGGGGTTGAAATTCAAATCAGTGTCAACAAATCACCCATCCAGTTCCGCGATGAAGGCACGCTGCTGCACAATTGGCTCGAGTTACTGCAGGAATTGGATGTGACAGGTACAGGGGTGTGCGTCGAGATCACCGAAGGGTTACTCCTCGATGCCAGTATGGGCGTGACCGAAAAACTCTTGGCCTATCGGGACGCGGGTGTACAAGTCTCCTTGGACGACTTTGGTACGGGCTATTCCTCCTTGGCGTATTTGAAGAAGTTCGATATCGATTATTTAAAAATCGATCAATCTTTTACCCGCAATATCGACACGGATGAAAGCGACCAAACCCTGTGCGAGGCGATTATCGTTATGGCCCATAAACTCGGGATGAAAGTGATCGCCGAAGGGGTCGAAACCGAGGCGCAGCGCCAAGTGCTGCTCAATGCGGGCTGCGACTATGGCCAAGGCTATTTATTTTCTAAGCCTGTGAGTGCTACCGAATTTGCGCGTCAGCATTTGGTGAAAGAGGCATAGGCGAGCATAGCGTGAACGCTGCCTTGAGTTGATGCCTATCTTTTGCCTATAAATGCGCCGCAAATTTTGCTAGACTCCGCGGCCCCGTAAAGGGCATATAGCGTCTGATTCGAATAGCAGTTGATAAAGCCGCTAACGACGTCGCACTTTATGGAACCAAGCAGCATTTATCGGTTTTGCATTAACACTTCGCACTCACAAAAAGAGCTTTTATGAAATTTGACACACTCGGCTTATCTTCCCCTATTTTGAATGCGATAGCTGAGTGTGGCTATCAGCAGCTCACGCAAGTGCAGCAGCAGGTGATCCCCCTCGCGCTCGAAGGAAAAGACATTATGGCCTGCGCCCAAACGGGCACGGGCAAAACCGCATCCTTTGCCTTACCCGTGCTTGAGCAACTGTCAAAGCAGCCAAATGATAAGCCTTTACTTAGGGCGTTGGTGATGACGCCGACCCGGGAATTGGCGATTCAAGTTTGCGCTAACATTCAGAAATACAGTCAGTTTTTACCCCTGAAAACCTTAGCCGTTTATGGCGGCGCGAACATGAATCCCCAGCGTAAAGGGGTGGAGCAGGGCGTGGATATTCTGGTGGCGACGCCGGGGCGACTCTTCGACATTATTGGCCAGTTCCATTTAGATCTCTCGAGTGTGACCACCTTAGTGATCGACGAAGCGGATCGCATGCTCGATTTAGGCTTTGTGCGTGACATTGAAAAGGTAAAACGCCTTATCGCGACTGAGCATCAAACCATGTTGTTTTCAGCCACCTACAGCGATGCGGTCAAGCAGCTTTCCCATAAGATGCTCAATCAACCCGAGTGGGTCAATGTGGCCGAAAATACCACGGCATCCACGGTTGAGCAGCTGATCTATCGAGTCGATAAACGCCGCAAGGCCGAGTTATTATCAGAGCTTGTCGGGCGCAACAATTGGCGTCAGGTGTTGGTGTTTGCCAGCACTAAGGAATGCGCCGAACATTTATTGCAGGAACTCACCCTCGATGGGATCAGCGCGGGCGTATTCCACGGCGATAAAACCCAAGGCGCGCGTAATCGTGTGCTCGATGATTTCAAAGCGGGCAAACTGCGGGTGCTGGTGGCGACCGATGTGGCGGCGCGCGGCTTAGATATTCAGGCGCTGCCCTTAGTGATTAACCTCGAATTGCCATTCCTTGCGGAAGACTATGTTCACCGTATTGGTCGCACTGGCCGTGCGGGGTTCTCGGGCCGCGCGATATCATTTGTGTCTCCAGCAGATGATGAGATGCTAGCTGAGATTGAGGCCCTGATTGGCCAAACCTTACCTGTGACGGTACAGCCCGGTTACGAGGAAGGCACACCGTTGCCTGCGCGTTACCGTGAGGCGCCGACGGCAACCACTAAGACCGCTAAGTGGAATTACAAGAGCAGTCGCAATACGGGGGCCAAAGGCGCAGGCGGCAATGGCACTAAAGCTAATGGTGCGCGGGGCAAGGGCGGCTTTGGCGGCAACGCCGGATTTGGTCAATCGAGCGAAAGCCAAGCACGGGCGCGTAAATCGCCTGCCCGTGAAGGTAAATACGCCAAAAATAAGCCGAATACTCAAAAGGGTAAATAATCCCTCTGTATCGGTTTATCCATTTATCAGCGCGCCATTGGCGCGCTTTTTGTTGAGCTTTAAAGGGATAATCCCTACACTCGAGTGCCCTCAATTCTGTTCGTTGCCATGAGAGTGTCGTCCATGATAGTCAAAGCCATTCCCACCAATATCATCACAGGCTTTTTAGGTGTAGGTAAAACTAGCCTTATTAAACAGCTCCTTAAGACCAAACCCGAAGGCGAAACCTGGGCGGTATTAGTGAATGAATTTGGTGAAGTCGGGATTGATGCTGGGTTGATGGATGCCAGCGACAGCGGCGTACAAATACGTGAGGTGGCGGGTGGCTGCATGTGCTGCGCCGCAGGGGTACCGACTCAAGTCGCCATTAATCAACTGATCGCCCGTGCTAAGCCCGACAGATTGCTGATTGAGCCGACGGGGCTTGGGCATCCCAACGAGATTATCAAAGTGCTTAGCGCGCCCCATTATCAAAATGTCATCAGTTTGCAGAGCACTTTATGCCTTATCGATGCCCGCAAATTACGGGATGAACGCTACCGTGGGCACGACAATTTTATCCAGCAGTTGCACGTCGCCGATATGATAGTCACCACGAAAACCGATTTATACCCCGAGTTTGAAGCGGCAGAGGGCGGGCACTTGGCGGACGACTTAAGCCAATATCTGAATGAGTTAAAGCTGAGTGATACCTGTGTGATTGAACACTGTGCGACAAAGGGATTATCCGAAGCCTTGCTCGACGGCCTTATACAGCCACGGCGTCAAAAAGCCTCGAATGGCAAATCCTCAGCTTTTACAGCAGTTACAACATCCGCAAGTCTCTTGCGAAATACTCGCGACAGCTTAGGGTTGCAGGGTGTTTTTGCCGAAGACGTTAGCGAGCAAACCTTTCAATTCGATGCGCGCGGCCTAGTGCGTAAGCACAATCAGGGTGAAGGCTGCTTTAGCTGCGGCTGGGTCGTTGAGCCAATGCAAGAGTTTGATTTTGATAAACTCATGCAGTTTATCTCGGCGCAGACTCAAGGCCATTCTGCACTTTTACGGCTAAAAGCTGTGATGATCACCAGCGATGGCATTGCCGGGATCAATTGGAGTGATGGCGATATGGCGGTGACTGAGCTGGACGATAGCCTAGATTCACGCTTAGAAATGATCGCGACCCAAGCGCTCAATTGGGATGAGATTGAGCAAGGTTTGTTGGGCTGTTTAGCGCGCTAGGCTAAGTGCGCCATTTTATCTGCAGTGGGGCGTCGTGCTACTCGGTCAGCATAGTATCTGGGATAGACACGCCCCTCGCCTTAGCGAGGTTTGCTAATTCACCACTTTGTACCATGTCCTGCAGAAACAGATCGAAACTCTCCAGAAGCGGTTGAAATTGAGCATATTTCGGGAAAGCCATAAAGCCATCTTGAGTATCAATCGTGGGCGAAAGTGGCATGATGGCCTGTGGGATCTTGATTTGCGCCAGTAGCGACTCAGTATTACGGACATTGCTCGCAAGTAGGTCGAGATCGCCACGGGATAAGCGCTCTATACCACTCTTAAGATCGGCAAATTCATTGATGGTGAGCGACTTAGTGCGCTCATTAAACAGATAGCCGTAACTCCAACCCTGCATTTTACCAATTCTTAGGCCACGGATACTGGCGTAATTGCCATCCCAAGGCGTGGGATGATGGGTTCTGGCGTAAAAGACGATGTCGTCACGGTAAAAGGCGAGGGACGAAAAGGCTAAGACTTTCTGACGAGCTTCTGAAATGTAGGGGCCAATTAGGATATCCGCTTGCCCTCGCTCTACCATAGCTTGGGCGCGGCGCCAGGGCGCAAGTTGATAGTGAATCGTCACTTTTTGGCGTTCGGCAAAGCGATTCAGAATATCTACAGCTAAGCCGTTGTATTCGCCCTTGGCATTTTGTTCAAAAATCTGGCTAAACGAGGTACCTACGGCAAGCAGCTCCTCCGCCAGTGCGGGTGGGCACAGGCTCGAGAGAATAAAAAGGCTGCAAGCGATAAGCACTCTTTTACATGCCATTGACGGTTCCTTTATGACGACTATAGGAATTTAGTTCAATTTTGAGGTAGTTATTAGGTAAATGTTCTTTTTCCTCAATATTGGCAAATTGTACACCGATTTTTATGCTTACTCGCAGTTTGCAAAATGACTATACGGGATAAGAGTGTTTCTTTAAATGGAAGATAAGCGGATAAATTAATTGGTATTTTACTTATTTTACTTATTTTGCTTATCTGGTTATACCTGTTTCAATTTGTATCGCACTGAGTTGGCTATAGATGAAAGGCGCGGATATTCAGGCAGATTCAAGCAATCTGAGGTATGCTGCGCCGCCAATGGGTATTTTTCGATAAGAAGTGAGCCGATGAAGTTACAGCAAGTCGATAAAACGATTTACCGCAGCAATATGAACCTGTTTATGGTGGCCTTAGTGCTGGGGCTGATTGT
Organism: Shewanella seohaensis; assembly: GCF_023283775.1. Classification (NCBI taxonomy): domain Bacteria; kingdom Pseudomonadati; phylum Pseudomonadota; class Gammaproteobacteria; order Alteromonadales; family Shewanellaceae; genus Shewanella; species Shewanella seohaensis. The sequence continues at coordinate 20,957 of NZ_JAKILE010000002.1, forward strand.
TTTATCCTTAAGTTTTGGGGCGGGATTGATTGCGCTTTTTGGTGTCGAGGCTCTGCCCGGTGAGCCGACGGGGAATTTCCATTGGAATCTACTCGGGGTGATTCTGGCGGTGTTGCTCTGTAGCGCGATAGTGTATCAGCTTAAGACTCAGCCCTTTTTTAAAGAAATCTATTACGTGTGGCAGTTAAAGCAGCTGCAAAATCGCATTTATCGTAAGTTGAATAAGATCCGAGCAGTGGCGGCGACTAATGATGTAAATGCGTTGATTACATTGCTGTTCTACTTCACCAGTTTACGCCAAGTCTATCTGCTCGATGATAATACCTTGACCTTATCCAGCGTCGATAAAGAATTAAATCAACTGCAAGAGCAGTGCAACAACCTGGGATTAACCCTGTCGGCCGAGCAATTTGAAGTAGCGCTGTTAGCGGGCTTTTAGTGGAGTTTGTGCCAAGCATTGTCACATCCAATAAAAAAGTGAGTGCCTACACACTCACTTTTTTAGAACTTACTTTTTAGAACTTACTTTTTATATAAGTCTATTGGGGGCAGAACATGCGCCCCTAAAGACCTCAATCCATTAGTGCGCCGCTTGCTGCGCCCGTTGTAGCGACAGTAACCACTTACCATAGATATAAATCCCTACAGCCGAAATGGTGCCGATCGCGGCGATAATATACCAAGCCATACCGATATTGTGGCTGTGGTAGAGCAGCTGAGTCAGATCATGGGCGTTTTCGCCAGTAAAGCTGACTAAGGTGGTAAAGGCTTCCCCTTGCGGGATGGCATTCACATCCGTTGAACTCATGCCGCGATCGAGTAATAACTCGCGTGAGAACAACTCTTTAGAGGCAAAAATCTCATAGAGTTTAGGGCCAAAATAACCTTCTAAGCCCCAACCAATCCCTTGCGGTAGCATCACAAAGCCAAGGTACATGGCTTTTTTACCTTCGGGGGCAATGTTACCCATAAACTCGTTCTTCTTTGGGCTTATCATCATCTCGCCGATAGAGAACATGGCAATCGCGAGCACAATAAACCAAGCGGCATGGAAGGCGCCGATAAACACAAAAGCTAAGATACTGAGTAAACAGCCAATCAGCATCGCCGTGGTGATGCGGTATTTGGCGGTCAGTGCGGCAATTAAAAAGCAGCTGGTCATAATCAGGCCGGCGTTGAGGTTCAGCATACCTTCTGGCATCACCTTAGTGCCTTCGTTATTTAACCCGAGCCAGAACTGTAAAATGCCGTTGCTGGTGCCTTCGCTACCAAACAGGCTGGTGACAATCACGCTGGTATCGACCCACTCGGAGATGTGGATCGGCAGTACGTCGAACAGGGCGTTAAAGAGGAACCAAAAACCTGCAAAAACTAGCATGTAATAAATCACGATAGGCTTTTTAAGCTCATGCCAAGCGTCGCGCCAGAGCGCTTCTTGCTTAATTTCGCCGGATTTAATTTGCTGATTGCGCGCAATGCGCTCGGCCTTACCCGGCTCGGTATACGTCAATAAGAATAAGAAGTTTAGCGAGATAATCGCGGCGCAGGCATAAAACACATTGTCCCAAGAAAGCTGGCGCATATGCACGGCAACCAATGGCCCTAAGAAACCACCGATATTCACGACTTGATAAAATATCCCCCAGGCCATGGAGGTGTTATTGCGATTGGTGGAGAGCACTAAGGTGCCTTGAATACCGGGTTTAAATATCCCAGTGCCGATGGCGAGTAACAGCGCCCCCGATAAGAAGCCCCAAAAGGTGGGGAAAAACGCCATGGTCAGGTAGCCCATGATTTTAATCACGGTTGAGCCGAAAATTGTTTCCTTGTAACCAACCCTATCTGAAATCCCGCCAGTAAATACGGGCACAAAGGTTTGCATAATGGCCCAGAGCGAGATAATGATGCCATAGTCGCTGAGGCTGATCCCCAGACCGCCCGCCGACTCGGGGGCTTTGGCGTATAAGCCCGCACTGGCTTTGACACCGTAATAGGCGATACGCTCGACCAGCTCCATCCCGCCCACTAACCAAAAAATATAACTTAGGCTAGTGATCGAGGCCCACATGCCTAACTGCTTGACTTCGCGCAGATCATTCTCTGCATTTGGACTGCTGTGACTCATGTCCTTCCCTTTATTATTGTTATTGAATTTAATTCCACTAATTCATTATTAATTAAATGGTTAACGCAATTGCTTGGGCAAATAACGCCGTAATAATTAACCGATTTCGGGCAATTTAAGCCTACACTTTACCTAATTAAGGGTTAAATACCAAAAAAGTAGTGAAAAATGATGACTTTCACCACATCTGTTATTAAGTGATGCTTGCTTGTTGCAATCGCGGAGTAAATATGTGCTAGCGGTAAGGTATTGTGCTTATTAGTTTTTGTTACAAGTTTATCCCGTTAAACGCGATTGGTATTAAGGTAAAATTTAGGTACAATCCACTGCCGCATTTTTGTTCATCGTTCTATTTATCTAAGTGAATACCGCCAGAACAATCTGAGTGCGCACTCTGCCTTTATTTTGTGAGATTAGGTTATGACTGCTATTTCCGCTGCCGAAACGGACCAACGCCTGCTGCAAGAGCCGATTGCTAAGCTTTTCTGGCGCTATACCATTCCAACGATCGCCTCCATGCTGGTGACTGGGGTGTATGTCACCATTGATGGTATCTTCGTCGGTCATTATCTCGGTGAAACCGGATTAGCGGGCATGATGTTGGCCTATCCCGTGGGCGCGATTCTCTATGCAGTTGGCGCCATGATAGGCATGGGTAGCGCGGCGTTAGTCTCGATTAACTTAGGGCAAGGTAATATTGCCAAGGCGCGCAAGTTGCTCGGCAATGCCTTTAGCTTGTGTTTACTGGCAGGGGCATTTTTTGCCTTAGTGGGCGGGATCTTTTCTCGGGATATTTTAATTGCCCTCGGCGCCGAGGGGGAGATACTCGAAAACGCTAACGAATACCTGTTCTGGTATTTTGCCTTATGTCATTTCCCTATTATTTCAATGGCATTCACCACCTTGCTGCGTAACGACGGTCGCCCATCTATGGTGACCTTTGTGCTGATTTTAGGTGGTGTGCTGAACACCTTTTTAGATTGGCTGTTTATTGTGGTGTTTCCCTTCGGCTTGGCTGGGGCGGCGATTGCTACCATGTTGTCCCAGGCCGTGACTGGTTTACTCTGCCTGCAGCATTTCTTTGGGGCGCGCACACAGCTTAAAATCAATCTTGAGCAGATGAAGCTAAAGCTCGACAACTGCCTCAATATTGCCCGTGTTGGCCTGCCAAGCTTTTTGATGAACCTGTATTTGTCGATTGTATTGACCCTGCATAACACCGCATTTTTATGGGTCGGTGGTCCTCTGCATGTGGCGGCATACGGGGTTGTGAGTTACACCGAAGCGTTTTTCTATCTGATTTTTGAAGGCATTGCCCTCGGTACTCAACCGATTTATAGCTTTAATGCGGGGGCAGGGCGCTTCGATAGGGTTAAACAGGCTCGCAATATCGCCTTTGGCATGACCCTACTCACCGCCGCACTCGGCTTAGTGTTGATTTATTCCCGCCCCGAATGGTTGGTGTACCTGTTTGCCGGTGACAACCCAAGCTTAACGCCGGTCGCTATTGAAGGAATGCGTTGGTATTTCTGGGGCTTACCTATGGAAGGCTTGATTCTTGTGGGCGCCAGTTTCTTCCAAGCGATAAATTGTTCTAAGCAGGCATCGATACTCACAGGGGCGAAACTGCTGCTTATCACCGCCATTATCTATTGTTTTGCTTGGGCCTTTGGCGTGATTGGCGTGTGGGTGTCGCTCGCGACCTGTAGCACTATGCTGGTGATTTGGATGTTTATCGCAATGGGGCGGCTTCAAGTAAACGCTAAAGTCTGATGTTGGTTACGCATTATCTTTACCTTTGAAACCGACTTAGTACTGGCGTGTCGGCATGCGCTCTGTTACATTTCGCTGGTTTAATCCCAGCTTAAATTTAGCGCAGTTTTTAGTATGTTTTTTATACTAAAATACGGCTGCCGACTGACGGTAAAAGCGTGCGGATAAGATAGAATTCTGGGCCTTTTTTCAGGCTCGTCGTTTGTTATTTATGTTTTATGAGGCTCTTATGCGCACCGCTGCAGTCATCTCTATGCTGTTGTTTGGCGTGTTAACCAGTGTTAATGCCAGTGCCAAGGATAATGAGCTAGTGTTTGCTAGCGATTTTGAGGGTAACCGCTTATCCCAACCTTGGTCTTGGATCATGGGCTGCCAATTTGAGGGCGCAGAGCCCCACAGTGGTGAGAGCGCATTGTTATGTGCCGAAGGCAATAGCAGTATCGTCAGTAAATTCCCTGTCTCCGAAGCGGGCCTATTGGAGTTCTGGGTCAAGACCCAAAATATCCAAACCCAATATCGGATTAATGTACTCACATCGCCGGTATTAAAGCTGGATGCCCAATGGCAGCATGTGGCGCTGATTGATATCACCCCAGCAACTACCGAATATTTGGCCCACAGGGTGTCGATTGACGATCCGAGCCGCCAATACATTCGCCTCGATATCGAAGCCATTAATGGCCCCATTAGTTTGGATGACTTAACCCTAGATAAAATTCGCCTCGATATTGCGCTGCAAAAGAACGAGCAAAAAATCATTGGTGGTATTTTAGATAAGCTTAAAGAAGACAAAAACTACGAGGTTCAGGCTGAATCCTTTAGAACCCTAGGTAAAAACTACGCCGCCCAGCTCGAAAGCCAAAGACAGTACCTCGAATATTCCAATGCGATTTACTCGAGTATCACCTTTGTGTTAGCGACCTCTGAACGTAATAAAATGTCTAACCCATTGGGTTATAACACCTTTAGGTCGGTCTTAACCGATGCTAAGCGGGTGGCATCGCCGATCCAACAGGCGCGTTTAGGCTCTATGGTCAAACCCTTTGGTGACTTAGCCACCGCCACTTTAAATGTGGTGAGTGCGGGCGCTTATTCGGCATTTGCCGAACCCTTTAAATCCTTCCTCGCGGCCACCTTTGACCGCTCAAACTATGACAACAGCGACTTAAGCCGCAGTGATAAAAAGTTTGCCGAGGAAAATGGCCTTAAGATTTATCAGCAGGCCGAGCGTTTTATGGCTGAAATCGAGAAAGAGCTACAACAGGTTACGGCGCTCGATAACGATTTAGTCAATATGCAGAAGAACTTAGATACGTTCCGTAAGGATTTAGATAAGCATCTGCGTAGCTACCTGCAACATGCCAGCATTGCCCGAACACCCGAAAATTACAGTAAGGTGATGAGTAAAGATGAGCAAACGCGGGCGCAGATTATGGCCGACGTGAATGCCAATATCAGCGCCAAGGCCGATGCCTTATTAGCCGCTAATAGCAATGCCGAGCTGGTGCAGTACATGATTAAAACTACTGAAAAAATGGATGAGTTTCAGGAGTTTAAAGAGCGTTTCAATCAAATTACTTCGGCGATGTTAACCTTCTACGATCGCTTCGAGCGCTCGATTGCCGCCGAGCAAAACCCCTTCACCGACCCCAGCGATAGGGCGGTATGGGAACAACATGCCCAAAGTGCACGCAACTATATTCGCCAATCGAAAGAAGCCTTTACGAAAGCCTTTATGTAGCGGCTTGTTGTAGAGACATAGATTGAGCTTTTTCATATAAATGGCGGAGAAAGAATTTTTCTCTGCCATTTTTATATGCGTAATTTACTGAAGTGATCGTTTAATCAGCCATGTTAATCTGACTGTGTTTTATGCAAACCGAAAGTGTATTATCTACTTGATTTAACATGAGTGGCTCAATTTACTAGTCGTCAAGAGTGTAGGATGAATTGTCATTGTTTCCCCAGTGACACACCATCCTTTAATTTAATAAAAACCGTCCCTGAGGCTCTACTAAAACATCCTTGTTGTAGAAGGTCACTGGTACAACATTGCCAATTCTAAGTATCCCTATAACTGTTCGTGCAACTAAAAAGCTTTTGCCCAATTCCGTGTTTCGGTTCGTTAGCTCAATCGAAAATTTCCATACCTGCTGCGATACTTATTCTTATCTATTTGCCAATGTTTGGCCTTACCAGAAATCGGCTAAGAATGTATGGGTATACAGTCGTATTTAAATTTAGGTACTTTTGAATGATTTTCAGACAATAGCAGTGCGCTCTAATTCCATTCGCAATAAATAAAACCCTATAAAATCAGATGAATATAGTAACTAAATTTTAGTTAATAGGTTTGGAAAACGCGCATGCGCGTTTTTCCAGATGGTGTATTTGACAGAAAGCTGATAAGTTCTTTGCATACAGATAGTTAACCGTGCGCGTTTACACTGGTCCAATGAGGTAAACGCGCATGCGCACGAATAAAATGTTATGCATTAGGAAATTATATGGGTACGTTTAATGGCTTGATTAAAGAAGCGCTTTCAAAAATTGGTGATGCTGATATATACACATTTGCGCTTTATCATGATCACGAATCAGAATTGGTTACTGTATGCATCGATACAATTGAAAGTTCGAATATCAGTTTGGCTAAGTTAAATGAATATAGTATGAAATATTTTCGCAAATACATTTCTGATGGTGATATAAAGCAAGCGAAGCTTTGGCAGGCAAATATTGGTCGAAGTCTGAGTCTCGGTGATTTCAAATTCGTAAATATTGCCGAGTTCGATATAGAAGGGGAATATACTGGTGATGACTTTTATTTGTCATTGGTGAATTCTATAGAGAGTTGTTCTTCGCAAATACAAAGTAAAAGTTCGCATGGCAAGGCTTTGCTTTTTTGCTGTTCAACTAGTGAATATGAGGTTGGTTTAACGTGGGTGCCAGCAAATGCATAACAAAATAAGAAAACATGGACACCCAGCTTTAATCGTGCGGTAGTTAACCTTCGACTATGCTTTGGTTAAGCATTGAACAAGGAGGTTTGTATGCCGCGCCCTCGCCGAACCCAGATAAGTCTTGAAGACACGCCCTATTACCATTGCTGTAGCCGCGTTGTTCGGCGGGCATTTTTATGTGGCGATGATGCTTATTCGGGTAAAAACTATGACCATCGCCGCGCTTGGGTAGAATCGCTACTGTTTGCACTTGAAGCGGTTTTTGCTATTGATGTGGCAGCCTTTGCTGTGATGTCGAATCATCTGCATGTGGTGCTGCGGGTGGACATCGAGACGGCAAATCGTTGGACTGACCGCGAAGTGCTTGAGCAATGACATAAGTTGTTTAAAGGCGATGAATTAACGCACAAATTCGCTAAAGGTGAGTTAGTTGAAGCCTATGAGGTCAGCAGATTAAAGCATTCAATTGCCATTTATCGCAGTCGTTTGTGTGATATTTCATGGTTTATGCGCTGTTTGAATGAACCAATAGCAAGGCAAGCAAATCAAGAGGATAACTGCACTGGCAGGTTCTGGGAAGGTCGGTTTACCCATTTATTTTATAGAGAATCAAGCCCTACTCGATGAAGCTGCGGTATTAGCCTGTATGGCTTACGTTGATTACTCTTTATTAAAAGAAAGTCCCATTAGAGCGCAACTCGCTGATACACCAGAACAATCCGACCATACCAGTATTCAACTACGTATTCGGGCCGCATTAAAAGGTGAGCAGCCAAGCAATCTCCTACCTTTTATCGGTAACGAGTGCAACGACCAACCCAATGGCATTGCGTTTTCATTAACTGATTACCTTCTATTGGTGGATGATACTGGTCGAATTATTCGTAATGATAAACGTGGATGCATCAGCGAAAATAGCGCCAAGATGCTGACAAAATTAAATATCCCCCATGAAAATTGGCTCAAGCTGACTACAGATTTTGGCAAGCTATTTCATGGCCCTGTAGGCACATTGCAAGCACTGACCGATTACTGCGAACATCTCGAAAAGTGACGACGGCATTTTGCGTCAAGCTGTCAGCACTTTAACAGTAACTAGCAACTGCTTATATCACTTCAAAAGCCCCATCCAGAACACATCCCAAGCTTTAATGGATGACTTACCTCGTCTGAAATACCCCATTTTTGAAGGAATTAGCGTAATTTATTGCCTCAGATACTGTCCCTGTGACTTTGATGGTTCTTGTGTAAACAATATTAACTTTTACAAGTTGTAGGTAAACGGAAAGTGCATTATGTTGTTGATCTAAAATGGGTGGCCGGATTTATTCTCGGCCCTTTAACTTTTGATTACTCTCATTTAACGCGTACAAGTGTAGACAAACCCAAAGTGCATATGTTGTTGATCTAAAATGGATGGCCAGATTTTTACTGAAATCACATAGAATGATGAACACGGCCATATCTTAACTTCGCTCTGCGATGGAGTTCATAGACTTCACAACCTAACAATGGCTCAGTTCTATTCAGCACTGCGCCAAAACGCTCAAAGTAGTCCTCATTAACTTGCTTTGTACTGATCAGTGGTACTTCCATACTGACATCTACACGACCTTTACGTATCAACGCTGGGTCAAGATGATCAAGATGATTTGTGGTCATTATGACTAGGCAGTCATCAAGAGGAATGATCCCGTCTAACGCGTTTAGTACGCCACCTAAAGTGAGTGGTGGGTTGTCTACATTGCTTTCCGCTGCACGTGATACCGTTGCCTTTACACAATCACAGTCCTCTATTAACAACATAGCTCCGGGCGCTACCTTTCTAATCGCCTTATGAATAGTGGCATCATTGACAGTCGATAGATTTAATATGTACAGATCGCGATGATACTCAACCGCTAAGGCCCTCGCGATACCCGTCTTACCCGTGCCCGTTTTTCCATGTAGCAGAATGGTTAGCTTACTGACAACCGATTTTCCCCGACTTGCGAAGTTATCAACTTCCCTCATCAACTCCTGCTTAAACCCTTCATCTAGCACTAAGTCACTAAACCCCGATGATTTTAATGTGCCATAGCGACACCATTCGGTTTCTTCGAAAATATTCACTTTCGGCTCAGTAGAGATGTCTCCACGAGTGTCTTCTAAAAAACTATGTAGTTTATCTTTTGCCCACCATGGTGCTCTTACAGTAATAGAATCGTATGCCATCGTACTATCGACCTTAGTGCGGGTTGCCAACATAAAACAATTATCGTATTTAAACAGGTGCGTACCGTAGCCGATAGATTTAACACTGACACGCCCGTCGTAATTCACACCATAGTCAAAGTACACAGCCTCAGAGATAGAGCGTGAAAAAAACGGAATGGTAGTATTACTGATCAAAAAGGACAGCTTATTGAATATCTCTGTGCGTGCCTGATGGCTATCGTCTATAGTGAGCCGCACAAATAGCAGGCTACTGAGCCAACTTAACAGTTTCGCGGGAACATCTTTTAGTATGTAGCCTATGAGTCCAATTAACGTAAATGTTAATACTCCAACAATGACAGCCGTCAACAAAGGATCACTATTGGTGAGCGCCTTTATTTGTAGTAATACCTCGTTCATTTACTCACCTTTACTATAAATGCCTAATAGATATAGTCGAGAATACGACCAGCCGCGTAGAGGTTACTCGCAAGGCATCCTCAGTATTGCGCTATCGCACTTGGTTAAAGCGACTTGATAAAGATCCCTTACTTATCACTAGCTATTGCTTTGGCTGCGGCACTTATCAAAGAGCAGGACGCCTGAATGTCGTACAATGCAGGGATACGTGATAACGACCATGGCTCTCGTTCATAAGCTTAGAAATCCTAGATTGCTCTATTCACCTAGTCGGCGAGCGAATGCCATGGTAAGCCTGTACCTGTAGGCTATTAACCCTTATAAATCAAATATCTAAAATATCGATATGCTAAATTTTAATAAGAAAGCCGCCAATGAAGGTCGGCTTTCTTTTTTCGATTGACCCGTAACCTTTGCGTTTTCTTGGTTACATTAAATCTTGAGGCATTACAGCAAATACACGTTCAAGCTACAGGCACCGTGGGCACCGACGACTAAGGCTTGCTCGATATCGGCGGTTTTTGAAGGGCCCGCGATAAATACACCAAACTCACCTGAGGCTAGCGTGATTTCTTTTGCTGCTTGATGCATGTTCGGCACAATCTTAGTGCTAGGTAGCGCTAAGATGAGGTTTTCACAGATAAAAGGCGTTACCCTGTGGCCGAGGTTTTTGTTGTTGACCCAAATGGCACCATTTTCGGCAACGCCAACATCCCCAGGAATGACCGCATAATCGATATCCCTGAGCTCGTGAGCCGTTGCTGGCACATCACGGTTTGCTGTGACGCCCTCAACCAGTGAGATAACCTGTAAGCCTTGGGCGAGAAGCTCATCTACTTTGGCTTGCAGTGCCGCGAGGCCGCCTTCGCGGTGCAGTGTGCCCGCCACGGTTTTAAGATTGGTTTCAAACTGGCCAACCAGATCTTCCACCCGCGGGGCGACATCGATGCTTGGCATAGGATGGTTTGTTAAAGCCGACAGTTTGAGCGCATTGAGAATTTCGTGCTTACTAGACATCTTATAGGCTCCTGTGTTTCTTAAACCAAGCTTCGAAGCTGGAGTTGGGGGCAACGGGTAGTTCACGGTATTTACCCCAAGCGCCGCTAAATGGCTTGAGCAGACTGCCCGGCAGAATGCGCAGTGCGGTACGAGCCGCGCCCATTGAGCAATTGAGCATAGTAGGGCTTGCCATAAATTTACCCACTAATGGCATATAACTGTTTTTGCCGTAAGGGAGTTTTCCGGCTTCGGCCTTAAGGCGTCTGTGGTGGAAAATAATCTTATCGAGCGGCACCTTAGTCGGGCAGACATAGGTACAGCTACCACACAGGGTACAAGCCCAAGCGATGGAGTTAGTGTCATCGCTCTTGGCACCCACGGCAATCCCAATCGGGCCTGGGATGGTGTAGTTGTAGCTGTAACCACCGGAGCGGCGATACACAGGGCAAGTGTTTAGACAACCGCCGCAGCGAATACATTTCAATGATTCGGCAAGGATTTTATCCTTGAGCATCTCAGTGCGGCCGTTATCGACGATGATCACGTGCATCTCACCATCGACCTGTGGTCCACGGTAGAAAGCGCTATAGGTGGTAACGGGTTGGCCGGTTGCGTTACGCGCTAGGGTGCGTAGTAACACGGCGGCGCTGTCGATATCGGGGACAATTTTGTCGATACCCATTGAATGCAACTGCAACTTGGGCAGGTTAGCACCCATATCGGCGTTACCTTCGTTGGTACAAACGACCACGGCGCCCTTATCGGCAATCGCCATGTTTACCCCTGTCATCGCGGCATCGGCGCTGAGGAACTGCTCACGCAGGTGAGCACGGGCTGCACGGGTTAAATACAAGGGATCTGCTGCCCCCGCTTTAGTGCCGAGTTTCTCATGGAAGAGGTCACCGACTTCTTCTTTTTTCATGTGGATAGCGGGCACCACAATGTGCGAAGGCGGCATTTTCGCGAGCTGAATAATACGCTCGCCCAAGTCGGTGTCGATAACTTCAATCCCACGTTGCTCTAAGTAAGGATTGAGGTGACATTCCTCGGTGAGCATGGATTTAGACTTAACTAACTTCTTCACTTTATGGCTAGATAAGATGTCGTGAACAATACGGTTGTGCTCGGCACCATCTTTTGCCCAGTGGACTTTGATACCGTTTGCTAGGCAATTTTGCTCAAAGGTTTCAAGGTATTGTGCAAGGTTGGTTAAGGTATGCAGTTTGATTTCGGAGCCTAACTGACGCAGTTGTTCCCACTCGGGTAAGCTGCCTGCGGCGCGGTCACGTTTTTCCCGCAGTACCCAAAGGGCCTTAGAGTGCCAGTCAACACGGGTTTCATCACGGCAGAAAATATCGGCCTTGTGGGCGTGAACCTGTGAACCCGTTGCCTCGTGATTATGTTGATATGCCATAGTGGGTCTCCTAGAGCGCGGCGTTAAGTACTTGCGCTATGTGGCGAATTTCAATTGGCAATTGTTGTCTGCGGATCATGCCATCGAGGTGTAATAGGCATGAAGGGTCGAAGCCAACCACATATTGCGCGCCCGTTGCCGCGTGGGCTTGGGCCTTGTCTTTACCCATCTTGGCCGATACAGCGCCTTCATCAACGGCAAAAGTACCACCAAAGCCACAGCATTCATCGCGACGGTCTGGATAGACAATGTCGATTCCGGCGATATTGGCGAGCACGGCTTCAACTTTGTTGAATCGTGGGCCCATTTGCTCGCTTGGCGTGGCAAGGCTCAACATACGAATGCCGTGGCAGCTCAACTGCAGGCTGATCTTATGGGCAAAAGGCTTGTTGAACGCTGGGATTGGGGCGACATCGTGGAGGAACTCGGTCAGCTCATAGAGTTTGTCGATAACGGCTTGGGCTTCTGGGCTGCTGTCAAACTCGTGGAAGTTTTCTTTGGCGGCCACTAAACAAGACGCGGCAGGGCAAACAATGGCATCACATTCCACACCCTTGAAAGCATTGAGTAATTTCAAGGTAGTACTGCGTGCTGCATCGAAGCAACCCGAGTTGGTCATAGGTTGGCCACAGCATGTTTGGCCTGCGGGTAGAATCACTTGGTGTCCGAGTTTTTCCAGTAATTCCAGGGTGGCAATCGCCACGTCTGGCATCATTTGGTTAACGAGACACGGGATGAAAAGAGCGATTTTCATTGTGTTTTTCTCTTTCTTGTTAGTGAACGACATTGCCTTGCACTGTGACCCCAAAGTCCACACAAATGCTAAGGTAGTTGATCAAATATAGGCTTATCTTAAGTAAATAAGTAGCGCTAATTTAGTAAATGATCTTGTTGATTTTTGCAAAAATGAGAATATTTTAATGTGTTGATTTTAATCTGTTAAATATGATTTTTGTTTTGTGATTTACCTCTCCTCTCAATAGTGTTTAACGATAAATGAGAATAGTTTTCTTCTGATAAAAAAACGGGGCCATTTCTAGCCCCGTTGAGTACTTTTTAGCGGCTGCACTCTTCGAGCAGATACGCTAAGTGGCGGTAGGAAATGCCACTGTGCTGCGTTAAGCCGACCTCACACATACGGTTGGCGTAATAGCCTTCCTTAATCTCGACGGGAATGAGCTTTTTGATATTACGCAGGGCGCTGGCGTTGATTTCTGGCTTATACAGGCCTTTTTCGCCGGCGTAACCACAGCAGTCAATGCCCGCAGGTTTGAGCACTTGGCTCGAACAAGCATCGGCAATGGCTTGCATCTTAGGCTCTAACTTCATCTTACGAGCGCTACAACCTAAGTGCAGAGCCACATTGACCTTTTTGTTGATGCTCAGCTTATCCAGCAGCTTGTCGTGCATAAACTCAACTAAGTCGGTGATTTGCACCTGAGGGTTACCCGTGAGGGTACGATAGGTACAAGACAGGGCATCGACTAATACTGGGATTTTTCCGCCATTACTCATCTTGCTGACCACATCGATAAGCTCTTGGCGTTTGGCGTCGGCGTTTTTAAAGTCGCCCTTAGATTCCCACATCTGGCCGCAGCATAAATCGCGGGTTTTCTCTGGGGTAATAACGTTATAGCCCGCACGCTCGAGCAGAGTTACAACCACCTCTGGCAAGGTGCGATTATCGGGATCCTTAGGTGTTGGACCAAAGGTACGGCCGCCGCAGGCTGGGAAGTAAACCACGGTTTCTTGGCCCGCTTTGGCTGGGGACGGTTTAGGCAGTTTGCCACCTTTAGGGAAGTCTGGATTCCAATAGGGCACTTCTTTGGAGAGTAAGCGGCCAGTTTTCATCAGCGCGTTGGTGATACCATCGCCGGTGATTTTATGGATGACTCCCAACACGTCAAAGCCAGTGCTGATCACTTGGTTGACGGCGCCAAAGTGTTTGGCTTGGAAATCCAACACTTTTTGCTCAGTGGTGCTGATATAGGGCGTGCGCAGCTTACGGACTAACTGACCCATGCTGTTATCGACGGGGCAGGCAATTGTACAGAGCTGACAAGCCGCGCAGGTATCAATCACATCATACTTGGCATCGGCACGCATTTTATCGGCGGCGGCTTTATCGCCTGATTGCTCTAAGCGCTCGATTTCACGTAGGGTGGCGATCCGCTGACGTGGCGAGAAGTTCAGCGCCGAAGTCGGGCAGGTCTTTTCGCAGAAACCACATTCGATACATTTATCGACAAAATCATCGACTACAGGGCAAGGCTTGATGTTTTTCACGTGCACTGTGCTGTCGTCGTTTAAGATAACGCCAGGGTTGAGCAGGCCTTCTGGGTCGAAGATATGCTTGATGCGTTTCATGAGGGTGTAAGCATCGGCGCCCCATTCCATTTCAACGAAAGGTGCAACGGCGCGGCCTGTGCCGTGCTCGGCCTTCATCGAACCATCGTATTTATGGATCACCATCTCGGCCACATCCTGCATAAAGCCTTGGAAGCGCTCGATGTCGGCTTGGGAGGCGAAGGTCGGGGTGATAATAAAGTGGAAGTTACCCGCCAGCGCATGGCCGTAAATCACGCCTTCGGGATAGCCGTGCTTATGGAATAGCTCGGTTAAATCGGCGGCGGCCGCGGCTAAATGTTCGACGTTAAAGGCCACGTCTTCGATGATGACTGAGCTGCCCTTTGGTCGCTCGCCACCAATAATCGGGAACAGGCCAGAGCGCATTGCCCAGTATTTGCTGTACACGTTGGCGTCGCTACTAAAGCTAATCGGACGCTCGGTTTTGATGTGCGCGAGTTTAGCAATCACATCTTGGGTATAGCTTTCTAAGGTTTGGGCATCGTTAGCGCGGGACTCAATCAATAGAATAGCCGCGCCTTCAGGCAGTTCATTGAGCCAGTCTGGCATGCCTTTTTTGCCTGTGACGGCCTTGATGGATGCCCAGTCGAGTAATTCGGCGGCGGCAACGCTATCGCCAATAATCGGTGGAATGGCACTTGCCGCATCCACCATGTTGAAAAATACCGCCATGGCCGAGGCTTTAAATTTGGCTTCATCGACCGTGTGGTAAGTGACTTCTTCGACAAAGGCTAAGGTGCCTTCGGCGCCGACGATCAAGTGGTTAATCAAATCGAACGGGTCTTCAAAATCCACTAGGGCGTTGATGCTATAACCCGTAGTGTTTTTGATGGAGTATTTTTTGCGAATACGCTGCGCGAGCACGTCATTACTGCGGGTCAATTTAGCCAGTGAGGCCAGTGAGTCGAGCAGCTCGCCGTGGCTTTGGGTGAAGGCGGCTTTAGACTTATCGCAACCTGTGTTGAGCTCGGTACCATCGGCAAACAGCAGTTTAGCCGAGGCGATGGTTTGGTAACTGTTTTGCGCCGTACCACAGCACATGCCCGAGGCGTTGTTAGACACAATACCGCCGACCATGGCCGAGGCAAGGGTCGCCGGATCGGGACCGATTTTCTTATTGAGAGGCTTGAGCGCCGCGTTGGCATCGGCACCAATCACCGCCGCGCCTAAGGTGATCTTATTGCTGTCGGAACTGATTTCAATGGTTCTAAAACCGTCGTGGCCCAAGATCAATAAAATCCCTTCGCCAATGGCTTGGCCCGATAAACTGGTACCCGCCGCACGGAAGGTTACTGGCACTTTATGGGCACGGGCGATGGCTAAGGTCTGCTTGGCCTGTTCGAGGTTATCCGCGTGGACCACAATTTCAGGCACGATACGGAAATAACTGGCGTCGGTTGACCACGCAAAGCGGCGCACAGGGTCATTTGAGACGGCTGACTCGCCGAGTTGTTGAATAAGCTCTTTATAAACAGCGTCATAATTAATAGACATAAGTTACTCTCTCAACGCTAAAAATGACTAAGGCCGCCAAGCGGCCTTAGGTTTCGATTGGCTTAGAAGCCACCCCAAAGAGTTGCGATGGTGCCTGCAAGTAGCGCATAACCAATCGCCACAGGCATAGTTTTACGAATAATTTCTGATTCTCTACCCGCCATACCTACAACGGTCGCGGCGGCTACTACGTTCATCACACACATCATGTTACCAGCGTTCGCACCGATACCTTGTAGTGCTAATACTAGCGCGTGGTTCATGCCAATGTTGTCGGCCACACTGTATTGCAGACCGGAGAACATCATGTTGGAGAAAGTGGCCGAGCCTGAAAGGAAGGCGCCGAAGATCCCCACAATCGGTGCCATCCATGCCCACACAGCGCCCATCGAATGGGCCAGCATGTCGGCTAAGGCAACAGGCATAGACGCGAGGCCCGCACCGTTAGCACCAGAGTTTAAGAAGATTTTCACCATAGGCACGGATGCGCCTAATGAGATGATAGTCGGTAACATCGACTTGCATGACACGCCGATGGATTGCTTAATCGCAGGGCTTTTCATCTTGAACAGGAAGAAACCTAAGATACACACAGCCACGAAGAAGGCGCCTGGTGCGTACAGGGTCGCAAAGCTGGCTTTAAGTTCAGTCCCCAATAAACCAGTCCAGCTGATGTTGAAACCTGATAACCAGGCTTTGAGTGGTGCAACAGTACGTGATAGCACTAATAGCGCTGCCATGATGATATAAGGTGTCCAAGCAGCGATTTGTGAGAACTTAGTGGTGGTCTCAATTTTGGCGCTTTCTTCTTGGTTATCATTTTCGGCAAAATCATTCCAAGGCGTTTTTGGCAATAAGTAACCCTTACGTGCAACTGGGATAACCATCGCCATACCGATGAGAGAACCAATCACGGATGGGAACTCAGGGCCCGCAATATAGTTGATGATCCAAGCGGGAACGGTAAAGGCAAGACCCGCGAAAATCGCAAACTTCCAAATGGCTAAGCCTTCTTTAAATGACTTATTACGGCCGAAGAAGCCCGTCAGAATCGACACCATCACCAGTGGAATTAAGGTACCTGTAATTAAGTCGATAGTGATCATATGCATTGCAATGAACTGGGCAAAGTCAGGATAAGTGCCACCGTGCTCGGCAATTTGCGCCGCAGCCATGCTCACACCACCTTGGGTTAAGCCTTGTTCCATACCAAACAGCACGGGTAAACCAATCGCACCGAAGGATACGCAGGCCGAGTCGGCAATCAGCGCCACAACGGCGGCGGCAACGGGCGGAACCCCCAGCAATACCAGCAGCGGCGCACCAATCGCGGCAGGTGTACCAAAGCCCGCGCTCCCTTCGATAAAGGCACCGAATAACCAACAGATAATAATCACTTGCACACGGGCATCGGCACTGATGTTAGTGAAACCCGCGCGAATGGTATCCATGGCCCCAGAGTATTTCAGGGTGTTAAGCAGGAATACCGCGCCGAAGATGATGGTTAAGGGGGTGATGGCTGACAGCAGTCCTTCGAGAACCGATGCGGCTAACAGTGTGGTATCCATTTGCCAAATAAACACGGCGGCAAGCGCCGTAACTATCATGGAGATGGGCATAGCTTTGGACGCTGGCATTCTGAGTAATACGAGAAAGATCATTACACTGATCACTGGCGTCAAGCTGGCGAGGAGTTGAAGTATTGTCATGCTTGCCTCTACATAAAGTGGTCTGTCTTATTATTTATATTTGGATCTTGCTAGTGTTTTCCTGTTTAACCCTCGGCGGATAAATCAGCAGTTTCAACTGCCAATGCCAAGAGTCACAACATTCTGTGGTGTGTACTAGACGCTATTCGGGGCTTAACTAATATGATCTAGATCATTTTGGCTGCTGTATAAAATGCTAATTTACAGTGCTGCGGGAGGCTTCTCTCATAGGATTTTCCTAACTGTGATCCATGTCACTCGAAGGTGGTTTTTTATATTTCGATAATGGGATTTTTCATTAATTTCTATTCCTTAAGGTTATAAAAATCGAGATATCCGCTAAATTAGCTATCAGTATTGCAATTAACTGATCCATTTATTTCATTAATGAGTACTTAATGGATTTTTAAGACAATATTAAGGCGTGACTCATGTCTCGTTTTTATGTAGCAGTAAAAATCACTCCGCTAAATTGAGTTTGGTAAGCTGTTGAATAAATAGGTATTTATTGAGTGTTGCACCGCATGGAATAGTGAGAGCAAGATCAAATTTTAGTGATGACTAAATTTCGCGTGATGAATATCACTCAATGAATTTTGTTTTAATCTGAAATTTAATAACGGTTAATAAAGCTGTTTACAGCCGCGCAGCCGCAACACACCATTCTGTTAACAATTGGTGTGGAGATTTACCTGAGTGACTAATGATGGCGAGCCGTTGCGGCCATTATGCCTCGCCTAATGTGGGCTTAAAACAGCTTACTGCCCCAGCCGAGCTTACTGCGTAACACATGGAAGTAATTATGGCCTTTAGGGTGGATAAGCCTGAGCTGCTCAGAGCTTCGGCGCACTATGATTTCATCGCCTGGTAAGACGGCTAAATGCACGTGGCCATCACAACTTACTTCAAGATTTTCGCCATTTTCAGGGGAGACGACCATCTTAATGGTGCTGCAGGCATCGACTACTATGGGGCGACACGACAGTGTATGTGGAAACATAGGCACTAAGATTAATGCCTGTAAATTAGGGGTCAGAATGGCGCCTCCTGCAGACAGGGCATAGGCGGTAGATCCCGTCGGGGTTGAGACTATCATGCCATCGGCGCGTTGGCTGTACATGAATTGGTTGTCTATATAGACTTCAAATTCAATCATATGGGCGATTTTACCCGGATGGAGTACCGCTTCATTAACGGCGGTATTGCTCGCTTTTAACATGCCATGGCGATAGACCTCGGCCTCGAGTAAAAAGCGGTGCTCGGTATCAAATTCCCCATCGAGCACTTTGGCGAGGGCTTCTTCAAAGGCATCGGGCGGTAAATCCGTTAAAAAGCCCAAATTGCCACGGTTAACACCAATCACACCTACATCGAAGCGCGCCAGTACTCTGGCGGCACCGAGCATATTGCCATCACCACCCACGACTATGGCTAAATCGCAGCGTGCGCCAATCTCTAATAAATCGACCGCGACGATATTTGTCCCTAACTCGCTGGCAACACGCTCTTCCACGAGGACTTCATACCCTTGCACCGTCAGCCAGTGGTGCAGACGTTTGAGGGTTTGATTTGTCCCTGGGTGGTGTGGCTTGCCAATCAGGCCAATGGTGTGGAACTTTGTGGTCATATTTATGCTAGATCTGGCCTTAGGCCTTGAAACGTCAAAATTGATCCCCATAATATGCCCAGAGTATTTAGAAACAAAGCATTTTTAGCTGGAGTGAAAATGAGCAACGAGTCGATTAAAGCAGAACAGGATCTGATCCAAGAGGGTGTAGAGTCTGAAGTTTCTACCGAAGAAGCGAGTCTGATTGACGAGCTTACCCAAGCCAATTTCCGTATTGAAGAGCTGGAACAGTTACTCGCTGACGCTTTGGCGAAAGTTGAAGAGCAAAAAGATTCAGTTATCCGTGCTGCTGCCGAAGTAGATAACATTCGTCGCCGCGCGGCGATGGATGTGGAAAAGGCTAACAAATTTGCATTGGAAAAATTCGCCAACGAATTACTGCCAGTGTTAGACAATATGGAACGTGCACTGCAAGGTACTAATCCACAGGATGAAACTACCAAAGCATTGTTCGAAGGTGTTGAGCTCACGCAAAAGAGCTTCTTAACTGCCGTGGCTAAGTTTGGGGTAAAACCTATCGATCCACAGGGTCAAGCTTTCAATCCTGACCAACATCAAGCCATTGGTATGCAGCCAAGTGCTGAGTATCCAGCCAATACTGTGATGTTAGTGATGCAAAAGGGTTATGAGCTAAACAGCCGTTTACTGCGTCCAGCCATGGTGATGGTGTCACAGGGCGGCCCAAGCCAAGAAATCAACATTGAAGCCTAAGCTAACGCTTAGCGTTAACTAATAAAAAGGACTGCCGATGCAGTCCTTTTTATTTGTCTGTTACTTTTTATTTGCCGTTAATCGTGATTCACCACGATTGATGGGGCTAAGCTCCCATCAATATTCAATCGGCAAGAAAGGCATTAATTTGCGCTAACATACCTTCGGCATCGAGTTGTAAATCATGGGTCACTTCTTCTGGAGAGCCATGTTTAATAAACTCATCGGGTAGGCCGATTTGCAGCACAGGTTTGGGCATTTTAAGCTTTTGCAGCAGCTCTAAAACGCCAGAGCCTGCGCCGCCCATAATGGCGTTTTCTTCCACTGTGACAAGCACATCGTGGGTTTGCGCCATCTCTTTAACCAAATCCACATCGAGTGGCTTCACAAAACGCATATCGACGACGGTGGCGTCTAAGCTTTCTGCGGCGGTTAAGGCGGCGGCTAAGGTGGTGCCAAAGTTCAGCATGGCGATACGTTTGCCTAAACGCTTAATCACGCCTTTACCTATTGGCAATGCTGTCATGGCTTCTACCTGAGTCGCGCCGGTGGCGCTGCCCCTTGGATAACGTACCGCACTCGGGCCAGCATCATAGCAATAACCGGTATAGAGCATTTGGCGACATTCATTTT
Organism: Shewanella seohaensis; assembly: GCF_023283775.1. Lineage (NCBI taxonomy): Bacteria > Pseudomonadati > Pseudomonadota > Gammaproteobacteria > Alteromonadales > Shewanellaceae > Shewanella > Shewanella seohaensis. The sequence goes on from NZ_JAKILE010000002.1 coordinate 41,388, forward strand.
CATCCGATGGCGCCATGATCACCATATTCGGGATGCAGCGCATAAAGCTTAAATCGAATGCCCCTTGGTGGGTTGGGCCGTCGGCACCGACGATACCGCCACGGTCAATGGCGAACAATACAGGCAAGCGCTGCAGTGCCACATCGTGGATCAGTTGATCATAACCCCGTTGCAGGAAGGTCGAGTAAATGGCGACCACAGGCTTAAAGCCTTCACAGGCAAATCCGGCACCTAAAGTCACCGCATGTTGCTCGGCAATAGCGGCATCGAAATATTGTTTCGGGAAGCGCTGTGAAAATTCCACCATGCCCGAACCTTCACGCATGGCAGGGGTAATGCCTAAGACTTTTTCGTCCTGCTCGGCAATATCACATAACCATTTGCCAAACACTTGGGAGAAGGTCGGCAGTCCCGGCTTAGTGGCTGGCTTCTTAAACTGTGAAGGATCAAATTTAGGTACCGCGTGCCAACCGATAGGATCTTTCTCGGCCGGTTCATAACCACGACCTTTTTTGGTCATGATGTGCAGCACTTGTGGCCCCTTTAGAGAGCGCATATTGCGCAGGGTTTCCACTAGGGCGTCGACATCGTGGCCATCAATTGGGCCGATATAGTTAAAGCCTAACTCTTCAAACAGAGTGCCAGGTACGACCATACCCTTAAGGTGTTCTTCGGTGCGCTTGGCCATCTCTTTGATGACCGGCATGCCCTTGAGCACTTTCTTGCTGCTTTCTCGAATCGTGGTGTAGAGGCGGCCCGACATCAATTGCGCTAAGTGATTGTTGAGCGCGCCGACGTTTTCTGAAATCGACATTTCGTTATCGTTCAGCACCATCAGCATATCGTTGTGCAAATCACCCGCGTGATTCATGGCCTCGAACACCATACCGCCCGTCATGGCACCATCGCCAATAACGGCGACCACTTTACGGCCTGCCTGTTCTTTTTCGGCGGCAACGGCCATGGCTAATGCGGCACTGACGGATGTGCCGGAGTGTCCGACGCTGAAGGTGTCGTATTCACTTTCTTCCCGCCAAGGGAAAGGGTGTAAACCGTTCTTCTGCCTAATGGTGTGCATTCTGTCGCGGCGGCCGGTGAGGATTTTATGGGGATAGGCTTGGTGGCCAACGTCCCAAATCAAACGATCAAACGGGGTGTTATAGACATAATGCAGGGCAACAGTCAGTTCGACTGTGCCGAGTCCTGAGGCAAAATGTCCGCTGGACATGCCAACGGACTTAAGAAGAAACTCCCGCAACTCATCGGCCAATTGAGGTAACAGGGCCTGAGGAAGCTGGCGGAGTTCATTAGGAGTGTTGGCCTGAGCCAACACGGGAAACTGTGAAATGTCCAAACTCATAGCGAGATACTTCGTCTCTTATTATATTCTTCGCTCAATGATATAGCGGGCGAAGTCTGCGATTAACTGGCTATTGTATGGCAATTTAGCCAGCGCTGATAGTGCCTCTTGGATCAGTTGCGCGGCGGTATCTTTGGCGCCTTGCAGTCCAAGTAGTTGCGGAAAAGTACTCTTATTGGACTCGGCGTCTGAGCCTTGGGGTTTGCCGAGTTCTTCCGTGGTGGCAATGATGTCCAGAATATCGTCTTGCACTTGGAAGGCAAGTCCTACCGCATGGGCAAATTCCATCATAGTCTGATATTCATCTTTTGGCGCATTAGCGGCAATCAAGGCTAACTCAACGGCGCAGCTGATAAGGGCGCCCGTTTTCATATTGTGGAGTTGAGTTAGGGCCTTAAGGTTGATGAGCTTATCGGTTGAGGCTAAGTCAATCGCTTGGCCGCCACACATACCACGGTAGCCCGAGGCTTTCGCCAGCGCTCTCACCATGGCGATATGTTGCTCGCTGCTGATCCCTGGTACTGCTTCGGTAACAATTTCAAAGGCTAAGGTTTGCAGAGCATCCCCAGCAAGGATGGCGGTCGCCTCATCGAAGGCGATATGCACTGTGGGTTGACCACGACGAAGGTCGTCATCGTCCATGGCGGGTAAATCGTCATGGATTAACGAATAAGCATGAATACACTCAATGGCGGCGGCGCAGGCGTCGAGCTTTTCAAGCGACACGCCAAACATTTGCCCCACACTGTAAACCAAGAAGGGACGAATACGCTTACCGCCTAATAGCGCGCCGTGGGTCATGGCGGCCTTTAATTGTGGCGCAGTGTCTTCGAGAGTGCTGAAACGTTGTTTTAATTGGTCATCAACCCGTAGTTGATATTCTTTTATTGCATTGACTAACACGCTTATTCGCCCTCAACGGCATAGGGAGAGAGGGGCGCATTTTCATCCTGCTTGAGTAAAATGGCCACTTTTTGCTGAGCTTGCTCGAGTTTTGCTTGGCTGTTACGCACCAGATTGATGCCACGTTCAAATTGTTTTAACGCATCATCCAGAGAGACATCGCCCTGTTCTAATTCGGCAACGATGCGCTCGAGTTCACCAAGGGATTCTTCAAAACTGAGATTTTCGGGTTTCTTCGCCACGTTAATAATTCCTTTGAAAGAGCGGACACAAGGTATATCAGGGCGACTCAAGGGTCAAATTCAGTCGACGGATATTTGCTCAATAGCACGCTTTGTTGCTGAATTTTTTTCAGAAAATTGAAATTGTCGCTAAACTTGCTTAGTGCTTGTCCGATAAATGACAATAATAGCATTATGCTTATAATCATCCTTTGACATCATAGAGTAAGGCTCAGGTTAAAACCAAAGTGTAATCCCTATGCGGATGACATTTTGTATTATTTTGCGAATAGAGTCAGTATCATGTCGTTTATACCGAATATTGAGGAGCCGTTGTGGATTTAGCTACAGTTATAGGACTAGTCGGGGGCTTTGGTTTTATCCTTTGGGCTATGATGACCAGCGGCGGCCTGGCAATCTTTATCGACGTCCCCTCAGTGTTTATCGTGTTCGGTGGTTCATTCTTCGTCGTAATGATGAAATTCAATCTCAAACAGTTTTTGGGGGCGGTAAAAATCGCCGTCAAAGCCTTTATGTTTAAGATTGATAAGCCTGAAGATCTTATCGAGCAATCCGTGACTATGGCGGACGCCGCCCGTAAAGGCGGATTCCTTGCCCTCGAAGAAGCGCAAATTTCCAACAGTTTTATGCAAAAAGCCGTCGATATGTTGGTCGATGGTCACGATGGTGAAGTGGTGCGCGCCGCACTTGAAAAAGACATTGCCCTTACAGAAGAGCGCCATCGCAACGGCATTGCGATTTTTAGGGCCTTTGGTGACGTTGGCCCCGCGATGGGGATGATTGGTACCTTAGTGGGCTTGGTGGCCATGTTATCCAACATGTCGGATCCCAAATCGATTGGTCCATCGATGGCGGTGGCCTTGTTAACGACGCTGTACGGCGCCGTGGTCGCCAACATGGTGTGTATTCCCATTGCCGATAAACTCACCCTACGCATGGGTGAAGAAATGCTTAACCGCAACCTGATTATGGATGCGGTATTAGCCATTCAAGATGGCCAAAACCCACGGGTGATTGAAGGTTTCTTGAAGAATTATCTTGCTGAAAAACAGCGGAAAATCGATACAACGGACGGAGAGTAGCCCATGGCTAAGTGCAACTGTCCACCGCCCGGAGCACCGCTCTGGTTGGCAACATTTGCCGATTTGATGTCCCTCTTGATGTGTTTCTTCGTGCTGCTGCTGTCATTCTCCGAAATGGACGTGATGAAGTTTAAGCAGATCGCAGGCTCGATGAAGTATGCCTTCGGGGTGCAAAACAAGGTCGAAGTCAAAGACATTCCTAAGGGGACGTCTGTGATTGCATTGGAGTTTCGTCCTGGTCGTCCCGATCCCACGCCGATTGAAATCATTAACCAACAAACCAACGAAATGACCGAACCCGTATTGGATTATCAAGCGGGCGAAGACGATAGCGCGGGAGGTGTGCAGCAGCAAAATGGTTCGCAGCGGGGCGGTGAAGCCTCGGCGACGGCCCAAGAAACGGCGGATGCGGTGAAGGCCGAAGCCGCGGCGGCGCAGGATAAAATCAATCAGCAAGTGAAGAAAATGGCACAGGAACTCAATAATGAGATCACCGATGGGGCGATCGAAATTGAGTCACTTGGGCAGCAAATCATTATCCGTATCCGTGAGAAGGGCTCATTTGCCTCAGGATCTGGCTTCCTGCAGCCGCGATTTAAACCCGTGGTGCGCTCGGTCGGCGAATTGCTAAAAGATGTGCCGGGGATCATCACGGTATCGGGTTACACCGATGATATGCAGATAAGTGATGAGCTCTATAGCTCGAACTGGGATCTCTCCAGTAAACGCGCTGTGGCAGTGGCCGATGTGCTGCTGCAAGTGAAGGGCTTCGATCCTAAGCGGATGAAAGTGGTCGGTATGGCGTCGAATAATCCAATCGTGCCCAATGACTCACCTGAAAACCGTGCACGAAATCGTCGTGTTGAGATTGCCATTGAACAGGGTAAAGCCAAAGAATCCGAAGAAATTCAAGTAGGTAAATAGCTTTTAATCCAAACCTGTGATTCGATAAAAACGCCGTGACTTGCTCACGGCTTTTTTATTTGTGATTTTTTGACTATAAGTTCAACTGTGCATAAGCGCACGCCACGAGCAGCCCGAGTGTGGAAACAGGTGCGTCAATCGCCGTGAGTTTGTTATAATCCGGCGATTATTCTTTTAACCAATTTTGCTGTTTACAAAATTGCCCGCGGAAATCCCATGAAGTTTATTGTAAAGCTGTACCCAGAAATCATGATGAAGAGCAAGCCCGTGCGCATGCGCTTCACCAAAATGCTCGAAACCAACATCCGTAACGTGCTCAAAAAAGTTGATGAAGATGCTAAAGTGCAACGTCAATGGGACCGTATTTGGGTAAAGGTGCCAAATGATAAACCTGAATTAGCTCTGGCCTTTGGTGAGCGTTTAGCCTGTATTCCTGGGATCGCCCATGTGGTGCAAGTGGATGAATACAGTTTTACCTCTGTTGACGATATCTACCAACAAGTCTTACCCGTATATCGCGACCAAATTGCCGGTAAAACCTTCTGTGTGCGCGTCAAACGTACTGGCTCCCACGATTTTAACTCTATCGAAGTCGAGCGTTATGTCGGTGGTGGTTTAAACCAGTTTACCGATGCGATTGGCGTGCGTTTGAAGAACCCAGAAGTGACAGTTAACCTCGAAATCGAGGGCGATAAACTGTATATGGTGACCAAGCGTATCGAAGGCTTAGGCGGCTTCCCAATGGCGACACAGGAAGATGTGTTGTCCTTGATTTCGGGCGGTTTTGACTCAGGCGTGTCGAGCTACCAATTTATTAAGAAGGGCGCACGTACCCATTACTGTTTCTTCAACCTCGGTGGCGCGCAGCATGAAATTGGCGTGAAACAAGTCGCTTACCATTTGTGGAAAACCTATGGTGAATCCCACAAGGTGAAGTTTGTGTCTGTGCCGTTCGAGCCTGTAGTGGCCGAGATTTTAGAGAAAATCGACAACGGTCAAATGGGCGTGGTGCTCAAGCGTATGATGATGCGCACCGCGGCGCGTATTGCCGAGCGTATGGGTATTCAGGCGATTGTGACAGGCGAGAGTTTAGGCCAAGTATCGAGCCAAACCTTAACCAACTTAAACGTGATTGACCGCTGCACCGATATGCTGATACTGCGCCCGCTGATCGCCATGGACAAGCAGGACATCATCAACGAATGTCGCCGTATTGGCACCGAAGATTTTGCTAAATCTATGCCTGAATATTGCGGCGTGATTTCGCAAAAGCCAACCGTTAAGGCGGTACTGGCCAAGGTTGAGGCCGAGGAGACTAAATTCTCTGAGGACTTGATTGACCGTATCGTTGAGCAGGCCGTGGCCATTGATATCAGGGAGATAGCAGAACAAATGAATACGCGTATCACTGAAACTGAAACCGTTGTTGCTATCGACACCAATGAAGTGGTGATTGATATTCGCGCCCCAGAGGAAGAAGAGAACAAGCCGCTGGAGATTGAAGGCGTGGAAATCAAGCGCATTCCTTTCTTCAAATTAGCGACTCAGTTTGCCGATCTCGATAAGCAGAAGACTTACCTGTTGTACTGTGAGCGTGGTGTGATGAGTAAATTACAGGCGCTATACCTGATTGAGCAAGGTTATCACAATGTTAAGGTTTACCGCCCTTAAGCGATAAGCAGTAATGCACGTGCGAAGGCCAAACGTCAATTTTGGCCTTAATGCGCATGAATTGGGGCCTTAATGCGCCAATAAGCAGGTAAACGAATACAAAAAAGCCGCATTGGAATGCGGCTTTTGTTTTACTGTTCAGCAGTGCAATTTATTCGGTCTTCACCACTTGCTGGGCCGGTAACACTTCATCGGCAAGCAATAAGGTAGGATCCTGCAGCGCTTCTTGATGCATTTCTTCCATCATCGCAGTCAGTTCGGCATTGATGCTTGCCTGTAAATCACTGGTGTCGATGATAATTTCTGCATCGATAACATTTGCGCTGACATTGGCACTGAGTGCGCTGACTAACACTAACGCAAAAGCAGATTTTAAATTGAACATAGTCGCCTCCGGGCTGACAAAGTATTGCTGTCAGACATTCCCATCACCCGTTCGAGATTGTCCAACTCATGTGTTTCGTTGGCGCAAAATTTAATCAAAAACGCTGGCCTTTACAAACGATTAAATGTAACAATACGGATTAGAAAAACTAATTAAAAATTGAGATAGAGATCACTATGTCAAGACGCTTACCACCACTGAATGCGGTTAAAGCATTTGAGGCCGCCGCACGGCATTTGAGCTTTACTCGAGCTGCTGAAGAATTGTTTGTGACTCAGGCTGCGGTGAGTCACCAAATTAAGGCGCTGGAAGATTTTCTCGGATTAAAATTATTTCGCCGAAAGAATCGTTCGCTGCTGCTGACCGAAGAAGGTCAGAGCTATTTTCTCGATATTAAAGATATCTTCACTCAACTGGCGGATGCGACCGACAGGCTGCTCGCACGTAGCGCCATTGGTTCGTTGACCGTGAGTATGTCGCCCAGTTTTGCGATTCAGTGGCTGGTGCCGCGCCTGTCGAAGTTTAGTGAAAAAAATCCCGACATTGACGTACGAATTAAAGCGGTAGACACAGAGGCCAGCTCCTTAACCGACGATGTCGACGTCGCCATTTATTATGGTTTAGGCAATTGGCCGGGACTGCGCGCCGATAAACTCCGCAATGAAGTGTTGATCCCCGTATGTTCGCCCATGCTGTTAAATGGCCCTAAGCCGTTATCAAAGCCGGAAGATTTAAAATACCACACCCTGCTGCACGATATGAGCCGCCACGATTGGCAGGCTTGGTTTAGACAATGTGGGATAAGTGATATCAACGTCAACCAAGGGCCGATTTTCAGTCATTCTTCCCTCGTCTTACAGGCGGCGGCCCACGGCCAAGGTGTGGCCTTAGGTTATAGCGTGTTGGCTCGCCCCGATATCAAGGCGGGGCGACTGGTGTGCCCATTCCAAGAGGTGTTAGTGAGTAAAGATGCTTATTACCTCGTCTGCCAACAGAATCATGCCGAGCTGGGGAAAGTGGTCGCGTTTCGTGAGTGGATGTTAGATATGTTTGCCGAGGAGTCACGCAGTGAGTTGTTGCCCGGATAATCCCTTGACCAACGAGGATGTTGCTTCAAGCGCCTATGTGTTAGCAGGCGAGCCATCAGAAACCTTGATTTTATTTGCCCACGGCGCAGGAGCGAATCGAGACTCCGACTTTATGTGCCAAATGGCCGCAGGTCTTGTCGCCAAGGGTTTTCAAGTGATGCGTTTTAACTTTCCCTATATGCAGGCCAATGCCGTGGATGGTAAAAAGCGCCCCCCAGATAGAGCGCCAAAGTTGCTTGCCTGTTTTAGCGAGATGCTCGATGTGGCGCACGCTCAACCTAAGGTTAAGCGTGTGGTCTTGATGGGCAAATCCATGGGCGGACGCATGGCGGCTTTATTGGCCTGCGATAGTGTGCAAGCGAGCCGTATCGACAGCGTCATTTGTTTAGGTTATCCCTTTATTCCGCTTAAGGGCGGTGAACCTAGGTTAGAATCCCTAAACGACTGTCAAGTGCCGGTGTTAGTGCTCCAAGGGGAGCGGGATAAGTTTGGCGGTAAGATGCAAATCCCTAGCTGGCCACTTAACAGTGATATTCAAATTGAATACTTAGCCGATGGGGATCATAGTTTTGTCCCAAGAAAGTCGTCAGGCACGACCGAAGCGGCTAACCTTGCATTGGCTGTTGATTTATCAGAAAAATTTATTGGTTAGTGCTTATTCTTAATGTGACCTAAAGCGTTCAGGCATGACTGCTAGAGCGTCGTCTGTCGTAAAGCCTATTGGTTTTTGGAGGTAAAAATGCGTAAAGGATTGTTGTTACTCGCCGCAGTAAGCGGATTTTTTGCGGTCGCGCTAGGCGCCTTTGGCGCCCATGGACTCAAGGCTGTCGCGCCGCCTGAGCTGATTGAGGTGTTTAATCTGGGGGTGCAATATCACTTCTACCATACCTTTGCGCTGATTGCCGTGGCCTTTGCCGGACAGTGGTTAACCTCGCGTTTGCTGGACTGGGCGGCGTACCTGTTTATGGCGGGCATAGTGCTGTTTTCTGGCTCGCTTTACGGTTTGGCGCTGGTCGGTAGCAAATGGTTTGGCCCTATCACCCCGATGGGCGGTGGCTGTTTCCTCTTAGGTTGGTTATTGCTGGCCGCAGCCGTATGGCGCCATAAAGTGGTGGATGGTAACGAGTCATAATGCTCGTATGGCGTAGCCACTGCGCCATGGGGGCATCCAGCCAATCACACAAAAGCCCGATAGCAAATCGGGCTTTTGTGTATTGAAATTGCTATACTGGCGCCCAAATCGATAGTCGGCCATGTTTATGGCTTGGATTTCTTAAGGATCTCCATGAAAAACCTATTTTTATTTTGCCGTGCAGGCTATGAGAAAGAATGCGCAGCAGAAATCCAACAGCGAGCCGCCGAGCTCAATGTGGGTGGCTTTGTTAAGGCCAACAACAACGATGCCTACGTGGTATATCAATGTTTTGAAGAAGACGGCGGCGATACCTTAGTGAAGCAACTGCCGTTGGATTCACTGATTTTTGCCCGTCAGATGTTTGCCGCAAGCGAGTTGTTGGCGGATTTACCCGAGTCTGATCGTGTCAGCCCGATTGTGGCGGCGCTCAGTGACGTGAGTAAAGCGGGTGAGCTGAGGGTTGAAACCCCTGACACCAACGAAGCGAAAGAACTGTCTGCATTTTGCCGTAAGTTTACCGTGCCTTTGCGCCAGCATTTGAAAAAATCCGGCAGTTTACTGGCGCAAGAGAATCCTAAGCGTCCGATTATTCACGTCTGTTTTATCGGCCCAGGTCGCGCCTACGCAGGTTATTCCTTCAGCAACAACAGCTCACCCTATTTTATGGGGATCCCGCGCCTGAAAATGGCTGCCGATGCGCCAAGTCGCTCAAGCTTGAAACTCGATGAAGCGTTCGCGCAGTTTGTGCCTAAAGAAGAACAGGAAGAACGGGTTCGCAGCGGCATGAATGCGGTGGACTTAGGCGCTTGCCCTGGCGGCTGGACCTATCAGTTAGTGCGTCGTGGCATGATGGTCTCCGCGGTCGATAATGGCCCAATGAACGAAAAGCTGATGGAGACCGGACAAGTGAAACATTTCCGTGAGGATGGTTTCCGCTTCGAGCCACAGCGTAAAAACATTTATTGGTTAGTGTGTGACATGGTTGAAAAACCTGCGCGCGTGGCTGAGTTGATTGAAGCTTGGGCCATCAATGGCTGGTTTAAAGAAGCGATTTTCAACCTCAAGCTGCCGATGAAGAGTCGTTATAAAGAAGTGATGGCGATTTTGAATACCATGCAGGAAATCCTCAAGGAAAACGGCATCAACGAGTTCCAGTTGCAGTGTAAGCACTTATACCATGACCGTGATGAAGTGACTGTTCACCTGTGGATTAGACCGAGCCAGGCTTGGAACTAATCTGCGGTTTTTCACCGTTCTTTTCGTGACTGAAGCCCCAAGTGATGTTTGGGGCTTTTTGTTTGGCTGTCCCACTATATAGCGGCCATAAAAAAACGCACCCAAGGTGCGTTTTTTGTTTCGCGCAAAGCGATTATGACAGACGGTCAAGCACCGCTTGAGTGAAGTCTGTCGTGCCGTGGGTGCCGCCTAAATCGCGAGTCGTACGGTCCCCTTCTTCAATCACTGCCGATACGGCTTTACGGATCAAATCGGCTTTATCAGCCATGCCTAAGTATTCCAGCATTTGGATAGAGGCTAAGATCACTGATGTTGGGTTCGCGAGGTTTTTACCTGCGATATCTGGCGCACTGCCGTGAACCGCTTCAAAAATCGCTGCATCACGGCCAATGTTGGCGCCGGGTGCCATACCTAAACCACCGACTAAACCAGCACACAGATCTGACAGAATGTCACCGAACAGGTTGGTGGTCACGATAACGTCGAAGTTTTCTGGGTTCATCACTAACTTCATGCAAGTCGCATCGACGATCATTTCTTCGGTTTTGATGTCTGGGTAGCGTTGGCTCACTTCACGGGCCACTTTCAGGAACAGACCTGAAGTTGACTTCATGATGTTTGCTTTGTGCACGATAGTGACTTTCTTACGGTTTTCTTTGCGAGCCAGTTCGTAGGCGAATGTCGCGATTTGCTCAGCACCTTGGCGAGTGACGATACTGGTCGCTTCTGCGGTGGTGCCGTCTTCAGACACTTTTTGACCGTGGCCTGAGTACATGCCTTCGGTGTTTTCACGCACTGTGATGATATCAATGTTTTCATAACGGGCTTGAGTGCCTTTGAAAGACAACACTGGACGCACGTTAGCGTACAGGCCGAATTTCTTACGTAATGTCACGTTGATAGAGGTGAAGCCTTCGCCTACTGGTGTCGTCAGCGGGCCTTTCAGGGTGATACGGTTTTTTTCGATCAGTTCTAAAGTACGCTGCGGAAGTAGTTCGCCCTGCTTCTCGAGAGCAGTTAAGCCGGCATCGGCAAATTCATATTCAAAATCACAACCTGCTTTATCAAGAATTTTTAAGGCTGAATCAATAATACTTGGGCCAATTCCATCACCTGGAATTACGGTTATCGTTCTTTTTGACATGGAGAAGTCCTTCCACGGTTCGTCGTTACTGCAATTGTCCGACCCGGGATTAGCCGGGTAACATGACTATGAATTTGGTGTTTTTTCTCCCCATTATTTTAACCGTCTTTGGTCAAACTTCACAGGAAATAGTGAGCAATATCACGATTTTTTATTGGGTAAAACTTGTAAAAATACTGGGTTATAACGATGATGGAGAGCCAATGGTTAAAAAAGTCTACTTTAGTCTAACAACTACATAAAAGAGGAAGACATTGAAGTTATTACCTATCACATCGCTAGTGCTTTTATCCCTCGGAATACTGCCCAATGCCCATGCAGAAACCAGCACTAAACCGCTTACCCTGACCGACATTATGCATTTTGAGTCCCTCGAAAAACCCGTTATCGCTGACAATGGTCAAGTGCTCGCGGTGGAGGTGGCGCCAGATCGTGGCGATAGCCATGGTTTGATTAAGAATCTACAAACAGGTAACGCGTTTCAGATTGAAGGTGGCTCGGATCCTATCGTGAGTCACACAGGCCGTTACGTAGCGATGGCGGTTAAACCCAGTTTACTCACCGTTGAAACCAGCGATGCTAAAGCGAAGAAAAAGCTTAAGGCCGATATGGTGCTGCTCGACACTGAAACGGGTACGCAAACCAAATTTGAACGGGTAAAAGAATTTGTCTTTAGCGACGATGGCGCACATTTAGCCATTTGGTTTGAAGCCGACGAAGAGGCCAAGAAAGACGCCAAAGAGAAAACCGAAGGCATTGATGATAAGCCCAAAGCCGAGAAGGTGAAGGTCGATAAGTTCGACCAAGGCCGTCGTTTGAGTTTAGTGAATTTGTCTTCGCCATCGCAGCGGGTGGATCTGGAGCATGTGACCGCCTATCAGTTTGATAAAGACAGTCGCCGCTTGGCTATCGCTGTCAATGATATCGAGGCGAAACAACATCAACTGCAACTGATTGATTTGAAAGACTACAAAAAATCAACGGCATTTGAATCTCAAACTCAGCAAATCGGTGCGGTTTCACTGTCGAAAAATGGTCGCTGGCTGGCCTTTACTCAAGGGGATGCGAGTGAATTACCCTATGGCCGCAGCTATCAGTTAAGCCTAGTCGATATCGCTTCGGGCAAAATTCGCCCCGTGCCAAACACCAAAGAGTGGACGTTAAACCGTTACGCCAGTTTAAACTTCTCGCTAGACAATGAGCGACTCTTCTTTGGCCGCGTGCCTGAAGTGAGCCAGCAGCTCAGCCTGAAGAAAATTGCTGAAGAAAAAGATCTTTACGACAAAGAGATAGTTACAGGGCAGCGCGGGCTTAAAGTTTGGCATGGGGACGATCCACGGATTAAACCCCATGAAATCAAACAATATGATAAAGAGCAAAAGCGCACTTACTTAGCAGTGCTGCATTTAGGTTCAAACAATGTGGTGCAGCTTGGCGATAAAACGGTGCCGGATGTGACTCTGTCGCAGCATAAGCGTTATATGCTGGCAAGCTCTGACTTACCCTATCGCAAGATGATCACTTGGGCGGGGTTTTATCAAGATTATTACTTGGTGGATATCAACACGGGTCGCAAATTGCCGCTGTTAACCCAACAACCCAGCGATGCTGAACCGAGCTTATCGGGCGACGGTAAATATGTGGCTTATTATCAGCAAGGTAATGTGTACTTATACGATATTGCCGAAGGGCGCCGTACTAATCTGACCAAGTCTTTAAAAGTGAGTTTTGCCGATGAAGACCATGATTATCCCTCCAATGCGCCGGGTTATGGTTTTGGCCCTTGGCTTAAGGACGATGCAGGTTTCCTCGTCTACGACAAATACGATGTGTGGCAGTTTAATACCGCATCGAAAAGCGGATTTGCCTTAACCGCAGGGCAGGGCCGCGCCCAAAAAATCCAATATCGTGTTGAAGGTTTAGTCGATAATCCCGATGAGCCAACCACACTGGCCTACAATGCCACTGTGCTGCTGCATGGTTACAGCGACAAGACTAAGGCCGATGGTTTTTATCAAGCGACCTTAGGCGAAGCGGGCGTTAAGACTTTGATGGAAGGCGAGTATAAATTAACTGTGCTTGGTCGCAGTAAAGATGCGGATACCTTAGTGTTTTCTAAGGAGCGCTTCGATCTGTTCCCTGACTTGTATACCGCAAGTTATCAGGCCCCGCAAAATGCCGTGAAGCAAACCGATTTAGATAAGCAGCGCCAAGCCTTTCATTGGAGCCAAGCCGAATTAGTGCATTGGACCAATGGTGATGGCAAGCCGCTCGATGGCGTGTTGATTAAGCCGACGAACTATCAAGCGGGCGAGCGTTATCCTGTGCTGGTTTACTACTATCGCTTTATGACCGACAGACTGCATGCCTTCCCGCAAATGAAGGTCAACCACAGACCAAACTTTGCTTGGTATGTGAATAATGGTTATGCGGTATTCTTGCCGGATATTCGTTTCGATATCGGTTATCCCGGTGCCAGTTCGGTTCAAGCCCTGACCTCGGGCGTGCAAAAGCTTATCGATATGGGCGTTGCCGATGCTAACGCCATTGGTTTACAAGGACACTCTTGGAGCGGTTATCAAACGGCATTTGCCATCACTCAAACCAAGATGTTTAAAGCTGCGGTGGCGGGTGCACCAGTGGCCAACATGACCAGCGCCTACAGCGGTATTCGCCATGGCACAGGGCTTGCGCGCCAATTCCAATACGAAACCGGCCAAAGCCGCATAGGTGAAAGCCTCTTTGCTGCGCCGCAAAAGTATATTGAGAACTCGCCGGTCTTCTATGCCGATCGCATTCAAACGCCGTTGATGATCATGTTTGGTGATAAAGACGATGCGGTGCCTTGGGAGCAAGGTGTTGAAATGTACTTAGCGATGCGCCGTGCGGGTAAGGATGTGGTGTTTTTACAATATGAAGATGAACCCCATCATCTGAAGAAATACCCTAATAAGCTCGATTACAGCATTCGCATGATGGAATACTTCGACCATTATCTTAAAGGTAAACCCGCGCCAACTTGGTTAAGCCAAGGCGAAGCCTATGTCGAATATAAAGCCGATGATGAGTAATCTTCTGTTTTAGGTTTATCTATAAAAACGCCACCGAAAGGTGGCGTTTTTTTATGACAATAAGGGCGCGAGCTAGCTCATTGAAATAGTCCTTTTGTACTCTTGGAATTACCATGGCTCACCTGTTTAGCATTAGCGTAGTCTGTAAGTTTTAAAGAAATACAAAGCATGCTTTGGGACAAGAAGAGCGTTAAATATTGGAAGACGAATATCATTGCTTGGTTATTGAATGCAGACCATATTTAAGGGCGAACCATGGTATTTGCTCAACGACACGCAGCAAGTCCTTCCTTGGATGCTCGACCGCCCCGTCCATGGGGCGGACGGTCGTCTCGCTAATCACCATGGCTCACCTGTTTAGCATTAGCGTGGTCTGTAAGTTTTAAAGAAATACGAAGCACGCTTTGGGACAAAAATGAGTTAGATTTTTTATCTAACGTGGAAGCTTTTTATTAGAAAAGCTATGGCGAAAACATGTTCTTTAAAAGGAATGCCTTTCCAAATGTTGTATTATATCTGTTGATACGGTCTGTGAGTAAAGCGTTTGAAATTTAACAGATGTGAGTTCTTGCTTTGTAAATGCTTAACTACGCTAAACCATTCCAAGTTCAGCGAGAACAATCGTTCCCCCTTCTCGGTATCAACAACATCGATGTCATTCAGTAAACAGTCATACTCTAGCTCAACTTGACGTCTCTTTGCATTAATGACTTCTATGCTTTCATCCATCTTATTTTTTACTAAGCTTCTGCTTTTCAGATGCATTTCTGAAATTGCATAGATGTAGCCATCCATAATTTCGTGCAGATCAATTTTATCACCATAGTTTGATAACTTATTTTTATTAACACCACCATCTATTAGTGCCTGCTTATCAAGCGGAACGTGAAACACTGCAAAATTTTGATTGTCTTCAGGTCGAGTGCGGAAGCCTGAAGTGAAAGTTCTGACAGGAAGCGAAGCATGTTGGACATAATTGCGCAGCTCACATCCTACTACGTATTCAGAGTTTTCATGGTATATCTTGTCTCGATGCGATTTTATTTCCTCTTTATCATTTTCTGAATCAGTAATTTTATTCACGAAACAAGTGATTTTTACAATATTGCCATCTATATTTTTGTGCTCGCGATAGTGGTCGTCAAGGTATCGCTTACTCAAATTTAAACTGTTAAAAAAAAGTCGATTTAGTTTACTTCGACAATCATGATTCTTAACGTAATCGCACGTAACGCTGTTAGAAATTACTCTGACACTCATCTCATACATTACAGATTTAGCATCAACGTAGGATTCTATAACCTGATCATATAATTCTTCATGATTGAGTATCCTTGATAGAACCTTCCTAGCATTGCTTAGTTCGCTGTACTCATTATCACTCATCTTGATTCTGTGAGTTACAAGTACATGACCATTCATAATGTAAAAATGTAGTTCTTTCAAATTATTAACCTTGATGATGATTGCAGTTTTTCATTTTCTACACATTACATAAATAAGTAAAGCTAGGTTAAATAACAATTAATTAAATTGCGAGGAATGAAATTATTGATAAGAAAAGGGGCATTAGCTTTTTAGCCAAATGAACAGTTCGATGGTCGTTAAGATTGGCATTGTTGCAACAGTGACCGTTGGCGGCATGGATGCCGCCGTCGAGCCTATAGGGACATATTCACGGCGTGTCACTGGGGAAACTATGACAATTAATCCTACACACCTGACGACGAACTTATCTCGCTTTGGGGCAAAAGCTTTTAGCCAGATGAACAGTCGAATGGTCGTAAAGATTGTCATTGTTGCAACTGTGACCGTTGGCGGCATGGATGCCGCCGTCGAGCCCTCAGGGATGAGTTTATGGCGTGTCGCAGGGGAAACAATGGCAATTCATCCTACACACCTGACGACAAACTTTTCTCGCTTTGGGGCAAAAAAGTTTTTAGCCAGATGAACAGTTCAATGGTTGTAAAGATTGTCATTGTTGCAACTGTGACTTTCTAAAACATCTAGGTTTTAGTAGGGCCTTCATGAATGCTTCTTGTGAAATAACAAGAGGTCTCACAGGGGAAAATGACAATGCATCCTACACTCCTGACGATAAAGTCATATTGCTTTCAAGCAGTTATAGAACATCAAAGGCAATGAATTAATATTGCATCGCCATTTTGGGAGATAGCTTAATAAGCTTTGGATATTTAGCTTAGAGATGATGGCGATATCAGAGCCAAATCAATTTTTGCTTGAGCTTTCAGCTTCTTTGGCGGTGCGGTTAACGATATCGGTGCCAGCGTCGAGATACTGTTTATAGGTATCATCCCCCCAGGCCACCAGTTTATCGTCTTTAAAAATCAGTGGGGTGCATTCTTCTTTGGTGGTCACGCCATCGGATTTTTCATGGTGAGTACGATAAAAGAGCACTTGTAGCTGGCCATCCTTAATGGATTTCGCCTCTGAAAAGTCGGCTTTGCCAAATAGGTTTTTGACGGCGGAAATATCCTGCCCTAGGGTTAACTCGTTTAATTTCTGGTTGTTATAAACTTGCCTGTCTTCCCAATCCATTTCATCCGGGGTGGGCTCATATACCAGCACCACAACAGCGACGAAGGCGACATACGCGGCAAATATACTACCAATAATGACCGAAGTTTTTGATTTCATTGAATCTAATTCCTTTGCATATCCAATGTACTATCTGGCAAGTCAATAAAATACGCCTTTGATGGCCTAAGGTAAACGGCTTTATTGCAACTTAGTGTTAACAATAGGTGCTAATCGACCTGCGGCGTATTGGTGGGGCCGTTAACCCTAAAATCCTTGAGGTTGATGTTTAAGGGTAAATCGATTTGTAACTGGGCTAATTTATAACTGAGGCGAGCCATGTCTCGTCCTTCGGCGAGTTTCTTGGCTTGTTTTGCGCCAAGATTGGGCAGCGAAGAAAACAACGCCGCTAGGGTCCTGAAGGTTCGCAGTAATTCTGCCGCCGATTTTGGGCCTATGCCTGCGATGCCGGGGATTTTATTGCCGCTATCACCAGCCAATGCCATTAAATCAAGAAATTGGCTACGATCGACACCCAATTTTTGTTCAAGCTCAGCGATGTTGAGGTACTGCTGATTAAAATGATCCCATTGACTGATACGAGGGTGATTGAGTTGGCTAAAGCCTTTATCGGTTGACACGATAACGGCCTCACCTTGAGCTTTGGCGGTTTTCATCGCAAGGGTAGCGATAACATCATCGGCCTCGGCTGCGGCATAAATCGATTGGATTGGTAAGCTTTTTAGGTGTTCCTGCAGTGCCGGTAAGCCCGCAGCCAGAGGCTCGGGCATAGGTTTACGGCCCTTTTTATAATCGGGGTAAAGCTGTTTACGCCAGGAGATCTCATCACCATCCCAGACGATGGCGACATGGGTCGGGTGGTGAATGCGCAGCAGTTTAGTGCAGGCGACACTCACACGCTCCGTTAAACTGTCCATATCGTTCTCATCTGGGATCGCCGCATAAATCCGGCGAACTAAGTTGAGACCATCGATAATTAAAAACTTATTCATTGGCGGTTATTGTTTTACTTCACTATTTGGTAGCAGGGAACATACGCGCTTCCCGGCAGTTTCATCCTATGTTGGGCGACAAAAGCGCCCAGCAAATTGTCCATCAGCTCCATTAAATGTGGATCCCCTTTAATGTGGAAGGGGCCTAGTTGTTCAATCTGCTTGATGGTGTCTGATTTTACATTACCCGCCACGATACCCGAAAACGCTTTACGCAAATTGGCGGCCAGCTCGGCTTTATTGGCCTGATAATGTAAATTCAAGTTGGCCATCACCTCATGGCTAGGGATAAACGGCAATTGGAACTCGGGTTCTATCTTAAGTCCCCATTGATATTGATAGGCATCGCCGGTAGCGCGGCGATGGGTTTTCACTTGCTCCATGCCTTGCTTCATCACCCGCGCGACTTCGGCAGGATTGTCAATGATGATTTGATATTTTTGCTGCGCCTGTGGCCCTAAGGTAGCGGCGATAAACTCATCAATTTTAATAAAATAATCCGCGCTCTCACTGGGCCCCGTGAGCACCAGTGGGAAGGGGGTATCCTGATTTTCTTTATTGAGCAAAATACCCAAAATATACAGTAGCTCTTCGGCGGTACCCGCACCGCCGGGGAAGATAATAATGCCGTGGCCTAGACGCACAAAGGCTTCGAGGCGTTTTTCTATATCGGGTAAAATCACCAGCTCGTTAACAATTTGGTTAGGTGGCTCGGCGGCAATAATGCTGGGCTCAGTGAGACCAATATAACGCGCATTCTTAATCCGCTGTTTCGCATGACCAATTGCCGCGCCCTTCATCGGGCCTTCCATCGCCCCAGGGCCACAGCCAGTGCAAATATCGAGTTCTCTTAGGCCAAGCTGATAGCCCACCTCGCGGGTGTATTGGTATTCGACGGCATTAATACTGTGACCACCCCAACAGACGACCACATTGGGGTCTTTCATCGGTGCGATGGCGCGGGCGTTACGCAAAATATCGAACACTACGTTAGTAATGTGGCTGGCGTTGGTGAGATTGATATGTTTAAGGGTGTCGTACTTGTCGCTGATATAAAGGATATCCCGTAGCACCGAAAACAAGTGTTCTTGGATCCCTGTGATAATTTGGCCGTCGACAAAGGCTTGCTCGGGGGGATTGATAAGCTCTAGCTTAACCCCTCGTTCACGTTGTAACACATTGATATCGAAGCTCTGGTATTGCTCGAAAAGCGCTTTAGAGTTGTCGGTCTTGAGGCCGGCGGCGAGGACGGCGAGTGAGCAGTTACGATACAGTTGATATAGGGCGCTCTTGGCACTATTTTTGAGGCGATCAACTTCGAGTTGTGAAAGCTGATCCATGCTGCCCTTAGGGCTGACTTTTACTATCATTTATCACTCCTTCGTCTCGACAGGAGTGATAAGAGGCGACGTATAGGCGGACTTTGTTATACGTCAATCACAACCCTGTCTCTGCTTTCATGTTTTGCTTTGTAGAGTGCTGCATCGGCGCGCTCGAAGGTTTCATGTATGAGCTCGTTCCCCATAACCTGCGCAGCCCCTATAGATACTGTAACTGTAATTCGCTGATTTTTAAATTTAAATGGAATATTTTTTACTTTCTCACGGACTCTGTTTAAAAGTTGAGCAATATCTCCACCGTCAATATCGGGCAGGATGAGCACAAACTCTTCACCGCCGTAGCGGGCGACAAACTCGGTATCCCGTAGGGAGTTCTTTAATGCCATGGCGATGACCTGCAGGGTTTTATCGCCTGTACTGTGGCCAAAGCTGTCATTGATACTCTTAAAGTGGTCGATATCGGCCACCGCAATCCACAGTGGGCTTTTATGGCGCTGATAATTGCGATACTCAAGTTCCATGCGCTCTTCGAGGGCAGCACGGTTGGGGAGCTGGGTTAAGCTGTCCAATAGATTGAGTTTTTGTTGCTCGAAGAGTCGCTCTTTATAGGTGTTCGCCTCGTTGCTCAGCTCGTTAAGCTCTTTGCGCATGGTTTCCATCGACTTGCGCAGCAAGGCTTGTTCACGCTGCTCTAAGGCTTCTTTGCGGGCGAGGGCGGAGCGAATCGAGCTAAGCTGCTCGGTCAACTGGGCTTTAAGATCGACGATATCGTCGGTGTCGATAATGGCTTCACCCACATTATCGACGCGCGAATTGATTTCACGGTTGAGCTGGGTTTTTAGCTGAAAACTGCGCTGGTTGTGATTATAGGATTCACTCACCACTTCACGTACCGCGGCTAAGGCATCGTTTAGGGCGTATAAAAACTCTTGCGAGGCCGATTTTTCGCGGGCGATGTTATCGAGCAGCAGAGATAAAATGGTTTGATAGGCTTCGAGCAAGGTATCGATTTCGACTTCCGATGCCAGCAGCTCTTTAATCACCAGCACTTGGTCGCGTTGATCTTTACGAAACTCGATTTCCGAAATCATCTGCGCCAGTTCGTGGGCGAGTTGCCTGTGCTTAGGCAAGACATCGAGCTTTTCAGTCTCGTTGAACTGCTGCTGCAGGATGGTATCGTAGAAACCAATGATTTGTTTAACTTTAGGAATATATTCCCACACAGTGTGGAACGGTTTAGAGAGATCTTGCTTGAAGTAGTTAACTTCTTTTTTGAGTTTTTCTGGCGCCGAGTTAACCCGTTGGATTTGGCGAATGACTTGAGCAAGCCCTGTGCGACTCTCTTCCAGTTGCACCATCACGTGGTTGTACTGACCCTTTAACAGCCGTTCAACATCAACCAACTCCGGTAATGCTTCATCGACTCGCTCAAAGGTATTTAGATTGTGGCGAAGTTTGGCAAGTTTATTATCCAGTTCTAAATTCTGCCCTTTGCAGGCAAGACTTAAATGGCCAATAAATTGGAGTAGTGTTTGTAACTTAGCATTCCTGTCTTCGTTTACTTCATCGAGGGCCAATTTTGCCGAGTGAAGTTTTTGCTGAAGCAATGCCAGCTGTGTCACTGTCGCGTTGGAATCCTTCATCCGGAGTATTTTCCTAACTCTGTAGGGCTAACAAGCATGACGTCCTCTGTCCAGATTAGCGGTAAACTCATATGCTTCTAATGTTATAACAATGGCGGTAGAGTGCAAATTGCTTTCCCCATGCCACGATGATTAATTGTCGATATTGATCAAATATTTTCTAATAAATGTCGATCTTGGTTATTTTCCCAGCAGGGCCAAATGATGTCGTCTTTGGTTGCGCTGGTGTCGACCCTTATCAGGCCGCGTTCAATCCCTTTTTCGAGATGTAAAAATAGTGGATCGGCAAAGAGTGTCGGTGGCACAAAATCTAAGGCTCTAAGGCTCACATAATGGCTAGTGTCATTTGGTAAACTGCGCGCGCCTGCGAGTGCCATTTGCAGGGTTTCAAACAGTAATTTAGGGGCTATTTTGATTTCTGCTTTAGTTAACAGCGGTAAGCTTATCCAGCCTAAATTAAAATGATAGCCCATGCCTTTGGTATCCAGCTGTGCCCGCAGTGTTTGTAACGCCCGCTGTGGTTCTTCTGCCTCGGTAAATCTTACGGCAAACAAGCCCTGACGGATCACATACACGGGCATCGACAATGCATTAGTGATATGGCCAGTTAATTGGCGTGTAATGGCATTGGCAAAATATTGGCCGTGATTCAGATCGGTACTGACATGCTCGCGAAATTCAATTAAGGCGAGGGCGGTTGTGGGCGCATTCGCTGTGCTTTGGGCGAGATCCTTTAACAGCGCGGCATATCCCTGATGGTGAGTAAAAGGCTCTTCGAGGCTTAACTGCTGCAACATGGCGTTTTGGCGTTTGTGCTTAAGGCGCTGATTGAGCAGTATGATGATCCCCACTAAGAGTACCGTCGCAATCAGGCCACTAAAGGCGAGCAATTTGTTAGTATTTTTAGTGGTTTCAACCGCATCGTTCAGCTTGCCTTGCAACATGCTGAGCTCGAGCTTGAGTTGCTGCTCGGCCAGCACGGAGGCGGAAACCGATGGATCTTTAGCTGTGCTTTCAAGCGTTTTGCTCAATTCGATAATGCGCTTTTGTGTGCTAATCACTTTAGCTTGGTCGTTGAGCTTTTCCGCAGACAGGGCGATTTGTGTCAGCGCCGATTTTTGCTCATCTTGCAATTTTAAATCACTGGCGAGAGTCAAAGCATTCTCGGCATGGCTCATCATCAGCGGCCAATCTTCCTTCGATTGGGCAATCTCACCGATAAGCAGTTCGTTATAGACTAAATAGTGATGGCTTTGTTTTTCTTGAAATATCTGATTCGCCATCAATAAGTATTTGAGGGCGTTTACCTCATCATGTAGGTGTGAATAGGCTTGGCCGAGATTGTGAAAATTTAGCCCTTGCGCGATGTAGTTACCGCGTTTGGCATCGAGCTGCTGGGCATTTAGGTAGTAATCGATGGCGCGGTTCCAATCACCTTGTTCGCCATACACCATGGCGATGACCGTCATACAGCTTGATAAATAAGTGTCGTTGCCCAGCTTTTTAAAACCTGCGGCAGCCTCATGGGCATTCTTTAAGGCTTCATCCCATTGTTTTAAATCCCGATACACCTTCGCCAGTTGCAGCTGCAGGTGGGTTTTCATCGAGGGATAATTGGAGCGATTAGACAGGCGAATCGCTTCGCTATAGTGTTGCAATGATTTAGTGAGTTGTTGATTTTTATTGTAATAATGCCCAAGTTTCGATTCGGCCGCCGCGATAAGGTAGTCGTTTCTAAGCTTGTAGGCGATATCACGGTAGGTATGAAAATGCATTAATGCGGGCACATCTTGGCGGATGACGAGGTGCAAACCGCCTAAATGTTCATGAATGGTGTGCTTTAGCAGCATGGATTCCACATCATAACTGTCGTTAATCCGTGTTAGCGCCTCATTATAAAATGCGATGGCCTCTTGGTATTTTTGTTCAGTACGGCCGATATAACGCCCCTTGAGCATAGCGACTGTGGCTTGTTCGAAGGGACTCTGCGCTATGCTTGCCAGTAATTCAATCAGGCTATTGGCGTCTTGAAAGCCAACCTTGGATTTCACATTTGGCTCGAGATTTAACCGCGCAAGCAGTTGCAGAATATGCTCGAATTCATCACTGCTGTAACCCTGCTCTTGGGCGGCACGTTCAAATTGTTCACGATTCTTAAAGGCAATAGGAAAAGAGATGGACTGGTTAAGTCTGTCATACATCTTCTGCGGCGTTTCACGCAATTCTATTTCTTCGGCCTCAAGATCGGCAGCCAAGGTTTGAAAAGAAATAGACATCAACAAGGTCACGAAAATAACAATGAGTTTATGCATGTGTAGGTGGCCCTATATTCCCTAAGTCAAGGAACTTATTTTGTTAGCTTTTGTTAGCGCCTAATGAGGATGCTACATCGACTTGTTATACTTGGAAAAAATATAAGAAGCATAATAACAGAAGACGGAAGGAAGTCAGAGTGAAACCCAGTAGATTATCTATTTTGCTATTAAGTGTATTAGGGTCGGCTAACGTATTTGCCGATGTGGATTACAAAATTGATTTAAGCCAACCAGAACATCACCTTGCGAAGGTGAGTGTGACCTTCCCCGAGGCTAAAGCGGGTGAGTTCAATGTCAATCTTCCCGTGTGGCGTACGGGCAAATACCAAGTGTTACCTTTATCTGACGGTGTGCGTTTATTTAGCGCGACCGACGCACGAGGCAACGCGCTGCCATGGAAGCGCACCGCCAGCGGAGAATGGCAAATTGCTCTCGATAAGCCCACCAGCGTGACAGTGAATTATCAGCTCTATGCCAATGAATTAGGTCAACGTGTGCGTCATATCGATGCAACCCACGCCTATTTAGATGCCAGTGGCGTATTTATGTATAGCCCGCAATTTCGAGCCGATGCTGTCGCGGTACAATTAACGGTTCCCGAGAACTGGCAAAGTTATTCGGGTATGTCGTCAGGCAACGCGGCGCATTCCTTTGTGGCGCCTAATTATGATGTGTTGATTGATTCGCCCATCGAAACCGGCGTGAGCACCCACAAAACCTTCAGTACTAATGGTAAAGACTATGAGTTAGTACTGTGGGGCGAAGGCAACTACGATGCCGACAAGGTGGTGAAAGATTTAACCGCGCTGAGTGATCAAGCCAAGGCGATTTGGGATGGTTATCCCTTTGAGCGTTATGTGTATATGGTGCACGCCACTAGCGGTGCGAGTGGCGCAACCGAACATTTGAACTCGACGGTCATCCAACTACCTCGGTTTAGTTTTCGCGAGCGTAAGGACTACCTACGCTTTATCAGCACCGCCTCCCATGAGTTTATTCATACTTGGAACGTTAAAGCCTATCGCCCAGCAGGTTTGGTCCCTTACGATTATCAGCATGAAAACATGACCGAACTTTTGTGGATTGCCGAGGGCTCGACCAGTTATTTCCAAGGTCAGTTACTGCTGCGTGCAGGAGTGATGACGCCTAAGGAGTTTTTAGAAGATCTTGCTAAACGCATTGAGAAGAGTGAGCTGACACCCGGACGCGAAATTCAATCTGTGGCCGAGGCCAGTTTAGGGGAGTGGAGCAGCACGGGTGGTGATTATGCTATTAACCACAGTGTGAATATTTACTCTGAAGGTTATTTAGCCTCGCTGGCGCTGGATTTCTCCCTGCTGACGGACTCGAATCTTGCCCACTCGTACCGCGATGTACACCGTAAACTCTATCAGGATTACCGCGTGCCTAAGGGTTACACTGTGGCCGATGTGCAGCAAATACTGAAGGACTTATCGGGTAAGGATTATGGTCCCTGGTGGCAGAGCCATGTGAATAGTCCGCTGAGTCTTGAGTTTTCAGGCCTGTTGTCTCAGGCAGGTTTAGTGATGTCTTATGGTAAAGACTCTAAAGCTGAACCTTTTACGGGCATGACTTTAAGCAGCGAACATGGCTCTTTAGTACTTTCTCAAGTCTTGCGTAATGGCCCCGCGTGGCAGGCCGGTATCGTGGCAGGGGATGAGATCCTCGCGATTAATGGCTTAAAGGTCACGGCACAAGGTTTTGATAAACGCATCAAAGACTTTAAAGTGGGTGATAAAGTCGAAATCACCTTATTTAACAACGACAAAATCAAGCAAGTGGCGTTAAGCTTAGGTGAGAAACAAAGCGGTAAGCTAGTGCTAAAAGGCGATGCGAAGGCGACTAAGCAGCAAAAAGCCTTCTTTAAAGCCTGGCTTGGCATTGATTGGCCGTTCGATAATAAGGGTGAGCTGCTGACGAAAAGCTAGTTCGTTTGCGATTTGAGTGAGTGGCGGCAATTAAGGTTGGCTTACTTGAATCGCTCCCTCGAATCGCTCCTAATGTATTACTTCAGTCATAGAGACTAAAAGGCGCCGCAGTGAACTAAGTTCAACTGCGGCGCCTTTTTAGTTAATTTCGTTTGATTTAGCTTAAGCTCGGTTGGCGCTTTCGCTAAATATGGCGGTGTTTTATCAGCTTGCTTAAGCGTTAAGCTTGAGTCTCTTCAAGGCCACCTAATACCGAAACCAGTGCGTGCATCAGCGCCACTAACTCACTGCCCATTAAGGCAAAGTCGGCATCGAGACGCGCCATTGGATCTTCATTCCCTAGCTCATCATTACCCGCTCTAAATTCTTCGGAGAATTTTAAGCGTTTTACGCTGGCATCGGATTGCAGCAGTAGCGCAATTGATTGGCCAAAGTGCAGGGCGAGCTTATGCACTTCTTTGCCGGTTTCGAGGTGGGCAAGTACTTCATCTTCTTTCAGATCTTGCTGCTTAAAGCGCACGATACCGCCTTCATCGGCGGCCGATTTCAACTCGGCTTCATCTTGCATTTCAAAGGGTAATGGTGCGCTGCCATCTTTTAACCATTGAGTGAGGTTCGATTCAACTGGCGCTTTAAAGCTTAATGGGATCACAGGCAAGCTGCCTAAGGCCTTACGTAATAAGGCTAATAATTCTTCGGCCTTAGTGGCGCTAGAGCTATCAACGAGGATCATTTCCAGCTCAGGTAAAATCAGCGCGCGAGTTTGGCTGCGACGTGAAAAGGCGCGTGGTAATAGGCTAGTGATGATTTCATCTTTCAGTGCATCTTTTTCTTTTTTGGCGAGCTTACGATTTTCTTCGTCTTCAATTAGCGCCACTTTTTCTTCTAATGATTCTTTAATCACTTGGCCTGGCAGAATTTTTTCTTCTTTAGTGACACAGATAAGGTGACGATTGTTGGCGCTGTGCACTAAGGTGCTGCCTTGTTTACCTAAGGCATTGGAAAAACCAAATTTGCTGACGTCTTGGCTGCCGCACGGGGAAAATGTGAAATCGGCGAGTGCGGTTTCAAGTGCTTCTGTCTCGATGGAAAAAGGTTTATTGAAACGGTAAAGAGTAAGATTTTTAAACCACATAAGATGCGCTCATTGGAAAAATAAAGTCGCAGTTTACGGCATAGTTGCAGCGGGGTAAACCTACCTTAAATCGTTAAATTTTGCCCCGGTTGCAGAATTCATCAAAATGTAACATTGAAAAAAATCTGCCTGTAACCCTTGGTATGTCTCGGTTTTATCTTTGGAAGGGGGTGCGGTTTCGTGGTGGCTGACCCAAGTTGTCACAATTGAAATAAAACTGAAACAGATTCATTGCAAACTTTCGGTCGTTCCAAACCAATAACCAAGACGAACATAACGTCGAAAGGATTAAATGATGAACGTTTTTTGTAAAACTCTACTTGCTTCTGCGCTAGCTTCTGCAACTCTGGCTTCTGCTTATGCCGCTGAGCCACTGACTGTTTATGGTAAGTTGAACGTTACCGCTCAATCAAATGATGAGAAAGGTGATTCTACAACAACTATTCAAAGTAATGCTTCTCGTTTTGGTGTGAAGGGTGATTTCGAACTGTCTAGCTCGCTGGAAGCGTTCTACACAGTTGAGTACGAAGTTGATACTGGCGCTGCAACAAGCGACAACTTCAAAGCCCGTAACCAATTCGTTGGTTTAAAAGGTGCATTTGGTTCTTTCTCTGTTGGTCGTAACGACACTCTGTTAAAGATCTCTCAAGGTAACGTTGACCAGTTCAACGATTTATCAGGTGACTTAAAGAGCCTGTTCAAAGGTGAAAACCGTTTAGGCCAAACTGCAACTTACCTGTCACCTTCTATCGGTGGTTTCGTATTCGGTGCAACTTATGCTGCTGAAGGCGATGCTGACCAACAAGCTCAAGACGGTTTCAGCTTAGCCGCTATGTACGGTGACGCTAAACTGAAAAAATCACCTTTCTACGCTGCTATCGCTTACGATTCTGACGTAAAAGGTTACGAAATCCTGCGTGCATCGGTACAAGGTAAAATCGCTGATTTAACCTTAGGTGGTATGTACCAACAACAGGAACAAACCTACAAAAACGCTTTACCTGTTAACACTGACAGCGTGAACGGTTACCTGTTAAGCGCAGCTTATGATATCAACGCTGTGACATTAAAAGCCCAATACCAAGACATGGAAGACTTAGGTGATTCATGGTCAGTGGGTGCGGACTACAGCTTAGGTAAGCCAACGAAAGTGTTTGCTTTCTATACTAACCGCTCTATGGAAGCGTCTAACGACGATGACAAATACATCGGTGTTGGCTTAGAACACAAGTTCTAATCTCAGCATTAAGGTTGAATTAAGGAGGCTTAGGCCTCCTTTTTTATTGCGATAAACAAACAGTTATATAAACTTAATATGACAATTATCGCGACTATATCGCTTAAGTAGCACGCTAATTCATAAATCTGTAATAAAAATGACTAATAATAGCCGTGTTGACATTCACTGACAGAAAATCACTTATGACTGCAAGGATATTGATAGTAGAAGACGAGTTGGCCATCCGTGAGATGCTGACTTTTGTAATGGAACAGCATGGGTTTACAACCTCTGCGGCGGAAGATTTTGATTCGGCCATTGCGCTGCTAAAGGAGCCTTACCCCGATCTGATTTTGTTGGATTGGATGTTTCCTGGTGGAAGTGGTATTCAATTGGCCAAACGCCTCAAGCAGGATGAGTTTACCCGTCAGATCCCCATTATTATGTTAACCGCTCGCGGTGAAGAGGAAGATAAGGTTAAGGGCCTCGAAGTGGGCGCCGATGACTATATCACTAAACCTTTCTCACCCAAGGAGCTGGTGGCGCGTATCAAGGCTGTGTTGCGCCGTAGCGCACCGACCCGCCTCGAAGAAACCATCGATGTACAAGGATTGTTACTCGACCCCGTGAGCCACAGGGTGAGTGTTGGCGATACCGTGCTCGACATGGGGCCAACGGAATTCCGTTTATTACACTTCTTTATGACACACCCTGAACGTGTTTACAGCCGCGAACAGCTGCTCGATAACGTCTGGGGAACCAATGTGTATGTAGAAGACAGAACCGTCGATGTGCACATCCGTCGCCTGCGTAAAGCGGTCGAAGAGTCGGGTCATGACCGTCTCATTCAAACGGTTCGTGGGGCTGGTTATCGTTTCTCTACACGCATTTAGTGCCAAATAAGAGATAGGCACAGGTTAGCTTTTAAGCTATCTTGTGCTCCTCTTATTTAGCCTGATGTCTGGGTTTACTTATGTTCGACTCTTATTCAGGGTACCGGTTGTTTTCGCGCTTAGCGGTGTTCTTACTGCTTTGTTTGCTAATTGGTTTATTGGTAGGGAAACCCCTCTGGATACTTATCATTGGATTGCTAGGACTGGTGTTCTGGCATTACCGTCAGTTAGCTCGTCTCAATTTTTGGTTATGGCGTGATAGAAAATTAACACCTCCCCAGGGCAGTGGCAGTTGGGAAGGGGTGTTCAACGGCATATACCGTTTGCAGGGTAAAAATCGTCGTCGAGTCGGCCAATTGGCCGCCTTGCTCGGACGTTTTCGCCAAGGCGCCGAGGCCTTGCCCGATGCGGCAGTCGTGCTTGACTCAGAGCACAATATCTTATGGTGTAACAAGTTAGCGCAGCTGATTTTAGGCTTTGTCTGGCCACAGGATAATGGTCAACGGATTGATAACTTGATCCGTCACCCAGATTTTTCCGCTTACCTTAAGGCGGGGAAATATAAAGATCCATTAGAGTTGGCCTCACCCGTCTCGGATAGGCGACTGCTCGAAATTCGTATCATGTCCTATGGTGATAGGCAGCTACTGTTGATCGCCCGTGATATTACGCGGATAAGACAACTCGAAGGCATGCGTAAAGAATTTGTCGCCAATGTGTCACACGAACTGAAAACCCCACTTACTGTATTGCAGGGTTATTTAGAGATGATGCAAAGCATGGCCGAACCCGATTCGATGAACGCCAAACCCTTAGCCTTAATGCAGCAACAGACACGGCGAATGCAGTCGATGGTGGAGCAGCTGTTGGTGTTATCGCGTATCGAAGATGCGGTCGATATTAACCTTGAGAATACGGTGAATATGGCGCAGTTGATGGAGGTCTTGAAGGAAGAGGCCAAGGCACTGGCGCAGGACAAGTACGAACTGAGTTTCCATTGCGAGGCGGGACTCAACTCCCATGGCAATGAGTTACAGCTTAGAAGTGCTTGTTCTAATTTGATTTCGAATGCGATTCGCTACACAGAACCCGGCGGCAAAATTACCGTGCAATGGCGCAGTGTGGCAACTGGAGGCCTCTTTAGTGTGACGGATACGGGCGAGGGAATTGCGCCACAGCATATTAGTCGCTTAACCGAGCGCTTTTATCGCGTCGACAGTGCGCGCTCAAGGCAAACTGGTGGCAGTGGCCTTGGTTTAGCTATTGTGAAACATGCCCTGAGTCACCACCACAGCGAGCTCAATATCAGTAGTGAATTGGGTAAAGGCAGCACCTTTAGCTTTGTTATCCCACACCATTTAATCGTCCGTAAAAAATAACGGCTGCGCAGACTTAATTTATTTTTATATTTAAAACAGGCCATTAGGGCCTGTTTTGTTTTTATCAGTACTGGGTAATGACCTTTTTTACAAAAAAATACGAAAAATGTGTTTTGTCATCTAAGTGTCACATCTTGGACATAGAATTGTCATTGTAGCGATTGATACTGGCTGCGTCTGAAGAAACTTAAGTTAGAAATTAGTTAGCTTATTACTGGAGCACATAATGAAACTGAAAAAGCTTGTCGGCGCGATGACCCTCACAGCCGCTGGTGTATTCTCTGCCACTGCAATGGCATCTGTTGATCAATCTCTGCCAACTTACGAGAAAGCAAGTGGTGTATCAGGCAACCTTTCGTCTGTAGGTTCAGATACTTTAGCCAACATGATGACTCTGTGGGCTGAAGAATTTAAACAGATGTATCCTAACGTCAACATCCAAATTCAAGCTGCTGGTTCTTCTACTGCGCCACCAGCGTTAACCGAAGGTACTTCACAATTCGGTCCAATGAGCCGCAAGATGAAGCCTAACGAAGAAGAAGCCTTCGAAAAGCACTACGGTTATAAGCCAACAGCAGTTCGTGTTGCGATTGACGCTTTAGCGGTATTCGTACACAAAGATAACCCAATCAAAGGGTTAACTGTTGAACAAGTTGACGGCATTTTCTCTTCTACTCACAAGTGTGGTAGCAGCGATATCCAACGTTGGGGCGAGTTAGGTCTTGACGGTAACTGGTCAGCAAAAGACGTACAACTGTACGGTCGTAACTCAGTATCTGGTACTTACGGTTACTTCAAAGAGCACGCTCTGTGTAAAGGTGACTTCAAGGCCAACGTAAACGAGCAACCAGGTTCTGCTTCTGTGGTTCAGTCAGTGTCTCAATCACTGAACGCTATTGGTTACTCTGGTATCGGTTACAAAACTGCTGGCGTGAAAGCCGTTGCCATCGCGAAGAAAGGTAACGAGTTTATCGAAGCGACTGCAGAAAACGCTGCTAACGGTACTTACCCATTATCACGTTACTTATATGTTTACGTGAACAAGCAACCAAACAAAGACTTAGCACCAATGGAAAAAGAATTCATCCGTTACGTGCTGTCTAAGCAAGGTCAGCAAGTGGTAGAAAAAGACGGTTATGTGACTCTGCCTAAGAGCGTAGTTGCTAAAGATTTAGAACAGTTAGGCATCCGCCTCTAATGCTAAATCGCTAAACCATTAAGGGTCTCTTCGGAGGCCCTTTTTGTTTTGGGGCATAAATCAACAACTTGAGTAGGGGGTTATCATTTTGGGGTGATTGCTGACTGGCGCTGACGACTGATAAATGGACATAAAAAAAGCAACCTAATAAGGTTGCTGTAAATTCCAATTCGGAATCCGGGGACGGTCGCGCTAGAAACCATCTAAAGGAGAATGATGATGAACGAAGAAACTCATTGCAAAGATTCGGTTCATAATATCTGACTCAAGGGCGCGAAATTAGTTCAGCAAAAATAGAAAATTTTTGAAAATATTTTTTCTTAGAACCTTTATGTATTGAAAAATATGTAAATTTTATTTTTGCAGCTTAACTAAAGTCGATTCTGGCACGTTATCGACTCAAGCAATGTTACAAAATCCGGATGCGGTAAAGGTTTATTCGATTGCGCAGGAGCAAATCAGCGACCGATAATAGGATTAGCTCATTTACCGATAACAGGTCGCTTAACAGATGCTGCCAGAAAACCAACCAGTCCCTATTGAACCCCAAACCTGGGATCACAACCGAGATTACCATTCCTTTGCTAATAGCGACCAAGTACAGGTCGCGCACTTATCCCTCTCGCTTAAAGTCGATTTTGTGACTCGTCGTTTGCAGGGGAATGCAACGCTGTCGCTGCGCTATCTTGAGTCACAGGTTGGCGAGCTATGGCTCGATAGTCGCGACTTACACATTTTATCGGTCACGACTGAGGATGAAATGGCGCTGGCATTTCATCTTGAAGCGGCTGATGAGATTCTCGGGCAGAAATTAGTCATCCAGTTACCCCAAGATCAGTGTGAGCAAGTTTGCATTCGCTACCACACCTCGCCGGAGGCTGAAGGGCTGCAGTGGCTTACACCTGAACAAACGGCGGGCAAAGCATTACCTTATCTCTTTAGTCAGTCTCAGCCGATTAATGCCCGCAGTTGGATCCCTCTGCAAGATACGCCAAAGGTGCGAATAACCTTCGATGCACACGTTGAGGTGCCAAAGGGGATGCGTGCCGTGATGAGTGCGATGAACGCCCCAGAAACACCGCTCGAGGGGCAATTCCAATTCGAGATGGAAAAGCCCATTCCCACCCATTTGCTGGCTTTAGCGGTGGGCGATTTAGCCTTTCAAGCCATAGGTCCGCGCAGCGGCGTGTATACCGAACCTTGCATGCTCGAGGCCGCGGCAACTGAGTTTGCTGATACCGAGCATATGCTGGATGTGGCGCAATCGCTCTTAGGCCCTTATGCCTGGGGGCGTTATGACATGATCATCTTGCCACCGAGCTTTCCCTTTGGTGGCATGGAAAACCCGCGTCTAGCCTTTTTAACCCCAACCCTGATTGCGGGGGATAAAAGCTTAGTGTCGACGGTCGCCCATGAGTTGGCACACTCGTGGACGGGCAATTTGGTGAGCAATGCCACATGGCGCGATCTCTGGTTGAATGAAGGCTTTACAACCTATTTCACCAATCGAATTGTCGAAGCGGTTTATGGTAAGGAGCAGGCCGAGCTGGAATGGGTCATTGAATTTGGCCGATTAACCGAAGAAATGGCCATGTTACCGCGCCACAGGCAAACGCTGCCCGCGAATGTGCAACAGGCCGATCCTAATTTGGCCTTTAACCGTTTTACCTACGATAAGGCATCGATGTTCGTCCACGAGCTAGAGCATCGCCTCGGTCGCGTCGAGTTCGATAAGTTTCTGTTTGCCTATGTGCAGCACTTTGCCTTTAAGGCGATCACCACAGAAGTGTTTGTCGAATATGCGAAAGTCGCTTTAGTCGAAGCCTATCCCGATAAAATTAGTGAAGCCGAGCTGCTGGAATGGATTTATGGCGAAGGGTTACCGCAAGGTTATGTAGGGCCCACATCACGAAGTTTAGATAAGGTCGATAGCGCCTTGGATGACTTCTTACAGGGCAAAGCGGCCAGCGAGCTTAAGGTTAAGGGCTGGCGAGTCCACCATTGGCAATACTTTTTGACCCAATTGCCCGAAGTGGTGTCGCAGGTACAACTGATGGATTTGGACGATACCTTTAAGTTCACCGAGTCTACTAACGCTGAAATTGCCTGTGATTGGTTTAGGGTCGCTATCCGCAATCATTATGATCCAGTGCTGCCCGCTTTAAGTGCGTATTTACAGCGCATTGGCCGCGGTAAGTTTGTCCGTCCACTTTATGCTGAATTGCAGGTTGCGGGATACCACGCGGAGTTACAACAAATCTATGCTTGTGCGCGGGCGGGATACCATCCTTCGATTCAAGTGCAACTGGATAGAATGCTGAAGGGATAAAATTCAGATAAAAAAATGGCAACCTAAGGTTGCCATAAAAGAATCAAAGTAGGAGACAAAGGAATGCATTGCGCTAGCGTGTATTCGATTGTTTCCCAAAAGGGAGATGATGATGAACGACCAACCAATTCGACTCTATGCAATAACTTGAAACTGTTTCATTGAATTAAACGGCGGGTTTTATCCATTTAATCCTTTGCTAAACTTTTCATTTAGCAATCAATTCTGCATCAAAGCGGATTTGTTAATCCTTACATATAGTCAGACTAAGACCTTTTGATAAAGTTCAGTTGGCGGCTAAAAAATTTTAAATTTATTTTTGGGCTTGCTGACATCAGCAAATTGAGCCGTTGGTGAGTGGCTACATTTATTTTACATATAAAACATAGACATAAAAAAAGGCAACCAATTGGTTGCCTAGTGACCTATTCCTAGGTCAAGGGGGCTGCGCTAGAAGCCCCAGGGAGAATGATGAACATGAAAAAGACATTCGCTGTTCAATATGTTTGAGGGGCTTATAGAATTAAAGTTCCATCGAAAATAAAAAATAACTTAAATTTTTTATTTAATAATAAAATTTCAATGGGATAGCGTGCGGATTATTTTAAAAGCGCTTCTATCTTGTCACTAATTGCCTCTGGTTTTGTGGTTGGCGCGAAACGAGCGACCACTTCGCCCTGACGATTAATTAAGAATTTAGTGAAATTCCACTTAATGCGTTCCGTGCCTAATACGCCCGGTGCTGCTTTTTTGAGGTACTGGTATAAAGGGTGAGTGTGCTCACCGTTTACCTCGATTTTCGAAAACAGCGGAAAGCTCACGCCAAAGTTGAGTTCACAAAAACTTTGAATGCCTTTCTCGTCGGCTTTTTCTTGGGCGCCAAACTGATTGCATGGGAAGCCTAAAACCACCAATCCCTGCGCTTTATATTTTTGATAGAGCGCTTCTAAGCCCTTGTACTGTGGTGTAAAACCGCACTCACTGGCGGTATTCACAATTAAGATCACTTTGCCTTGATATTGCGCCAGTGCCGTTGGATTACCTTGAATGTCGTTTGCGCTGTGGCTATAGATAGTCGATGTCATCATTACCTCCTTAGGTGTGGTGATTAGCATAAATAATAGTTTGATTGTTATCAATTGATTTGTGTGCAATTTATTTTGTGGATTTGCTAATCTTCTTCAATATCAATATAGTTACGCTAATTTTTATCTCAGCAGAAGGGCGTTTATGTGACTGAACATGAAGCCGAATACGAAACAAACACACAGGCCGATGTCGGGCAGGTTGTTCAGCAACTCACTGAAGTTGAAGGTGAAGAACAAGCTGAAGTGTTCAGTGAAATCTTAAATGAAGCTGAGCCTGGCACGGTTGCCTTAGTGCTAGAGTCTTTACCCCTAGACGAGCGTTACGAGCGTTGGCAACAGGTTGAGTTTAGTGACCGTGTGACAGTGCTGAGTTTAATGCGCGCCGATCCGCGTATGGGGATCCTAAAGCAGATGCCCGACAATGAGGTGGATCTGCTGTTCGCGCAGCTCAGTCCTGAGGATTTGATTGAGTGGAGTGATTATCTCCCTGAAAGTTTTACCGACCGCGCCTTGGCACAAATGGGTGAACGCCAGCGGCAGCGCTTCGAGTTGTACGACCAATACTCTGAAAATGAGATTGGTCGTTATACCGATCATCAAATGTTAGTGCTCAGCGATAAGGCGACTGTGGCCCAAGCGCAGCGGTTTTTCAGGCGAATCGAACTCGACTGTAACGACAACTTATTTATCGTCGATGAGGCGGATAAATACCTAGGTACGGTCAGACGTTATGATATTTTCAAGCATGATCCCTCTGAGTTGCTGATTTCACTGTTATCGGAAGACAGTCGCGCTTTAGCTGCGGATACAACGCTACTCGATGCTGCCGAGGCGATAGAACATAGCCGCGAAATTGAGTTACCCGTTATCGATGAGGCTGGGGAGTTGATTGGCCGTGTCACCCTAAGAGCTGCAACAGCCTTAGTGCGTGAGCATTACGAAGCGCAATTAATGGCGACCGCAGGTATGGATGAGTCCGACGACTTATTCGCCCCGATCATCAAAGGTGCGCAGCGCCGCGCAGTGTGGTTAGGGATTAACTTACTTACCGCATTTTTGGCCTCGGCAACCATTGGCTTATTTGAGAACGTCTTATCTCAAGTGGTGGCACTTGCTGTGTTGATGCCGATAGTGGCGTCCATGGGCGGGATTGCGGGGAGTCAGTCGCTCACCTTGATGATCCGCGGTATGGCGATGGGGCAGATCTCTGCGGGTAACTTATTCTCGTTAATGAAGAACGAGTTAGGTATTGGTTTAGTCAATGGTACCCTGTGGGCAATTGTGATTGGACTCGTGGCGGGATGGTGGTTTGCCGACAGCACCATAGGCATAGTGATAGGTTGCGCAATTTTGATCAATATGGCGGTCGCGGCACTGGCCGGGGTGTTTGTCCCTATGGTCTTGCAGCGTTTTAACCAAGATGCGGCGCTCTCTGGCTCAGTGATTTTAACCACAGTGACCGATGTGGTGGGTTTTTTCACTTTCCTCGGCATGGCGACGATACTGTATCTCTAAGTGGATGTTGGTTGTTTAACTCAATTGTATGAATCAAAACGATATTCAATTTGTCCTTTGCCAAAACGCAGCCGAATTAGCGGCTGCGGCGGCATTAATTGATCAACGGGATGACAACGCGCATCCCCTCGACCATCAGGCCTTTGCTCTGTCCCGCGCTGTAATATTGGCGAAAACCCTCGAGGGTGAGATGGTTGGCTGCGCGGCGATTAAGGCGGGGTCTGGCCCCGTAGGGGAGCTAGGCTATCTGGTGGTCTCGCCTTTGTACCGCCGCCGTGGGATAGCCCAAGGGCTTACCCTTAAGCGGATTGAAGTGGCTAAAGCGCAGGGGATAACCCTGTTATTTGCCACCATTAGAGATGAAAACAACGCCAGCCGAGTGAATTTACTCAAGGCCGGATTTCACTTTTGGCGGAATTATTTAAGTATTAGAGGAACGGGGAATACCGTCGGTTGGTATTACTTAGCCCTCGAAGATAAGCTGGATATCGATGGCATAATGCAATCCCTCGTTGGAGATCGGGTTCCAGTAAGTTAAATGTTTCTAAATTGTTTGTTTGGGGTTTTGTTTGTGTTTTTTACCGGTTTTCGTTTGGTTTCAAATTCAAAAATCTTTGCGACTCTCTGCTAAATATGCAGATTTTCTTTTTTTATTCGGTATGATTCGCGCCATTACCCACAGTCATTATTGAGGTGTTTTTATGGCTAAGTTCAGAGTAGCAAGTGTCTTATTATTGAGTGCAGCCGCGCTGCAGGTGAATGCGTCAGAATTTAATCTTGGGTTAAACAACGATGTGGTTTCTACCGAGTTAGAGCTGCAAGTGAATAAAGATGTCAATGCAGTATTAGGATATATTTATTCAGACGATAGCGGTCATATTGCCCAAGGCGCAATGCACATGACCCATGATGCGGGTGTGCATCAT
Organism: Shewanella seohaensis; assembly: GCF_023283775.1. NCBI lineage: Bacteria > Pseudomonadati > Pseudomonadota > Gammaproteobacteria > Alteromonadales > Shewanellaceae > Shewanella > Shewanella seohaensis. The sequence goes on from NZ_JAKILE010000002.1 coordinate 78,109, forward strand.
TTTGAAGTTGGCGCTAAGTTAAGCCAGTTATGGGCAGATGATGCGCCAAATGGCAGCACAGTGTCAGTGGGTGGTCGTTATGCCTTGGCGTTAGGGCCAAACATCTCTTTGCATGCCGCTGCTTACTATGCGCCATCGGTATTGTCTTTCGGTAATGTCGATGGTCAATACGAATTGGATTCAAAGGTACAGTACCGTGTGAATCCTAATATGGCGTTCTATGTCGGTTACCGTAAGATTGCCTTCGAATATGATCACGCCCGTGATTTTACCTTCGAAGATGGCGTTTACATCGGCGGTAAGTTCCGCTTCTAATCTCACCTTTGAGTGGCCTTTACAGAGGCCACTTCGATGTCAAAGCCGGCCAAGGTTAACTTCGCCGGCTTTTCCATTTGGCTTTCAGTTCGCTGTAGCTTGGCAGGATGGAGGAGAAGATCACCAGTCCTATGCCAATACACACCACAATGCTTAAGTGCTCATCCAAAAACCACCAACCAAACAATGCGGCAAAAATAAGGCCTGTGTATTCCACGGGCGCCATTTGGCTGGCATCGGCACGCCGATAGGCGTGGATGATGAGGTAGGTCATGCCGATATAAAACAGGCCTAAGGTCAAACCAACTTGGGCGACTGGCAGGCTAAAGTCGGCGCCTTCGTACCAGGTTGCCGGTATCAGAAAAACCATGGCAAAGGCATTAGACCAAAAGAGTGTTGAAAAGGGATGCTCATGGGTTGAATATGCCTTCAAAATGAGGCTGTTGGTTGCCGAGGTCATAGCACCAAAAAAGGCTAGACCGATATAGAGGTTAAATTCCGTCGGCTGACTTATCAGCAAAATGCCCGTAAAACCAATAATCCCCGCGACGGTGCGGCGATAACCTATGCGTTCGTTTAAAAAGAAGGCGGACATCAGCAACAGTAACAATGGGGAGGTATAAATGACCGCAGTCACAGTCGCCAGCGGTAAGTGCAGCACCGCTAGCATAAAGATGGCATTGCCTAAGCCTATTAACAGTGCTCGGCTCAAGTGCACCTTGTAAAAGGGGCTTAACTTAAGGTTTCCCTGTAGTCGCCAAACAAAGGGTAATACTAAGAGCGTGGCGAATAATTGGCGATACAGCACCAGTTGAAACACTGGCGCATTCGTTTCAAGCAATTTAACCAATAGGTTACCGCTGGCAATCAACAACTGGGCAGCTAGAATCATCAATAAGGGTGCCATAGGTATCCAAGTTAACGGCTGAAATGGTGGCTAAGCTTTTACGCACTAAGTGAACGACTAAAATATCATCATAAGGTACCCGATTGCCGACTAATTTAGTCTAATCAATTGTAAAAAATAAAATGTAGTCATAAAGTTAACACTCTAAAATGATTTTCTGCCTGGAACTAGACGCTGGTATATAAACCAAGATACCTATGAGCAAAACTAACTTACACAATTTCTGGTGCTTTTTGCTGCTTCTTTGGACATTTAGTCCGTTTGCCTTGAGCGCTGAAATTGCGTTGGATTCCCCCTATTTATTCCACGCCGATAATAAACAACAGCCACCGGCTGATTTTAATCAAGTGACTCAATGGATGAGCCAGCTCGAAGAGGCCAGTTCGGTGAGCCTTGCGGGGGGCGATTATTGGATGGTGTCTCCCGTGATGGTCAACAGTCGCCAAAACCATTGGGTGGTGGATGCCAGTAATTCCATTGTCGAATCGGTCGATTATTGGTTGCTCGGCAGCGATGGTTCAGTGCAGTTTGCCCAGAGTGGTTACTATGCGCCCTATGAGTTTTTATTCGATTATGGCCGTAAAGTTAAGCTCAATATGGGGACGGATTATTGGTTAGTGACTCGGCTGAGCAGCCGATATTTCTCATCAGCCCCTGAGCTGGCTATTGAGTCGGAAGAAGTACACCAACTGACCACGGACCGCATGGCCTTGGCCATAATGATTTGTTTAGGTGGATTGTTTTTTATTGCGCTGTACAATTTGCTGATTTATATCTCTATTTTTGATAAAGCCTTTCTATATTACGGCCTGTATGTGTTGACCTATTTTGGTGGTTGGGCCTTGACCTTCCATTTACCGGCGCACCTATTCAACTTTCATCAGCTTGAGTTGCATCATCTGTTTTTTATCAGTTTGCCGATATTTAACATTCTGTTCTACAAACACTTCTTACAGCTTCCCAGCTATTCGCCGCGATTATGGCGCCTTAGCAAGTACCTGTTAATCGCCTGCATTTTAGCCCTGCCAACCAGTGTGTTGTTATTGTCCTATACCGCGATTATTGCTTCGGTATTAATCATGCTGTGGATTGCACTGGCCATTACTTGCGGCAATGTCTGTTTAATGAAAGGTTTTGCGCCTGCCCGTTATTTTATTATGGCTTTTAGCTGTTTATTGCTGCCAGCGTTAATTATTCTTCCGGGCAATATGGGGATCACCCCCGATTTTATCGAACATGCCGAGTTTGCCACGCTGCTGGGCGGCACAGTGGATGCTCTGTTGTTATCCCTCGCCTTAGCGAACAAGCTTAAACTGCTATCCGAGGAACGTAAGGCGCATATCGAAGAGTTAGGAATCGCTTGGGAAAAGGCCAGGCTCGATGGTTTAACCCGAGTGGGTAATCGCTATGCCTTTGATGAGTTTATGAATTCACAATTGGCTTTTGGCAATAAAGTGGTTCAGCCAATGGCTTTGGTGTTACTCAATGTCGACAGCCTTAAAATGGTGAACGATACCTTAGGCCATCAAGAGGGCGACCGTTTACTGCAACGCTTAGTACAGGTTTTGCAGGCGACTAATATTGCTCACCTTAAAATTTATCGGATCAGTGGCGATGAGTTTGTGCTGATCCTGCCCGCAAATGGTATGGCAACCTTAACGACCTGCTTGAGGGGGTTAACGACGCAATTTGCCGCTGAGGGCTTAAAGGATTGCCAGTTTAGTTTTGGTTTCGCCATTAATACCGATGTGGCCGAGCCCCACGAGTGGCTTCGCAGCGCCGATAGCAGTTTGTATCAGTCGCGGATGGAAAAGCGCCGTCAGGAATACGCCGATACCCGCGCGGGCGAGATTGTCTCGATTTAGAGTCTCTATTTAAAAGAGCCTCCATTTAATCGAGCGCCTCTTTAAATTTGAACACATACAAATAGTTGGATAAAAAGGGGCTGCATAATGCAGCCCCTTGGTATTTAGGCGAAGTCTTTTTCGCCTTTGATAATGGCCGGATGGCCGCAGATGGCTTTGGCAGTATGCATTCCCGCCATCGTTGCTGCCTCCACACAACTGGCGTTGAGCCCGGTTTTAATCCAATCTCCCGTCATATACAGATTGTCGATGCCCGTACCATCCGTGGTGATCCGATATTGAGAGCTGCTTTTCACTGACAGAACATAACGCTCAGAAGGATCCACATTGGCGCGCCAATATTGGCTATCGAATCGCGCCTCGCCTTGGCGCTGCTGTTCATCGTGCAACCATTCCCAAGGGAAGGTATCGCCAACCTGCTGCCACAGCTTATGAATTTCCGTATTGAGTTGATTGATGGCGCCAGCCTTGGCTTCGGCGGTTTTGCGCTGTTGAAAACCGATATCCGTACGCGGAGGATAAGCATCCACTGGCAACGCCGAGCAGAAATAACTGGCATTTTTAGGCTCTAGGCCGCGCCAGTCTTCTTTATCGAGCAATTGGTCCATCGATGCCCACGTATCGAAGGGCTCGGTAAAGCCGGATAAGACGGGCTGCTCGCCATCCTCTGAATAATTGGGCCAACCTATACCATTAAGATCTTGATTCATCCACAGTTGATAGGCTTGGGTCGTGACTGTCTGCACTTTATCGACACAGGTTTTGAGCGCCGGACTCTGCGCAACGACCTCACTCGCTACATGGGGGACCGATCCTAATGACAGACCAAAAATCACTTTGTCGAAGTCCACGCCTTTTTGCAGACGTTTTTTCGGTAGTGCCTGACCAAATTGCGCCTCGTACAGATTGTCCCAATCGCTCCAGAAGTGCTCAAGATTAATATCATGGGCTTTTAGCAATGCGGCTTGATCAGGCTCTAGCTGGTCGTAATTGGGCGTGCTGGGCCAGCAGGCTAAGCCTTTGACATCCACGAGTGGATTGTAGTCTTTAACCGACGGTGCCAGTGCGACTTGCTCAGTGATTTCAATCGCTTGAATGCTGTTGTCGCGACATTCTAAATTATCAACCCGATTGAAGAAGTGGAAGTTAACCCCGCGCCGTTTCAGCACTTCATAGTAGGGGGTAAAGACCACATCGCCCATACCCGCCTGCATTTTCCACATGACTCCGCCTTGATAACACAGGGCGATACGCAGCATGGAGCGAATAATAGTCCCCGCTTCGACATTAGGTTTATCGAAGTTGCCTTTTTCGTAGGCAAACACCAGATCATAAAAACCGCGTACTGGCGCACTGTCGACCGTGTATTTTTGGCTGGCGCCGTGTTTGGTTAACCATTCGCGGTAATCATAGTCGTTGATGGCGTCGAAACCCTTTTCAAACACATCATCGGCAAACATCCCTTTTAAGATGGTTAAGCCTAAGTCGACGGCGATATACAGATGGCGTAACTCGTCGTTAGTGTCTAAATGGTTGCTAAAGCGTTTAACCAACCTTTGGTGCAGGGCATCGACGGCGGATTCGACCAAACCATCGTCACTCTCGCTGTGGACATGCTCATCGCATTCGCGGCCAATCATTTGATTAAAATGGCATTCGAGCTTGTCACCTAGGGCGTCTAGGGATTCCATCGCATCATCGACCGAATCCTCTAACTTATCCTTCAGCCGTTCAAACCAGCTGATATCGAGCCAGTTTTTCGGCGTCGCCATGGCTTTTTCATCGGCTTCCAGCAGGGAGTCCATGTCCTTTAACCATTCTTTTATCCAAGCAAAGGCGGCCTTAACTACCTTCCAGAAGGTTAATGTTTCGGTGCCATCTCCAGGGATCCCTGGGAGTGTGGGGAAGGTGATTGGCCAGCTAACGGAGCGACCATTAATTTCTTCCTGCAGCACAATAAAATTATGGGGTTTAAAGGCATCGAAGAAGGTCGCTAGCGGCGCTTCGGGCGGGCGGTCTAATTCTTCATAGGCTTTACGCATCAAGGCGCAGGCATTTTGATAAAAACCAAACCAGATATGCAGGCCGTGCTCTTCAATCCGTTGTCCCATAGCGGCATTACGGCCACTTGCGCCCTTGCCGCCGATTCGCCAGCCTAATTGATAGACATCAATCTCATATTGATTCTGCCAGCCGGGCCTGTCGGTGAGATAACAGGCAGCGGTCATGGCGGCGACACCTCCGCCGAGAATGGCAATTTTTTGTTTTTTGATTTCAGAGTTATCGACCAGCACTTCGCCAGGCGGTACTTCAAAATCAAAGTTCACATGGTAGGGCAGTAATACATGTTGCTCGCCAACCTCGACGCCTAGGGTCTCTTTGAGTGGGAAGCTGGCGTTATCAAAAATGGTGGCGACAAAGTCATTTTCCAACAGGGCAACACTGTGTACTTTATTGACCTGTGCGGGCGCCGCCGTAATCGCCTGATAAACTGCTTTTTTGCCTGACGCATCTGGAAACTGCTTTAAAAACACTTGGTCGATAGCGGGCTTAAACAGCAAGTGAAACAGTTGCTCCTCACCTAGTTTATCCAGCTCTGGAATAAAATCCGTTTGTTCTTTAAAGAGTTGCCAGGTTTGGGCTATGGCTTCTAACGTGGTGAGCTGCGCCTCGGGCTTGGCATTGCAATTCACTTCAATCAGCGGGTGCATGGCAAGTTCAGTGTCAGGACTAAAGTGTAAAAAGCTCTTTGTTGTCAAGGAGAGGCGGGTTAATGGCTCACCGACCGCGGGCATAGTGTATTCACACAAATACTTGGGATAACCGAACAACTCGCGGCCATTGATCAGGGCCATCGCATCATTTACCCAAATGTGCAGCGGCTGAAAATACACATGGCTGATGGATGCGCTGTTGCTATTGTCTTGGCGACCGACCATGACCCAAGTGATGATGTCGGTTTCTTGGATCCAACCTTTGGCTCTGTCGGTCGGGTCCTCTGAATAGGCTTTCTCGATTTGGGTAAAGGTTGTCAGTACATAGGGCGACAGCACTTTAAAGTACATGGCGCTTCCGGCGACTTGATTGAGCGTTTTATCAATGGAGCGCTGCAGATTGGCGAGTTTTCCCTTGAGAAAAAAGCCGTACATATCGGCTTTATTCAACACTAAGGGCGAGTGCATCAACATACTGCCAGGGGGATAGATAAAATCGGGGCGTTGTTTTTCCATGGGATCATCCTTTAAACCCGTTAAGATGTGTCAGGTGGTTTGGTCAATAAAGGGCGTAAATAAACCCTAAAGAGCATAGGGTAAATCAGCTCATTAGCCTATTGATTTTACAATTGAATCAAAACAGAGAAGAGGGGAAACGCTTGGACTAACTAGCAAGTTGGAGGTTATCCAACTTGCTCGGATTTGACTGGCTTATTAAAGCGCGAATTTGCTAAGGCAAACGGGTAGTTTATCGGTTACTTCGATTTATGCTGATAGAAATCCACCTCTGCATCATCTGAATAACGGCGCTTAGTGTCCCTGCGACGTTGTTTTACGCGTTTGTTTTTTTGCTTACCTTTGACGTTATCGCCCCATGGCGCATCATCGTCGTCAAATTCATAGGAGTGTGACATGGTCAAAATTCCAAAAATACCTGTGCCATTCTCAGCACTCGATCTTTTTACCCAAAGGCGAGATTAAGCTAAAGCGAAATATTTCATCACTGATGGTGAAAAGTTTTGTCCAAGAAGGGGGGATACGTCTCAATGGAATTGGGTTGGCGATTTTACCCCGCATCCTAGGGGTTATCTTGATGATTATTAAATGAATAAGATAAAAAGCGCATTGAGATTGTGCGAAGGCAAAAAGAATGGCACTCAGGATATGAGTGCCAAGTTTTGATAAAAAATAAGGAGTTAGTGCTAGTGATTGCGCTGCATGCGCGCCACAAACATTCCATCTGTATTGGCTTCGAAGGGCCACACGGTCAACATTTCTGTTTGTTCGCCAGTAAAGGGGTGGCGGATCGGCACTAAGCTGAACTCGGGATGTTGTTGTAAAAAGGCGGAAACTACTTGCTCATTTTCAACGGGTGATAATGAGCAAGTGGCATAGACTAAGCTTCCGCCCAGTTTTACCGCCTTGCTGCTGCGGCTTAAAATATCCAGTTGGAGTGCTGCTTTATCAGTGACGGCATCGAGGCTATCGAGCCAGCGCATATCGGGATTGCGGCGCCATGTGCCCGTGCAGCTACAGGGGGCGTCGACTAATACCCCATCAAAATGGTTGGCGTCGACCGGCAGTGCATCACTGCGCCAGCGCGCAATGCTGATACCATCAAACTTTGCTCGTTGGGCACGTTTGCTGAGTTCTTCTAAGGCGTGGGCGCGAATATCCGATGAGACTATGCTGCCCACGAATGGATTGTGCTTAGCCGTGGCCGTTTGCATCAGTGATCGCAATTGCAGGGTTTTTCCGCCTGCGCCACTGCAGGTATCCCACCAGTGTTGCCAAGGCTCTGGTGCGCATATTTGACCTATCACTTGCGAGGCTAAATCCTGGATCTCGATTTTGCCTTCTTTATAGAGTGATATTTCATTGAGATTCATGCTCTTAGTGCCAAGGTTGATAGCATCTTCAAAATAGAGGCTGACGCTTGCATCTATCTCAAGTGCTTGCAGTTGTTTGACTGCTGTTTGGCTGTTGATTCCCTGCGTGCGTCCCCAAATTGGTGGGCGGCTAGACATGGCTTCGATGAGATTTGGACGCAGCTCTGGGGCAATTGGGCATACCTGCCAAAACCATTCGGGTAATAAATCTGTGAGTTCAAAGGACGCTTCTGGAAATTGCTGCCGTACCAGTGCCAATTTATCCGTTAAGCTGCTAACGCTAAGGGACTGAAGTTGTTGATAATCAACCGGCGATTGGGCGAGCTCATGCCAGGCACTGGCGATATCCTGCCATGGATGGGCTTCGATTAAGGCACTCGCGCTGAGCATGGCAAAAAATTGTGGCGCCTGTTGATGATCGCCTGTGGCTTTAAACCAGCCCCACCAACGGAACAGGCTAAATAAGGATTCGCGGATCACTTTGCGATCCTTAGAACCGTGCTTTTTATGTTCCCTAAAGTAGTTCGCGAGAACTCGGTCGGCGGGTTGCTTGGTATTTAAAATCTCATCGAACAATAACTTAATGGTATTGGCATAACTTAATCCGCGTTTTTGCGCGAGGGTTTGCGGTTCGATATTCACTGTAGATGCCATGATTGCTGATGATAAGCCGTTTGGATTGCCCATAAAGTTAGCCTGAAAAGGGGCTCGGCCGAGTGATGTGCATCCGATGGGATGAATATGGCCAAGCAAATCAATAAGTGGCGCAGAGTGTAGCAGTTTTACGTATCGCTAGCAGTAAAAAAGCCCCAATGCTGAGTTGGGGCTTGATGGGGAAAACGAATGCGCGAGAGGATAGGATGACCTACTTAGTCACCATCTTCTGGATTTGTTTAGCACGCTCTTCGTCACTCAAGACCGAAGGCGGCGGTGTGACTATGCCTTTTTGGCAAGCGGGTCTTAGGGCTAACTCATCTAACCAACGTTGTAAGTGAGTGAGTCCTTCCATGTTGATGCCGCTCCATTCATGGATGCGCACCCAAGGCCAAGTCGCGATATCGGCAATGGTGTACTCATCACCGGCTAGATACTGATGCTTGGCTAACTGGGTGTTCATTACCTCAAACAAACGTCGACCTTCTTTTTGGTAACGTTCAATAGCCGCAGGGATTTTTTCGGGGAAGTAACGGTAAAACACGTTAGCTTGACCCATCATTGGGCCAACACCGCTCATTTGGAACATCAGCCATTGAATGACCTGTGAGCGTTTTTTTGGATCGGCAGGCAAAAACTTACCCGTTTTTTCAGCCAGATACAGAAGAATCGCACCGGACTCGAACACCACAAAGTCATCGTTATCTCGGTCGATAATGGCTGGAATACGGCCATTAGGGTTAATGGCCAGAAACTCAGGCTGTTTCTGTTCGTTAGTGTTGAAATCTAATTTATGCACTCGATAGTCGAGACCCATTTCTTCGAGCGCGATGGAAATTTTAAAACCGTTCGGGGTCGCGGCGGTATATAAATCAATCATAGTTATCCCTTAAGTCTTAACTGGTTAGTGCTTAACTTGGCTGCCCAACAGGGCATCGCTGTCAGTTTTTCGGGGTAAGCGACACTATCGCAGGCCGCTGGGCCACTGTCGCAAACCAAGCCTGAATATGGGGCAGAGTGTCATCCACCAGAATATCTAAGTTTTTAATAAAGCTAATAAAAACGTATGCAGAAATGTCGGCAATCGTAAAGTTATCGCCCGCAACATAACTTGATTTGGCTAATTGTTGGTCTAAGGTCGGTAGGAAGTCAATGACCCGTTGGCGTGATTCTGCGCCCCAGGCTTCGACACAATTTTCCCTGTCTTTGTAGATACCCGTTAGATTTCTAAAGGCTTGAAAACCTGCTGTAAAACCTTGTAACTCAATAATACGTTGCCACATTTCCACTTTAGCGCGCTCTAGCGGCGTGTTGCCAAATAAGGAAGTGTCACTCGGATAGATCTCGTCGAGATAACGGCAAATAGCGACGGATTCACAGATATGGTTGCCATCATCGAGTTCGAGCAGGGGAATGCGGCCGTTGACACTTTTGGCTTTGAATTCAGGGTTAAGGTTTTCACCGCCGCGAATGTCCACACTCACACGTGGAATGTCGATGCCTTTTTCTGCGAGGAAAATACTCACGCGTCTTGCGCTTGGCGTTGGTGCTAATTCATAAAGCTTCATGCTCTTTCCTTCTGTTAATCTGTAAGTTTGCCTAAATAGGGCTTTAACGGAACGATCGGTTAGGATAGAATTTACGCCATATCTAAACGGTCAGTCAAGAATGTTTTTGCCCTATGATATTCCGTTTAATGCAGGCATCAATGTAGGTTTGGATCATGGCACGCAGTTGTAATTTTGATAGACAAGAAAAGCTCGTTCAGGCGATGGAGCTGTTTTGGCGAAAGGGATTTGCCGAGACCTCGATTGCTGATCTGGTCGAACACTTAGGGATTAATCGCTTCAGCTTGTATAACAGTTTTGGTGATAAGCAGAGTTTGTATCGCGAATCCCTGCGCTTTTATCTCGACCATTATTCCTTTGGCGCGAAGGAGCAAATCCTGCACGCACAGGCAGGGCTGAGTGAAATCTTGACCTATTTAGCACGATTTGTGGCCTTGCAGCGTGAGCAAGAGTATGGCTGCTTTATGCAGAATGCGGTGATGGAAAAATGCCTCGACGATGACTGCGTACAGCAGGAGTGCCAGCGCTTATTTGCCCAGTTACAGAGTAATTTCGCCGATGTATTAGGCTACAGCCAGCGACAGGGAGAGTTGTCTCAATCGGTTCAACCTGAGTCGCTCGCGGCATTTTTAGTGCTTCAATTACAAGGGATTAGAGTGTTAGGCAAGGCGAAGGAATACGCACTGTTGGATAACGCATTTGAGGTATTAAGTGAATACCTTAAGAGTCTCGCGTTGACGCCCCTAAAGCCCGTCGATGTGAAATAGGATGTAGGCTAAACCGATAAGCATAAGACCAAGTCAATGCTTGGTCTCGTTAGCCGCAAAACCAATGTAAAAACTAATGCAAAACTAATGTAAAAAGTTATGCAAAAACTAAAAGTCCAATTCGAGGGCAAAGCACAAGTAGGCCATCAATTGGCTACAGTGGGTGAATTGTTCGGCGCAGTAGCGGGCGGCATCGGCTTGGCAAAGTCGTTCAAAGGGAATTGGCTTTAGCGCGATAAAGTCCTTACGTTTGAGCTCGTCCAGCATTGGGTGATGTTTATCGAATCCCTTTGGCGGGCGCGTCAAACTATCACCATCCATCACAAATCCTTGATTGGTTAAGGTGTGCAGCGCCTTTTTATAGCCGTTGGGGTTTTCATCGATACAAGTCCGAATCGCATTCAGTACCTTGGATTCGGGATGCCAAATACCAGCGGCAATAAAACATCCATCCTCGGCAATATGTAAATACAGCCCTGGTGCATGCACATCTTTACCCTGAAAATGCCGAAACTGGATCCCCACATTGGTCTTGTAGGGTGTCTTATCATTGCTAAAACGGCTATCGCGCTGTGGACGCATTAAGCTGCCGCCAACTTTTTTGGCAACCGCCGTTAATCTTGGGGAAATAGCAAGGATATCAGGCTGAATTTGCTCGATAAAACGCAGTGCGGGGGTTCTGACCTTATTTTCATATTCTTCCTGATGGGCTTTAAACCAGTCGCGGGAGTTATTGAGCGCCAGCTGCTTAAGAAAATCTAAGCTGGCGGCCGTAAATGCCAACTCGGTTTGGGGTTGTGCGGTTAGCTTAGTCATGTGCATAAAACCTTTGAGGTACTTGAGACTGGAATTCCGATCGTTAATCAAAACAGGCTAGTGCGAGTTGAACAAATGCGCGTGGATATTGCAAATTCTTCGAGCATTTCTCTGTAGTGACTATCAGGTTGCGATTTACATGTAAAGCTAGGTGAGAATTATTCTCATCTTAAACTTTGATGCCTATAATGCCGCCCTATTTTTTACACTAGGTAACAGGGGATGGGGAGATGGGATATCAACCTAAGAGCAGGATAGCGAAAATAATGATGGGTTGTGCGGGTTTGACGATATTGCCTGCGTTGCCACTCAATGCCAAGGAGGTATTGGGAGCGCCTAAGGTCGAGCCAATCGAGATATTACAAGTACATGGCCAGCAATATCGCCGAGCGACCACTATGACTAAGCCGGGCGAGGCGATCATCTCGATGGAGCAAATTGAAGAGATGCAAGCGACCACATTTGCCGAAGTCATCGATGATATGGCCGGTGCCCATGTTGATGGTGGGACTCGCAGTGGTGGCGAGCGCATTAACGTATGGGGATTTGGCGAAACCGAAGATTTTAACATTTATGTCGATAACGCCCCCGTGGGATTTGAGCAGTATCGCTATGGTTCGTTCTTCTTAGATCCCGATTTAATCAAGCGAGTCGAAGTGATTAAAGGGGCCCACGATGTCCGCTCAGGTAACGGCGGTTTTGGTGGCTCCATGTATGTAGTCACAAAATCTGCAGATGATTTTTTAAATTACAATCAAAGTGTTGGAGCAAGAGTTAAAACCAGTTACGCCAGCAATAACGACGCCCAAAGCTACACCGGAACCCTTTATGGCCGAGCGAATCGACAACTTTCAGGCTTGTTGCATATCACTCGTCGTGATGCGGGGGATGTGACGCTCGCTAATGGTGATGAATTTGAATACTCAGGTTATGAGCAAAATAATTACCTCGGCAAACTGGATTATGAGCAGGGCGATCATCAATTTATGTTGAGCCTGACCCATTACCTCGACGAAGGGCGAAAGCCTTGGGCCAATCGCCGTGGTCCTATGCCCGCGATTTCTGACTACAACATCCGTAAATATGGCTCCTATGAGCAGGCGCTCTATGCCACCACGGCTTATAACACCTATGAAGACAATACTTGGTCGGCGAATTATCGCTATTCACCGAGTAATCCTTTAATTGATACCCAGATTGTGATTTCCCATTCGGCGAATGCGCGCCATTGGATCAGGCCGCCAATCGCGTGGGAGAAAATGACTGTCTCCGTCGGTAACTTCGGCCATGAATCTTGGCTGGATTACAAGCGTGACTACATTGACATCAACAACTTAAGTATTGTTGGGGAGCATGAGATCACCGCAGGGTTGCAGTTCCGCAGCCTCGATAGGGATTCAATGGTCTTTAATAAAAGTTATGATAAAAATCCTGAGAAAAACTACGGTTGGTACACGCCTTATTATCAGCCCGAAGGGCGTCAGGATACCTATGCAGTGTATCTACGCGATGCGATTAGTGTGACGGATGAGCTCACCATCACTCCTTCACTACGGTATGACTTTATCTATAGCATTGGTCGCCCCAACATTGCCCCCGATTACAACGATATCGAGGCAGGGCACGACTACAGTTCGACTCACCATTCGGGCTTTTCACCGCGATTGGGTATCGACTACCAGTTAACAACTAATACCCGAGTGAATTTCGATTACGCCTACAGCTTACAGGCGCCAGTGGTCGATGAAATCTATGCGGTGCAATACGCCAAGGCGAGCATTACCGGCACGAGTCGAGATATCGATGTTGAGCGTCTGCACGCCTTTAAACTGGGCTTGATGACGCAGCAAAGCCATCTTTTTGCCGCCCAAGATACGCTTTCAACCCAAGTGACCCTCTTTGCTAACTTGGGGCGAGATGATATTGCCCAGCGCCGCGGGGCAAAGTCCGACCCCAATCAAGCGATTCAAAGTGGTTACACCAATCTTGACGGCTATGAGATCTACGGCGCCGATCTCGAGTCCCAATACCGTTATCAGGATTTATTCAGTGACTTAGCCATTTCTTGGTTACAGGGCGAGCATCGGGGATCGCTCAGAGACAGCCAAGGCGAGGATGAATACCTTGCTAATATTGCGCCGCTGGATATTCGCCTGCGTGTGGGCATGTACATTACCGATGACATTTCAGTCGCTTGGCAAGGTACTTGGTACGATGCGCAGGATAATGTGCCTCAGGGGGATATCTTTAACGCTGAGTCCCCAAGTGAGAATTACTTCTTACAAAATATATATTTAGCCTACGAGCCTCAAGAAACACTCAAAGGGCTAAGCGTGCGCTTAATGGCAAAAAATCTGACGAACCAGCAAGTGACGCCGTTTCTGTCGGATGGTATCCCCGCGCCGGGGCGAGATATCAGACTCAGTTTAGCTTATGAATTTTAAGGATTAAATGGCAATTCCAAGGATGGACAAACAGATAACTCATATAAAAAATAGGGTTATCTTGCCTTCCCCCCTGCCGTGAAAAGCCAATTTATGGCATAATCCGCGTTTTATTACGCATGTAGACAGAAAAAATGACTGAAAATGAATTGCTAACTCGCTGTGGCGGCAAATGTGAACTCTGCGCAAGTGACGTCGAACTCTCTATTTATGACTTACCGGCTTCCGATGGTCATGAAAACGAGATCATGATTTGTGAAAATTGCAGCAGCCAAATCGCAGCGCCGGATACCATGGACATGAACCACTGGCGTTGTCTGAACGACAGCATGTGGAGCCAAGTCCCGGCGGTTCAAGTGATGTCATATCGCATGCTGAAACGCCTAAGCAGTGAAAGCTGGGCGCAGGATTTACTGGATATGCTGTATCTGGAAGAGGATTTACGCGCTTGGGGCGATGCCGAAGCGGCTGCCGCGAGCGATGATACACCACCAACCTTAGACAGCAACGGTGCGGTACTGAACGCTGGCGATACCGTTGTTATCATTAAAGATCTCAACGTTAAAGGCACCAGCTTTGTGGCAAAACGCGGCACCGCGGTTCGCAATATCTCGTTGACCAATAATCCAGAGCATATCGAAGGCCGTGTGAATGGCACTCGCATCGTGATCCTGACCTGCTTTGTGAAAAAGTCGTAAGTCACTACCACTAAAGCTTGTTTGAACACTGAACCGCCCAATTTGTATTAATTGGGCGGTTTTTTTATGCTGAATGCAATCTTATCTGCCCACGAAAAGCCTGCGCATATACAAATCGTTTAATTAGGCGATAAAATGTGTGGCATGTGAAGAATCTTTATATAGAGATAAAGCTATGGTAAACGACTCGCAATCACCCGACGCAAAGCAACAGTCGACTTCCGCTAAAGATGGATTAGATAACATCCTTGGGCAGTGGCAGGCTCAGGGGGTGACAGAGGATCTAGTGCCAATGGCGGTGTTAGGGCGCATTGCGCGCCTGACCAAATATATGGAAAACGCCATCGCCTTTTGTCATGGCGAATTTGGCTTAGGTCAGGGGGAGTTTGATGTGCTCGCGACCCTCAGACGTTCGGGCGAGCCTTATATGCTATCGCCTTCGCAGCTGTATCAGAGCATGATGTTAAGCTCGGGCGCCATGACCAGTCGCTTAGACCGGCTTGAAAATAAAGGGCTGATTGCCCGTGAGCACAGTAAGGAAGACCGCCGCGCCGTGCATGTGTCGCTCACCGCAGAAGGCAAGGCGTTGATTGATGCGGCGCTGCCCAAACATATTCAATGCCAGAGCGCGTTATTGGCAGGGGTGCCGAGCGCTGAGCGCGAAACATTGCAGCAGATTTTAAAGACGTGGCTTGCTCACTTTGAACGGTAATCGACCCAGTTTTTGGGGACGAGAGACAAAGTGTTGTATGGCGTCTTAGGGATAGCATCAGGGAGTGACTATGGTAAAAAAACGCGAAGCGTTTGAAATTGAAGGCAAGCGAGTAGTTGCGGGCACGCAAATGGGGATAAAACTTCCCGCCGCTAAACTCTATACCGATACCCAACTCGATATTCATGTTGAAGTGTTCCATGGCCTCAAACCTGGCCCGACACTATTAGTCTGCGCCGCCATTCATGGTGATGAGCTCAATGGCATAGAGATCTGCCGGCGCTTGCTTGGGCGCGTCAATCCTAAGAATTTGGCCGGCACCCTGATTGTGGTGCCCATAGTCAATGTGTTTGGTTTTATTCAACAATCCCGTTATCTCCCCGATAGACGCGATCTTAATCGTTGTTTCCCCGGCTCGAGCAAAGGTGCGCTCGCGAGCCGTTTAGCCAACCTTTTTGCCACCCAATTACTGGTGCATGCAACCCATGTGATTGATTTACATACGGGCGCTATTCATAGGGATAACTTGCCGCAGATCCGCTGCGATACCGGTGATGCAACCATGTTAGCCATGGCCAATGCCTTCGGCGCGCCACTTATCATGCACTCCAAGGCGCGCAGCGTGTCGATGCGTGGCTATGCGAACCAGCAGGGCATTCCCTGTATTTTGTATGAGGCGGGCGAGGCGCTGCGCTTTAGTGAGCTTGCAATTAAGTCGGGTCTTAAGGGCGTACTCAATGTGATGCGCAGCCTAGGTATGCTCAAAGGGCGAGTCAGTAACAAGGTTGCCAGTGTCAGCGCAATACGCAGTTATTGGGTCCGCAGTGAGTCCGATGGTTTAGTGAATATGAAGCTTAAACTCGGGCAGCGGGTCAATAAGGGGTATATCATCGCCCATATTGTGAGTCCGCATGGGGGCGATAGCGTAGCCATTCGCGCGCCCACCGATGGCATTATCATAGGGATCAGCAATATACCTGTGACCAACGAAGGTGAGGGCATGTTCCACATTGCGCAGTTCGAGGGGGATGAAATTGAAATCGCCAACGAACAACTCGATGAATTTTTAATGGAATACGCCTGATATTAACTGTGCCTTAGCTTTACAGCCAATAGCCCAATGAGGAGTCAAATGAAGACTGTTAACGTCGGTGATAAACAGATTTGCCCGAGTAAAATTCTTTGTATTGGGCGTAATTATGTCGACCATATCCACGAACTGGGTAATGACATTCCCGAAGACATGGTGGTGTTTTTCAAGCCCAACTCGGCGATTAGCACAGTACTGCATGCTGAGCATTTAGGCGAAGCGCTGCACTATGAAACTGAGCTGTGTTTTATCTATCAGCAGGGGCGTTTTAGCCATGTTGGGGTCGGGCTGGATCTCACTAAGCGAGAGCTGCAAAGCAAACTGAAAGCCAAGGGATTACCCTGGGAAAAAGCGAAAGCCTTCGATGGCGCGGCGCTCTTTAGTCCCTTTGTTGCTATCGATGATGCCAGCGCGGCATTTGAATTTAGCTTAACGATTGACGGGGCGTTAACCCAAGCGGGCCATATTGAGTTAATGATCTATAATCCGCAGACGATTCTAGAAGAATTACAAAGTTTTACCACCTTAGAAGATGGCGATATTGTGATGACAGGCACCCCAAAAGGGGTTGGCATCATTCCACCGAATCGGGTATTTAAGGTGGCCTTAGGCCTGAAGGATGCGTCACACCCAACGCCCTTGGTCGAATGTGAATGGCAAAGCCAGTAATGCAATGACGGCGCACTCTGCATCGGCTCATCAGGCGGCAACTGAGCAGGCAATCCAACCCCTTTGGCAATATTTGCTCGCCTTAGGGGCCGAGCCTGAGCACTTAGCGCCGCTACTCACTCAAGCAAGGGCGCTCGTATGTTTGCCTGGTGAGTGCTTGTTACCCCAAGGCGAGCTTCAGCCCTTTGCCTATTTTGTGGTGGAAGGCATAGTGCGCGCTTGCCACTATACCCAAGAGGGCAGTGAGCGCTGCAAGGAGTTTTACTTCGAAGGTGAGCTTTGTTTCTTATATCGCAGTTGGTTAAAGCAGGATCTTGCGCCCTATCAGCTAGAAACCGTCAGTGCTTGTAGGCTAGTACAAATGCCACTTGCCGTGTTAAACGAGCCATCGATGCAGCGAGTACAATTTGCGCTACTCAAACAGCAATTATTGTATAAAGAACAAAAAGAAGCCTTTTTGCTGCTTAACACACCAGAGCAACGTTACTTACATTTACTCGAGCATTTTCCCCTCTGGGTTGAACGGTTAACCCATGCCCAACTGGCTAATTATATTGGCATTACCGCGATTAGCCTGTCGCGGATCCGTAGACGTTTGCAAGATTCAGTATAAACAGCCATCCAATTAACTTAAGTTAATGCGCTTTTTGGTCATCCCCAGCATGCTCTTCGGCTACCAGTCTGAGTCACAGCGGAATGTATCGGCTTATGTTATAGGCCGATATCGAACCTTAGAGGAGCCTATCTTGAGTGCTTTTACCCTGTCGCAACTTTTGGTGGCGATTGCCATCGTTTTCGATTTGATCTCGTTTCAATTTAAGGCGCGTGAGCGCATCGTCGCCTGCTTATTCGTCTCGGGCATCTTAATCTCCATCCATTTTTGTTTATTGGCACAATGGACGGCCGCAGGGCTAATGGGGATTGCCAGTGTGCGTTACCTCACCAGCATTTTTACGACGTCTAAAAAGGCCATGTGGGGTTTTAGCGGGGCGGCGGTGCTAATGAGCGGCTTGACCTACAGCGGGCTTGTGAGCGTGGTAAGTTGTATTGGTACACTGTTTCAAACCCGCGCCGCTTTTTGTCAGACGGATAAAAATCTGCGCTTATTGATGATAGTCGGCACCAGTTTTTGGTTGTGCCACAATATTTTAGTCGGCTCGCCCGTGGCGGTATTGATGGAGCTGCTGTTTATAGGCAGTAATCTCGTGGGATATTACCGCCACTATTTTCGAGGACAATTACGCTCATCCTAAAGGAAGGCTTAGATACCTGCCACGGCTTCCATATCTAGCTCGATATCGGTACAGCCCTTTGGGCAGAAAATACCAGCGGCTTGGTCGGCTTTAGCCGTCTCCGGCAAGATAACTTTAAGGGTTTGATTGCAGCTTGGACATTGCACTGGCTTGCCTTTAAAGACCCGTTTAATCAGGTTTTTCTGTTCATTAAACGAGTTTGCAGTGCTTTGGTTTAACACGGCAAAAGGGCTAGTCGATGCATTGGTCATAGGCAATCAGATCCTTAAGGATTCAACAGGGGTTAACGATTCACTGTGGGGCTACGCAAGGACTTGCCTATCCACCAGAGTGGGGATTATAGCCTGAGTTGGTGCTGGATGGAAAAGCGCAAATCGGCTTACTCATCTGAGCGATGAGCAAGCCGAGGGCATCGATTTATGACTTAGGCTTAAACTTATCTTTCTCCAAGTTCAGTTTTTTCATTCTTAGGTACAGCTTCTTACGTGGGATCCCTAAGTAATTAGCGGCATCTGTTACCCTGCCTGAACACAAATACAGAATGTTCTCAATCACTTGCTTCTCATAGGCGTCGACGAGTTCATCGAGCGGTGCCTCGGGGGCTTGCACTAATTTAAGGGTTTCTTCGCCGGGGAGTTTGATAATGCCAACCGCATAGAGCTCGGCGAGGTTTCGCAGCTCGCGGATGTTTCCTGGCCAATGGTGGCGCTTGAGGATCTCTATGTAATTTAAGTCAATTTTAGGGATAGGGATGTCAAAGCGCTTACAGCTTTGGCTCAGGAAGTTACGGAACAAGGGAATAATATCGCTCTTACGCTCGGCCAAGGTGGGCAATTGGATCCGAGCCTGTGAGAAGTAGTAATAGAGTTCGGGCAACAAAGCGCCGGTTTTGACCTCATCGTCGGGATTAGTATCGAAGATACAAATGGTTCTATGGCTTTTGGTGTTGAGTCTCTCTTGATCCAGCAGGCGAGTGCATAGCCAGCGTTGATGCTCGTGGCTCAGTTGAGTTAATGAACGCAGCACTAAGGTGCCGTTTTGGACTTTGGCAATGCTGGCCTCTAACTCGGTTAAGCTGGGGGACTCTTTACAGTCATGGATGATTAAGCTGTTGTTTTTATGCTGACTTAAGCTATGAAGCACGGAAGCGACTAAATGGCGACCCGTGCCGATTTGCCCCTCAATCATCACATCTTTATCGATTCTGGCAATCTGGCTCAGTTGCTGGCGGATCTGGTTGATTTGCTCGCTGGTGCCAAAGAGGTGCTCCTTAAAGGTGCTCGAAATCGCTTCCCGCTGTTCAATGATCCCTTGGCGGATCTGTTGTGCGCGCTTGAGCAGCTGTAAAAATTGCGCCGAATCGAGGGGTTTTTCGAGAAAATCGAATGCCCCCCGTTTAACCGCCTCGACGGCCAGAGGAATATCACCATGACCAGTGATCATGATGACGGGGATTTCGGGATCGATTTTTTTCACTTCATTGAGTAAATCCATGCCATTCATCGCCGGCATATAAATGTCTGAGACGACAACCCCATTCCAATGTTCATTGAGTAGGGCAAGGGCCTTAGTCGGCGAGTGGGTTCCCTTAGCGCTGTAGCCCGAAAGCTGCAACAAATGACGGTATGCCGTCAGTACATCCTCATCATCATCGACGAGTAGCACGCTAAAGGGCGTCGAATTTTCAATCGGCATTGCGGAACTCCAAAATAATCATAGCGCCGCCATCTAAGTGTGATGCCAGATAAATGTCAGCGTTAAAACGTTCGAGAATCGAGCGGCAGATGCTCAATCCTAAGCCTAGACCAACGGCCTTGGTGGTGGTAAAGGGGGTGAAAATTTGCGGTAAAATACTTGGCGCAAATCCCGGGCCATTGTCGTAAATGGCCAGCGTCAGTTTGGCTGCGCTTTGTTCAAGCACAGTCACATAGATATGTTTATCGGTCTGGCTTGCGGTGGCATCCATGGCATTAATCAGGATGTTGAGCAGCACTTGCTCGACTTGAACCGCATCCACTTGGATAAGATATTCTTTAGTTAACCCATTGTGAACAATGATGTTTTCGTTGTGCGCGCGGGTTTCGACCAGTACCAGCGCGTTATTCACCAGTTGATTGATATCGATACTGACGCTCTCCACCTGCGTGGGGGACTTGCGCGCAAAGTTACGGATAGCCGAAATAATTTTTGCCATCCTAAGGTTCATCTTTTCCGTCTTACCGAGCATCTCGGTGAGTAACTCGAGTTGATTGGTCTCAAGCGCCAAGCGGCAACTGTATAAATAGGTGCTGACGGCCGACAGCGGCTGGTTTAACTCATGGGCAAGGCTGGTCATGGTTTGGCCGACCGCCGCCATTTTGGCCGCTTGGATAAGGTCTGCCTGCGCTTGATGTAAATGCGCTTCCGCCAGTTTGCGTTGCTCAATTTCTGCGGTTAACTCTTGGTTTTTCACCGTGAGGTTTAAGGTTCTGTCCGCCACTAAGCGTTCGAGTTCGCGGGTGTTTAGCTCCTGTTTAGTGATGTCGGTAATCGTCACCATATACTTGGCTTGGCGAGCGTGTTCGAAAGCCTGTAGGTGAAAATGTAAGTACTGCGGCGCGTTATGTTTCACTAAATTAAGGATGCATTCACTTTGTCCTGTCCGGCTCAATTCGCTATCGGCGGCGAATTGCGCCAATAATTGTGGTTGGCAAGCGGCAGGAAACGCCTGCCACAGGGTCAATTGCGGCGAGAGTGTGTTCAGACTCAATAATTGCAATGCATGGGGGTTAGCAGATTCGATTTCGCCATTGGGATGACAGGTGATCAAGCTGGCTTGCGCGTTATTGATCAGCGTTAGCGCATTGCTTTTGACCATGGCCTGCATATCGACACAGAACTGCCGTAAACAGTCTCCCATATGGCCAATTTCATCTTTTCCTTGGGTGGTGATAGGCCAATCTAAATGGCCGTCGGCTACATTTTTCAGGTCAATTTCGAGGGTATTGAGGCGCTTTAATACCCGTTGGCGGATAAGCACTGTCAGCACTAACACACTGATCACAATAGAGATGATAGAGATAAGCACAATTATCAATTTGCCATTGATGATCATCGACTTAGTGTTGGTGTTGAGGGAGTTAAACGCTTGGCTCGATTGTTCGAGTGTCGCAATGTTTTTGAGGTGAAATTGGGTTAACACTTGGGTTAAGGGGTCGGCTAATTGGGATAAGGCCAATTGCGCCTGGGTATCCAATTTAAGTAGTCGGATCAATTCACCATTAGAGCTAATCAGGGTGATGAGATTCTTCATGATCTGTCTATGGCTGATTGTCGAAGGGAAGCTAGTGAGTTTCTCCACTAAGGTTTCGATTTCAGCGATTTTTTGATCCAGATATGAGAAGGCACTAGTTAATTCCCGGGTGTATCTCTGGTCAATAATCTCATTCACTAGGGTAAATAGCTCAGTCTCCTTGGTCGATAACTCCTGCAGAATAAAGAACTCATTCATTAGGGCATTCGGCGATAGGTTATCGACAGGGTGCGAGAGTAACCGAGTGACGTGCCACTCGACTTCCTGCATCAAAGGTGTCATCTCATCATTCAAATCCTGATGCAACCAAGTGATACGTTTTTGAAGGTTATCAAGCTCTTGGCTATAGGCTATTTTTTGCTTTAACAATGTGTCCTGTTGTTCGATTAAACGGGAAAAGTGCTCGAGTGCCAGCCTTTGCTCTGGGAGTAATTGGCGGTCGGGGTTGCTGCTGATATAGGCTTGCTTAATCGTGTCGATTTCATTTTTTAAATCGTTCTCAAAATTTTGATAGCCGAGTTCATCATTAATTTTATAACTGTTCGAGATAATGCTTTGCAGGTTTCCACTAGAGCGTTCGAGCATATAAGCGCCATTTAACGGTGGCAGACTGTGCTCGACAATATGATTGATTTTATTACTCAGTTCTTCCCAAATGAGCACTGTCGTAATACCAATAAATAGATTTAAGAACGTCATGCTCGCAAAGGCGAGCATTAATTTGCCGCCTAGGGATGTGGGTATTTTAAAGTAATTCGTTTTCATCGTTTTTGGGACGCTAGGCTATTCATTAAACTAATGGCTTGGTCTAATTGTGATTCACTTTCTTTACGCCATTGGTACATTATTTGTTCTATTTCGGTGGCGTGTTTATATTCATTCGCCTGCCGAATAAATTGATGTTGTAACTGTAATGATTCCGCTTCATTAATTGGCACCGCGCTGGCTAATTGCCGCGCTTGCTTGATGATATTTTGCTCATCTGGCGAAATATTATTTGTGGCTTCTGCCTGATGGATCAATTTCCAGGCGAGCTGCAGTTTAGGTAATTGATAGGTAATGACTTGATCAAATAAGGCATTAATAATGGTTGCCCGATTAAATAATAGGTCTTCATTAATCACGGGGTGGGAGCTTTGCGCTAGGCTAGCATCCGTGAGTGAGTGTTTAGCAATGGCGCTGGAGCTGATCAGGGTTTGACCATTGTTAGAGAGAAAATATTGAATTAGCTTCGTAACATTGGCTTTATTTCGGCCGCGGGGAGTGACTGAAATATAGGTCGGTAAAATCACCGTATTGGGTAAATAGTTAAAATCGGTGAAGGGAAATTTATTTTTAGCATCAATCGCATAGCTATCAATCACCACCCCAGCCCCCACGAGTCCGCGGGAGATAGATTCACTCACCCCAAAGCTTCTGGCCGAGACTGAGGCCAAATTGCCGCCCACTTCACGTAGTAAGGCCCAGCCCTGTTGCCAACCTTTTTGCTGCAATACCCCTTCGACCATCATGTGTGTGGTGCCCGAATTGTTAGGGGTGCTCATCATGATATGCCCAGAGAATTGTGCTGCCGCCAGGTCTTTCCAGGTGTGGGGTATGGGTAAGTTGTTTTTCTCCAGGTAGCGCTGGTTATACATGATGGTGATGCCTGAGTAACCTAACGCAATGGTTTTATTGCTCTTTGTTAAATCATGCACAGTTAACCAAGCTGGCATCTCGTACTGCTCTGAGGGGGCGACAATCAGTCCCTCATTATCTAAGTCATGGAAGAAGGTTGGACTGGAGGAAATGATCATATCAACCGGATTGATTGATGATTGCTGTACCCACTTTAGGGCAGGGCCGGTGCGGCGGTATACCACTTGAATGGGAATATCGGGATTTAACTGTTTGAATTCTTCAAACAATGCTCCCATAGGTTCTTCAGAAAATGTGGTTAATACCACTATAGGTTCGGCCGCTCTGACGGAATGAACAAATACGCTTAAGCAGAGGCTAGCGCACAGCAATAATAGTGACCTTGAGATGTTAATTTTTATTTTCTGTCGTGGATTTTTTGTCGCCACTTTAATGTCACTCATACCTTTCACACCTTAATTGGTGACTCAACTCGCATATTTTTTAAATTTTTAAATTCTTACTTTGCGATGGTTGAGTCAAATTTGACTCGATTTTTTGGGGTTTGAAATAGCTTAAGTCATCTTTATCGATTTCGCTTTGTACTAACACATAGGAATTAGCTTTCTAAGGACGAGTTTGTGTCAAAACTAACCCGTTTTTACCAATTTGTTGCAAGTCTGACTGGGTATTAGTGTGTCTGTGAAAATGATGTTACATCGGGTTTTGGTATGTGCATCGTTATTTTTTGGCTAACTAGACTTCCAACTTTTGGAGCAAGCTATGATAAAAAAATTCTTCCAAACCGGTGCCGACCGACCAATTATGGACGAAACGCCCGAAAAAATTCGTTCGATTTATAAAAAATACCAGTGGCAAGTTTTTATTGGCTTAGTGTTCGGCTATGCCATGTTTTATGTAGTGCGTATGGCGTTGAGTGTGGTGAAAAAACCTATGCTCGACTCGGGTATAGTGACCATTGAAGAATTGGGCTTAATGGGCTCTGCATTCTTCTTTACCTATGCCATAGGTAAGTTTTCCAACGGTTTCTTAGCGGACTATGCCAACATTGGCCGCTTTATGTCTGTGTCGCTCATGCTCTCCTCCATTACCTGTATGGCCATGGGGATGGGCGTTGCCGGTTTATTCTTCGTGATCCTGTGGGGGATGAACGGCTGGTTTCAATCCGTGGGCTCTGCGCCCTCATGTGTATCGATTTTCCAATGGTATTCGCCCAAACAGCGGGGCAGTGTGTACTCCATTTGGGGCGGTTCACGTAACATTGGTGAAGCCATCAGCTGGATTTTAACGGCATCATTAGTCAGTTTCTTCGGTTGGAAGATAGGTTTTGTCGGCGCGGGTATTGCCGCATTTGCCGCCGCAGCCTGTATGTTAGTCCTGTTAAAAGACCGCCCACGTACCTACGGTTTACCCGATCCAGCAACGGCATATGGCGAAGAACCCGAATCAGTAAAAGGCCATGATCCAGTCGCTATTCGTAAGGCGCAATTCTTTGTATTAAGACAACCTGTGGTTTGGATTATCGCCTTAGCCTGTGCGGCGATGTACTCATCACGTTATGCCATGAGTTCATGGGCCGTGTTGTACCTGCAGTCAGAGAAGCACTATTCCCTGATCGACGCGGGTGTGGCTATGTCTTCTTACCCCATCGCGGGATTCTTCGGTGCCATCCTATCTGGGGTGATTTCAGACAAAATCTTCAACGCTAACCGTCACATTCCGACCTTCTTATACGGTCTAGCCAATATCATAGGTATGAGCTTGTTATTCTGGGGTTCTGATAGCCGCATGATGGATGCCTTCGGCCTAGGTTTAATCGGCTTCTCTATCGGTGGTCTGGTGGTGTTCCTCGCGGGTTTAACGGCCTGTGACTTAATGCCTAAAAACGCTGTTGGTGCGGTTAAAGGCTTTATCGGACTGTTCTCTTATCTCGCAGCCTCTATACAAGAGATTGTTTCTTCTAAATTAATCCTGGTTACTGAAGTGGCTGGTGTTAAGCATTATGACTTCGGTAATGCGCAATATTTCTGGATTGGTACTTCCGTGCTCTCGATTGTGCTGGCCGCTTCGGTATGGCGCGCGAAAAAAGTCACTGTCGTTGATTGATTAGCCTGACGAGGTCATGGCTAATCACCATGACCTCTTTAAAAGCGTTTCTTCTCAATCATTAATCTCAAACTAAGTAAGAGAAACACGATGAAAAAAGTCATATTAACCGCTTCAGTGCTTGCAGTGTCTTCATTACCTGTGATGGCCGATGAGTCTCCTGCAGTCTATGGTCGTCTGGATTTATCCGTGACCCATTCCGAATTAGGTTCAACCGTTTATAGCGGTACCAGTGGCGTTGATGTGGGGGAAAGCGGCACCTATCTTGAAAACAATTCTTCCAATATTGGCGTTAAGGGCAAATCGGCACTCAGTGATGGCATTAATGTCATCTACAAGATGGAGTTTGGCGTTAACAACACCTCTAATCGGGCGAACGATTCCAGCAAGGTATTCTCGGCGAGAAATACTTACCTTGGCGTTGAAACGGCCTACGGCACCTTGCTTGTCGGGCGCAATGATACGGTTTTCAAAACCGCCGAAGGCAAAGTCGATATTTTTGGAACGACCAATGCGGATATTAATCAATTGGTCTCAGGGCAGACGCGTAGCGCCGATGGTATTTGGTATTACTCGCCTAAGTTATTCGGCCTGATGGATATCAACGCAACTTATTTATTACAGGATAACTATGGCGCCGATAATGAGCTGTATGCCCTAAGTACCACGCTTGGGGATAAAGATCTTAAAAAGGCGCCTTATTATGTTGCCGCCGCCATCAATAAAGGGATCGCCAATATCGATGCCTATCGGTTTGTGACCCAAGTTAAGCTTGGCGACATGAAACTGGGCGGGATTTTTCAACATACCGAAAGCTTAAAATTTTCCAATATGGAGGGTAACTCCTATTTCATTAACGCCACCTACGACCTCTGGGGCACCACATTAAAGGCCGAGTTTGGCCAAGACAACGCGGGTTTGGGCGGTTATTTTTCTAAACTCGTTGGCCCAAATGAGCAGATAACAGATGTGGACATTAGCCAATTTACCCTTGGCGCAGAGAAAAAATTGACCAAATCGACCCGTGTATACACCCATTACGCTATGTATGAGGGTGAGTATCAAATGTCTGGCATTACCCAAGACATTGGCGACGATAAGGTCTTCACAGTCGGTGTTCGTTACGTTTTTTAAGCGTTTCAACTCAAGCCGAGTGTGTTAGCAAATAGGCACTCGGCTCACTTTCCAACTTAATGGCGCAGTAGAGGTGATTAAATTGGCCAATCTATATTTAATTAGTCAGGGAGACGCAGCAGTAGAAGCATTCCAACCGTCAGTACCTTCTCAGGCAACCTTGTCCAGTCTCGGGGAGGTGCATGTGAATATGCTGGCCCACTCCTTAAGGGACACACGTTTTGAGATGGTGTATGCCTGTTCTTCACCCTTATCGATGGAGACGGCTGAAATCTTAAACAGAAATAGAAAGCGCGCTATCTCTGTAATCAAACGATTAGCCCTAGCCGATTTTAAGTCCGACTTTGACATTAACGGCGAATGCTTTGATTTATCCCTGTGTATTTATACTATGATGGCGCAATCCCGCGGCTTTTGTTCTTCCATCCATGCGCAATTGAAAATAGTCGAAAAACGCCTGTTAGAGATTGTCGAAAATATCGGTGCCTTATACAAAGGCAATGTGCTTATTGTGATGGAACCCCTGATGGTGAAGTTATTAACGAACCATTTCTTAAGCGAGCAAAACGTTGAAACTAAGTGGAATTCCATCCGTCCAGCCAGTTTGAGCATCTTACATTCCGATGCCAAGGGATGCCATTTGATCCTCAATAACGATATCTCCCACTATCAATGCCAAAGTGTTGCCTAAGGCATTGGTAACATTCGGCATTGGCAAAATACGCATTGACATCATTTATCTGATTTTTAGGTTATTACATTGACTAGTAAAACGATTTATTTATTACGCCATGGGCAAACACAGTTTAATGCAGAGCTACGTTTGCAGGGACATTGCAATTCGCCGCTCACCGAACTCGGTGAGTTACAGGCGAAAACTGTGGGTTATGTATTGAGTGAGTATGTTCAAGAGCCGCAGGACTGGGCATTTTATGTGAGCCCCTTAGGACGAGCGGTGCAAACCGCCGAAATCATTTGCCAACAAATCGGCTTTCCCGTTGAACGTCTACAAAAAGATGAGCGTTTAAAGGAGCTTGGTCTCGGGGATTGGGAGCAGCAGCGCGTGCCCCAAATCAAACAAAACCAGCCTGAGTTAAATGCGCTGGCCGATTGGTATACCTATGCGCCGAATGCGGAGACGTTCGCCAGTATCAGTGAGCGCATTCAAGATTGGTTGCAGGATCCGACCGTGCCCGAGCGAGTGATCATCGTATCCCATGCCTTGTCTGGCGCAGTGTTCCGCGGGATTTACGCTAATCTGGATTATCAGGCGCTGTGGTCGCAGGAGATGCCGCAGGACGCCTTTTTTAAGCTTGAAGATGGCAAGGTGACCAAAATTCAGTGCCTATGAGTGGAGCGGGCAAGATTAGCTGAACTTAACCTGACAAATTGCCAAATAGTGTTATTTTTTTACACTTTTCCCGCTCCGCTTTGACTCAGTATCTGTAATACTGCTCCGACATTCACAGAGCTTGAGTTAGGTAAAAAGCGCGTTTAAAGCGCATTGGGGGAGCGGATGAGTATGTTTGTTAAATTAACGATAGCGGCGACTGTCCTTGTGCTCAGTATTCTTGCCGCGGGCATTTATCGTTTTAACATGACCAATGATGATATCTACATGGTCATGGAAGATGGTCAAGTGCTGCAATACGATGAGGCCATGGCACAGGCCGATGCGAAGGCAAAAGCCAAAGAGGCGGCATTATCTTCCAGCGAAGATGCCATCGAATCTGTGGTGCCAAGTGAGGTCAAACCGGTGGCGAATGCCTCCGAGGTGATGCTGAAACTCTTTAGTTTGAATACGGCCAATCCCTTTGAAGTAAAGCTGCCCGATAGCCAACTGCCAGTGGTCTTGACGCACTTTATTAAAATCAAACAAACGGAATTTGCGCTGGGGGATTATCAACAAGGTGATGAAAAGGGCAGGGTATTGCTGGATTATATGCGGATTACGCCGCTTAATTTTGACCCAGCATTAGAGCCTGATACCCAAAGTGATGCGCCATTACAGGACGATCCTAAGCAGCAAACCATGCCCTTTGTGGCACCTTATATCGTCACGAATCAAGGTTCGGGGGTATTTTGGTACCTTGGCTTGTTTAGCTTAGATTATGCTCAAAATCGATTAGTGCACTTAGGCAGTGTATTTATTGGCGATCGCATCGAAGTCGATAATATCGAGCCTGTGTATCCCTTTGAGGCGCCATATAAAGTCGCCATTACCTACCGCGACAGGGCGGCGGGCCAACCTATGGCAGAGGAGCCTAACGTGGCGAACACCCTTGAAGTCGGTGTAAGTGAGTCGGAAATCAAAGCACTGCATTAGGTTTATATCTGGGCTTATGCTAAGTTAATTTTACCTCAGCTACGGCTGAGGTATTTATTTCACCTAGCGGCTGGGAAAGCTTAGGTTTTGGCATAAAGCATAAAATTAAAACAAGGAGCGAGTCATGGAAATGACCAAAGTCACGGGCAAATTTGATGTTAAGCTCAATCCCGAGAGTGCCTATGCCACAGGTGTGGGTGGCGTGAACTTGGGCAGAATGACCTTAGATAAAAGCTTTTATGGTGAGCTAGAAGCCCGCAGCCAAGGTGAAATGCTCAGTGCCATGACGGCAGTAAAAGGCTCGGCAGGTTACGTGGCGATAGAGCAAGTCGTGGGTAAGCTGTGCGGCAGACAGGGCAGTTTTGTGCTGCAACATTTTGGCATTATGACCGATGGGCAAAACCGTTTACACCTTGAGGTTGTCCCCCATTCTGGCGCGGGTGAACTCGTTGGGTTATATGGCACTATGGCGATAAGCATCGAAAATGGCCAACATTTTTATGAATTTAGCTTCTGCCTCGAACAGGAAGCCGAAGCCTAAGGCATGATGAACATAACATCGCGCCGATAAAACAAAACCAGCCGAAGCTGGTTTTGTGGTTTTTGCCCGAGTGACTAATACCAACAGCTGAGTTACCAACAGCTGAGTTATCAAGAGCTGAATTAGCAAGGGCTGAATGTCAGGACCATTATGAGGTTTTGACTTTGATTTTATCGACGACCTTTTTCACATCATCGGTATTTTTAGCAATGGTCAGGGCTAATTGACGCTCGGCATCGCTAGCCACTTCACCCTGTAAGGTCACTACGCCATCGGCAACGTCGACGTTAATTTGGGTGCCCGATACGTCGGTCGAGAACAACAGACGGGTTTTTACGACCGTTGCGACCTTAGAGTCGGTTAAGGTCTTCACCACCTCATTGGTGCCTTCGTCTTGTTTCATCACGGTTAACTTGTTATCGACCCCTTTTACCCCATCTAAGCTTTTGATGAGCTCAGCGGCGAGCGCCTTATCGACACTGCTCTCCACTTGACCGGTTAAGGTGACATGGCCGTTTTTCACGTCGGTCATAATGTCAAAGGAGTTGAGGTTAGTATTGAGCAACAAAGTCGTTTCGGCCTTGCCATCTAGCCAAGCATCTTTGGCATCGTCTTTCCAATCCTGTGCGGCGGCCACATTTAAACTGATAGAACCGACAAGTAAGGTGGTTAAAGCTAAAGTTGTCGTGTTTTTCATAATGATATCCTCCGTTGTTATCTCGAAGTAACTAAAGCGCGAATCGTGCCAATGTTTTTATATGATTGATTTTAAACTGATTATATTTATTTTTGGCTCGTTTCGGCTGTTAAATCCAAAAGCAAGCTCGGCGCTTTTTACCGACAAAATGTAAATATTACCGAGGGTGATTAAGCGGTTTGGCTTAAGTGGGATAGGCGTTAAGCTCAAATAGATCGCAGGCAACAAAAACGCGGCTCAGTTGGCCGCGTTATTGGCTGGCATTGCTGCCTTACAGGGCTTGGCTACGCAGGTGTAGGGTATCTAAATGGATTTGTAGCCAGGCAATATCCTCGGCCAATTGGCTGATTAACCTTGGGTGATAGGCCTTTTTAATTAACTGTTTGAGGTGATTAAGGCGCTGACGCTCAAGCTCGCAGAGCACGGCGAGGGCATCGGCGAGTTGTTGTTTAATAAGTAAAGCATCGACATCGGCATAGGGCCGAGTCTGCGACGACGGCACTGAGTGCGGGCCTATGTGCGGGCCCATTTGTTGTAATGTTTGGGCGAGCAGTTGCCTAAATCGCGCCAGCATCCCTTGATACGTCTTGATTTGGGCAATAAAAATGCGTTTTAGGCTGTAGTCATCGACAGTGGTATTGGCCCGAGTATAAAAATCCACGCCAGTTTGGGTCAGCTCGATTAACTCATTAACCAGCTTAATATCGGCGCTCAACTCGGTCTGATGTTGCGCAACATTAGACGTCATAAAGACCTCCTGTGGTAGTTTGGGCTGCTCCGCCGACACGGATTGCCCAACATTTTATGGAAATTTCAGTTTCATTCAGCTTCTATGCATATTTCGTTCACTTTTTAATGATAATTTAATAACTTGATTTAACTGATAATATTTATCCATTGTCGCCAGTGCCTCGCTTATTATCGGCAACTCTTACCGTTGAGATTGTTAAAATTTCACGGCTGGCATACAGTGGTGCTTCATTCACAGGGAGTGGCACAAGATGATCCGACCAACGCTTTTCTATCATCTACAGGACTTCGAGACCGAGCAGGCATTAGTGCAGCTCGAGGGCGCGCAGACCTACAACAAGCTACGCAGTACCGATGATTTATCTTGGATTAGTCAGCTGGAGGCCAATCGTATCGATGTGGCGATCATTGAGCTGCCCCGTCTAAGCCGTGAGGATTACTTAGCCTTACTCGAGTCCAGCGCCATTGCGGATGTGGAGTTTATTTTCCTCTCCGATGGCCTACCGAATCCTCACCTCGATAAACTCTTGTCTAAATACGCGGGCTACCATTTCCGTAAGCCCATCGACATGTCGTTGCTGTGCGAAACCTTAGCGGATTTTGCCCAGCATCTGGTTGCGAATACTTCGACGCGTATTCGCCCCTTTGCCAGCGAATTAGACCAATATGGTCTGCTGGTGGGCTCCTCGTTACCTATGCACCGCTTGTATCGCACTATCCGCCGGGTGTCGGCCGCCGAGAGCAATGTGTTGATTATCGGCGAGAGTGGCGCGGGTAAAGAGCTGGTCGCCAATACCATTCACTTAGCTAGCCCGCGGGTGAATAAGCCCTATATTGCGATTAACTGCGGCGCCTTGAGCCCAGAATTAGTTGATAGTGAACTCTTCGGCCATGTAAAAGGTTCTTTTACCGGCGCGAATCGTGATCATCAAGGGGTATTTGAGCAGGCCGAAGGCGGCACCTTATTCCTCGATGAAGTCACCGAAATGCCCCTAGAGCATCAAGTTAAGCTGTTAAGAGTGCTGGAAAATAATGAATATCGCCCCGTCGGCAGCCCTAAGGTGCTCAAGGCCAATGTGCGTATTGTGGCGGCGACAAACCGCGATCCTTTAGTGGCGATTGAGCAAGGACAACTGCGGGAAGATTTGTACTTTCGCTTAGCGCATTTCCCCATTCAAGTGCCGCCATTGCGGGAGCGTGGGGAAGATATTGTCGGACTTGCGAAGCATTTTCTGGCCTATCGCAATGCGGCGGAAAAACAGAGTAAAGTGTTCTCGCCCTCAAGTTTAGAGGCGATTGCGGCCCACGCTTGGCCGGGGAATGTGCGCGAGTTAAAGCATGCTATCGAGCGCGCTTATATTCTGGCGGACCATGAGATTACCCCTGAGCATTTACAGCTTACGCCCAGTTTGGATAAGGAGGCGACTGCAGAGGAAAATGTCGTGATCCCCCAAGGTATGCGCCTTGAGGAGCTGGAAAAAATCGCCATTTACCAAGCGCTTGAAACGAGTCAGGGCAATAAGACCGACACCGCCGAGCAGCTTGGGATCAGCGTTAAAACCCTCTATAACAAGCTCAGTAAATATGAGCAGGAGTCAGACGCTCAAACCGTTGTTGCTGATACCCTTAGTGAAGATTCCGCTAGCAATAGCGTCGCCAAGTAGCCATCTACCTTTAAATGCCCGAAAATAAGCTAATGCATTGATTCAGCTTTTGATTCAGAGTTGATTCTAAAAGTGTTAGCTTATTTTGGGCTCTGATTGCTGTTCAGCATTTTGCGCTTGATAGGGCACAAACACCTTCAAAGAGGCGGGCAGGATATCGATATTGAGTTGCTCCGGCTCACAAATCTCGCCATCAATCACATACTTGCATGGGGGCTGACTGCTGATCTTCACCTTTTTCGCGTGGGCATGTTTCACTTTACCCGTGTTGGCCGAGGGCGCAGAGTCGCTATTGGCGGCCTCTTTAATCCAGCCGGTAAAAGCCAGTTCAGCCAGACTGATAAGCTGTTCATTCGGCTCATTATTTGAATCTAACCAAGTGATATCCAACAAGCCGTCGGTCATATTGGGTTCGCCCTTACCTTGGGCGAGTAAGCTGGTAAAAGGTGCGGCATTGGCAACCACTAGGCTGTGGGTTTGCAC
The DNA here is from genome assembly GCF_023283775.1 of Shewanella seohaensis. Taxonomy (NCBI): domain Bacteria; kingdom Pseudomonadati; phylum Pseudomonadota; class Gammaproteobacteria; order Alteromonadales; family Shewanellaceae; genus Shewanella; species Shewanella seohaensis. The sequence continues at coordinate 111,101 of NZ_JAKILE010000002.1, forward strand.
TGTCATTGGGGCTTGGTCATCTAAAGTCAGCTGCAACTCGAGGTTGGTGTCAGTATTCACTGCGCGCCACAAACCATCGAGGTAGGCGAGTTGGCCGAGAGCATTTTTACGCTCGCGGCTCGCCGACTCAATCATTTGCTGCTCAAACCCAATGCCGACCAGCAGCAACACCAGCCGCTCATTGCAACGCGCCGTGTCTATGGTCTGAGTCTGACCTTGGATAATATTATCAAGGGCTTGGGAGACAGCATTGAGCTTACTGCTTAAACCAAAGAGGGCGTGTGACAGGGCATTGGTGGTGCCTAACGGGATAATGCCTAAGGTGATATCGGTGTCGATAATCTCCGCCGCGACCTCTGTGACTGTGCCATCGCCACCGCAAGCGATGATGATATCGGCGCCCTGAAGCCGTGCTTTTTTCGCTTGGGTTTGGGCGCTAATCTCTGGCGTGGTGAGCGCTAACTGCACTTCAAAATAGCGTTTCAGTTCAGTGCAAATTTGTTCGCCATGGCTCTGCCATTTTCCCGCGCCAGAGACGGGATTGGCGATAATCCAGGCTCGCTTATGCAGTTTGATTTCCCCTTGAGTGTACATCTGCTCCAGCGCTTTAAGTTGCCAGCGATTTAACCTAGCGGTTTTACGAATGCTTTTAATCTGTTGCAGCACCTCCGCAAAACTGAGTTCGGGACGGCGGCATACAAGATAAGCGGCCAGCACCATTACGGAGCGCCCGCGGCCGAGCGCACAGTGGATTAATACCCGCTTTTGGGCGCGTACTTGACGGTGTAACCAGTTAATCGCCTGATTTAATTGGGCGCTAGTTGGCACGCTGTGGTCAAGAATAGGGATATTCAGATAGTCGATATGATCCTCATACAGGGACACATCGAGGCCGTCGAATTCGGCGGTGACATCTAAAATAGCGGTAATGCCATAACGATTCAGTTTAGGTAAATCGGCAGCGCTTAAGCGGCTACCCAAGTACAGATATTTATCAATGGCTTGCATTGAAGGCACGCTATCGCGGCGCCGCGCCCAGAGATTATAGAGTCGGCATCCTAATAAAAATGGAATAAAGCCCCAACGGATATACCAAGGGATGGATCCATCCTGACGTTTTCTAAAAATACTGGCGAGATTAAACCAATAGGCCGAGCCGACAAGGGCGAGGGATAGGCTGCTCCATGCCCAAATAAAGGTGAGAATAGGGGAGTGCCCCGTTACGGCGAAATAGCCAAATAACAGCGCTCCGAACAGGTAGAAATACTTAATGTGGATCCTACTCAGCATTGGCATCTCCTCCATTGATAAGCGGCGAGCCTCAGGGAAACCCACTTTATCGTGACCAATAGCTGTCACGATAAAGTGGTTCGGTGGTACTCAATTGAACTGTGGTTCCCCTGATGGGCTCGTATGCGGGACTCACTACTTGCCGTCATCCGTTCTAGCAGCGGGTATCTTTCGCTTTAACGCCTTCTTTCAGTTCTTCACAGGCATCTTCAATCGCATTGCCGGTATCAGTGATGGCTTCATCGATTTTTTCGCCTGCGTCCTCGGCGTGGTTGTCGCTACAGGCTGACAGTCCAAAGGTTAATAATAAGGCTAAAAATGCAGTGGTAATCATGGTCATAGGTTTCATATCGATTCTCCTTTTATCCAATTTAAGCGCGTGGTGCCTTGCCCTTAAGGGCGTTGACCAGCAGGGAAATCACAAGTAATACAATAAATAGGAAGAAAATAATCTTTGCGATCCCCGCTGCGGCGCCAGCGATCCCCGTAAATCCAAACAGTCCGGCGATAATGGCCACAACCAGAAACATTAAGGTCCAACCTAACATAGCCACCTCCTTTGTCTTATTTCGGTTTTTCTGTCTTCTTTCACTCTGCATGTTTACGTCGAGCGAGCTAGTTGCTGGGTGAGTTGAATTAGCTAGATTACTTCTTACATCCCGTTATCACTCAATCCCGCAATAAACTCACAAAGGGGATATTGCGAGCTTAATGCCAACTTTGATATTTTTAGCTAATCTACTGATTTTTAGCGTAATTATTAAATGCTGTATTGGCGGGAGTATTGGCTGATATAAGCGAGATAGGCAATTTTTACCTGCGATTCGGTAAGAGTTGCAGTGTGATATTTGCGAGAACAGCATAAAAAAGCCGATACCTTTTGAGTATCGGCTTAGATTAAGGTATCGATTGCAAAATTGAGAATACGACTGACAGTACCTTGCGGAAAGTTCTTAGCTCTTGCATCTGCGCTAACGCCAACAGTCGCAATGCAGCTGTGATGTGTCCTATCAAGTCGCGTTTGAATGATATCTGTTAGACATTACGATAATAACTGCACAGGAAATACCATAGAGCGCACTAAGACTTCCATAATGAATTCCTGCTTCAGCGGACGTAATATTCCCAGATACAAAAGACATAGATATTCCAATATAGGCGCTCAAAATCCCCACAGTTGCACCAGCTAGCCCAAACTTACAACCTCGATGACTGGATGCTAAGGTGCTGTCTGCGGTGCTATTAATATCCAGATTACTAACGTTAATATCAAAAGCTGCCGCTAGCGCTCTTTTGGATTCTAAGGAGCCAGAGCCTTCACTCTCTACTCTCTGAATAGTACGAATGCTCAGTCCTGAGATTGTGGCGAGTTGATCTTGGGACCAAGAACGTTCGCTTCGAAGCTTTTTCACTAATTCTTTGTTTATCATTTGTTCCATTTTCTAGTTCCTAATAATGATTGCAGTAGGCGAATCATCATATAGAACCCATGATTTTAGTTATGACAACCTTACGTCAAAGTTACGACAGTAACCCGCCAAGCCGTTTTACGCCGCCAACAGCGGGAAAACATGCGGTTTTCTGCGCTAGGCTAAGGTGATACTGTTTGGCTAAGTGAAAACCTTATAATCAAACTGAAATCCTAATTGATTAATGATGTCTGTGCATTGTGATAGGAACCGCGTTGCTAATGTTGTTGGCTCATACTTGCACATAATATTAATTTTAAACCCTCTCCCACGTGAATCTGGATAGCTTTCAAATACCTCGCCAGACTCGAGAAAAGCCAAGTAGATATTGAAGGAGCAAGAGATGCTTATCATCCCATTCCAAATGATCTGAGATGGTTAGCACGACGACACCTTCATTATCTATTCCAATGGCGTCAATTGAATCTTGATCTTCTATGCTCATAGATATTCAACTCTAATGGATTGCGGCAAATCTCACCTTCAATAATTTGAAGTGGTAAAGCTCAAGATTATGATTTTAGTGTTTATTTTTAGTTGTGATTCATTTCTATCAGAGCCGGTGCATCGGTTCAGTTCTTCGGGTTTTGTATAACGAATTGTTTGTAATGTATTGAATATTAAGGCTCGATAATAAGGATTATTTGAAATAATGTGCAAAACGATACTTTTGAATGATAAAAATCCTTATTAACAAACCATGCTTTATATAAAGTTTTGGGACGATTGCATTTATCAACGTCTCCCACCCAATTTTAAATCTTGCCTCATGTATTGGATTGATTGTAGATCAGTGTTGCAGGCGAGCATTGTCGCGCTACGTTCTGTGACAAGAGTGGGCCATTGGAAAAATGGATTTTTCCGTTGAGCCCCCAAGGATGGGTTTACGGCGTGCCACTGAAGTGACAATGCGGAGCGGAAACAGAACTCCAATCGGCTTTTGGCATTATTTATTCGATTGATTGAAAGCGACAATGCCGAGCGGAACTAAACCCGTAATAGAGCCAAAAATGAAACCCCCAATTTACCCCCCAAAAAAAAGCGGGTTAAGTGTTCACTTAACCCGCTCGATAAGGTTTCCCAAAGCGAATTAGCAGCGTTGCAGTGGTTTCCAGCGTTGTAGGCTGACTGGAATACTTACCCCTTGGGATAACAACAGGTTAATCCGTGCTTGGTAGGCTGCGCCCTGCATTAAATGTTTTGCCAAATCCACTGCATTGCGCTCGCGATAATCATCTAAATAACTGCCTTTGGCCCAAGCATTAAAGGCGCCGAGGGCGGGGCCAGCCCAGATTTGGTAATCCATTTCGCGGCCAACTTCACCTGTGTTTGACCAGCGGCTCGAAAGACCCAAATACCAGCGGAAAATCAGTGCCATTTTACGTTTTGGATTATCCAGCGCGCGTTCAATTTGCTTAGGATCGCGCTCATTAAAGTGCGCCACAGTGCCTGCCCAAATCTCATCTAATGAGGCGCGAAACACTTGCTCTTCCAGCTTTTGTCTTTCCTCTGCTGGAATCGCCTCAATCGAGTCGTAGCGGGTGTAAATTTCGTAGAGTTTATTGGCGCGCATCGGGAATAGGGTGCCGCGCTTAACCACTTGTAACTTAACGCCCATTTCGAACATATCGGCGGCGGGCGCCATAGTTACATCGGCCATTTCAGTGGTGGCGAGTAACTTACGGGTATGTTCGCTCGCTCCCGCCTCAACACAGGCTTGGTTGATTGAGCCAGTGACAATAAAGGCTGCGCCCATATTAAAGGTCGCCAGCGCCGCATCGGGCGTGCCGATCCCACCACCTGCGCCCACACGGATCGGCGTTTTGTACTGGTACTTGGCTTGAATGGTATCTTTTAGCGCCAAAATGGTCGGTAATAACGTGACCAGAGGGCGATTGTCGGTGTGGCCGCCTGAGTCGGCTTCGGCGGTAATGTCATCGGCCATTGGGACAGATTGCGCCATCAGCATTTGATCTTCGCTGATAAGCCCTTCGTTCACTAATTGCTGCAGCATCTTAACGGGGGCGGGCTCCATAAACTTGGTCGCCACCTCGGTACGGCTGATTTTAGCAATCACTTTGTTGCTAATCACAATCTCGCCGTTGGCATCACGGCTCAGGCCTGCGGCGCGGTAATAAACGATTTGCGGCGTTAAGCCCAAGAAGGCCGAGGCCTCAACCGTACGCACTTGATGCTTGAGGAAGAGTTCGACACTGCCACGCTCAAGCGCTGGCTCGCTCGGGCTGTGAATGAGGTTAAAGGCGTAGGGGCCATTGGGCAATGCCGTTTGAATGCGTTTAATCGCGGCTTCAACGCGCGACGGAATTAATCCTGCCGCGCCAAAGGAACACAGAATGCCCGCTTGACCAAGAGCGATAACTAACTCTTCCGAGGCGATGCCGTTGGCCATGGCGCCCGCGTAGTAGGCGTATTTCACCCCATGCACACGGCGAAAATTACTGTCACCCAAGCTTTGGATGCCAAGGGCGGGGGCGAAGGCGCTCACAGGATGCAAACCATTGCTTTTGTGTAAGCCATTGCTAGGTTGAGCTTCAGCAAGACCCACCACCTCGGCGCTTTGGGCTATGCCTAGGCCTTTTTCGGCATGATTGACTAAGTAACAGGCTTGATTGAGATCTTTAAGTTTTTTGCCAAGGGAATCGATATCGAAACTGATGGCGGCTTCATCAACCTGCCATGGCCAAGGACTGAGCTTATTATTATCGAGTGTGGTATTCGTCATTTGGGCTATTCACTTTTAGGTGTTTGGGGCCTGAATTTGTTTGCCGCAGTGGGGTTATTCCCTTGCACTGCGGCTGTTGTGTACTGTTTAAGCTAACTTTGGCTAATGCCGCAAGTTAGGCGCTAGCGCTATGCCTCTTCGATGCAGATTGCGATATCGGTTACCTCATAAATGCGCAGGCCATCCTTACTCAGGTTTGCATCGCCTTTGATGATGCGTTTTCCGTTTTTATCTTCAATGCTGGTGATATGCACATCCAGCGACATCTGTTTGTTTAATGGATTAATTTGACCGCGATACTTCCATTTAATTTCTGACAGAATTTGGCCAAATTTCGGATTATTGAAGCCTGCGCCTAGGTCTTGGTCTATGGCATAGGTTTGCAGTAATTCGATAATCGCCTCGACGCCGAGTGAGCCTGGCATCACAGGATCCTGATGGAAATGGAACTGGAAGAACCAATCGCTTGGGTCAATAGTGCGCTCGGCGTACAAGTATCCCAGTCCCTTCTTACCGCCAGTTTTTACAATTTCGGCCTTGTCGATAAAGTTCAGCTGCCCACCCGCGAGGCGGTAGTGTGGTTTGCCCTGCGGCGCCACGAAACTGCGGCCGTTTTTATCTAACAGATTGATTTGGCTGTCGGCTTTAATACCGCGTTCAAGGTGCCAGGCTTGGGTGATTTTACCGTTGTCGATACCCAACTGGTTTTTAAGCACATCGGCCTTAAAGTAACCGAAAACCGCATTACCGCGGTAGAAGGGCTCGCCATCGCAGCTCAGTTCGAAACTAAAGTTTTGAATGATATTGCTGCCAGCAATCACAGTGGACAGCAGGCGCGAATCATTGACTATGGTTTTACCGCGTAAATCCACTTCGCGCAGTAACTTGCCACTGCCGTCGAGGTTGCGGAAGAATAATTCCTGCCCCGGGAAGCCTAAGGTAGTGCCCATATAACCTGAGATAAAGCCATTGGGCTGCAATGAGATTTCCATCAGCACAGAGTAAGGCATCACACTCGGATGGCTGTTTTTAGCGTAATACCACGCGTTGCTGGGCACTTCATACTCGGCAATACAGGAGGATGGCTTTTTCAGTTCGCCACGTTTGCCCTCAATGGCTACTACGCGGGTGGTGAGTTGCAGATCGCCGCAGGGCGTGCGCGGCGGGATTAAGCCACGGTAAATACTAAAATCGGGGCCGAAGCAGTTTTCAATATCGCCGGTGGCAAACTCAAACAAATGATAAGGCGTAAACGGCAGGGTGTCGGGCACGCGATTGGCGTACTTAGAGCCTGCTGGCGCAATCGGCGCGCTTACATGCTTAAGCGGCACAACGCCTTTATTCACGGGAGCTGAAACATCTGGGATTTGCGCCATCAGTGGCGCTTGTTCCGCTTGATTGTAGATATTTGCAGCTTGCGAATCATTGCCTTGTGAAGAATGACTCTGCGAAAAACCGCTGTGCGAATAGCGAGTGCAATCCGCTTCTTCTTTAATCATCACCCCGAGGTTTTGGAAATCCACCACCACTTTGCCATTGAGCAGGATATCGATATTCGCCTTGGCATAGAGGCGAGGGCTCAAGCCAATTTCGGTGACTTCCATGCGATAGGTGAGCGTGCCAGATTGTGGCAATACTTGACCGCGGCAGCGCACTTTTTGCGATGCGTTTTCAAGGGGTTGGAAACGACCGTTAGTCACCCCAAGGTGCATACCAATATGAAGCATAAAGAATTGCAGTAACTGACCACACCCTTCGGCCATGAGGGAGCCTGCCATCACTTGGTCGCCCTTGAAATGGCAAGGGAAATACCAATGGTCGGGGGCTAATTGTTTGTGACCTTCTATCAAGCCTAAGCCCCATGCGCCGCCATGCACGTCGAGCCTGCTGACTTGCTCGATCATCAGGAATTTTTCCGAGGCGAAGCACAGTGAAGGCTGGAGACCAAACTTTGCTTGATGGGCTGCATGTTCGCCGCCGAAACAGCCACCAATGTCGGCGCTCAGTAGACGGTGGATTTGCCCGTAGCTAAAGGCCGTTTGCGCGCAGTTAAGTAGCGGCGTGAAGCGTGGCTTATTGCCGTTTCGGGCATATTCATTGGCCAGTGCAATTTGTGCTTGCTCGCGCAGCTTAATTTCGGCCTCGGTGCGGATCACCCCTTTGCCATCAGCCAGTTCTTTATCGGTAAAGAATCCCGCGCAGCCGCCGTCCATTTTTAGGATCAGCTTATCGCCCACGAAGCATTCGTAGGAGAAGAAAAACAACAGGGTATCGCCATTACGGGCAAAGTGGTTGATGGAGATATCGTAGCGTAGGGTGTCACCGCCGCGGGGCAGATCCCCAAGGAAGGTGAGGGTGCAGTCGAGCAAGCGATAGACGCGCTCGCCTTTGTTTTCAAAATCGATACCTAAGTAGCTGATGAGCATTAAATCGCACTGACCCGATTCGACCGCCACCGCCCACGGAATTTGGCCATCGACCAAGAAGGGCGCATCCACGGGAATGTCGTACTCTGTGGTCATAGTGCTCGGCTGATAGCGGTTCATTTGCGCGTTGAGCTTAGTCACCCGCGAGACCAGCAGATAATCCGAGGTTGGCAGGCGCACGCGGCGGGCGTAGCTATCGATAATGGCGTAATCGGCGCCAAAGACCTTGGCAATGTCGCCCTCGGCATATTCCACTAGATCTTGATAGTTCCAAATGCAGGGCTTAGCCGCAGGAATGGGTGGCGTATAGGGTGCGACATTCGCGTGATCTGGTTTTAACTCTCGTTTTAATTCTGGGACTGATACAGCTTGCTGCGCCGCAATGGGAGCGGCATTGGCGCTGGTGGCAACAGACCCCATTTGTGTCGTCTGGGACAATTGCGCTTTTAACAGCGTATCGGCCAGTTTGAGCCCTTGCTCACGGCTCTGTAAAAAGGCTAAGTGCGCCTCGCGGGCCAATTGCTGGTTTTGTAACAGTGCCGCGCTATCCTGCGACGCCCTATCCTGCGCCAAGGGCGCCGCCGAATATTGGTGTGGTGCGTTAGATGACATACCGCTCTCTACTGCTATTGGTGTGGCAAATGGGGTGGCGTTTTCAGCCGTGGTATCAAGTGCAGCGCGCACTGTGGCTACAGTTTGTGTCGCCTGTGGTGCGACAGGCTGCAACTGGCGCATTTTGCCTTGGATGGCGGCAAGTGCGGGCAATGGCGTATCCACAATATGTTGATAGATATCGCGGCCACCGAGCGTGACTGGTTTGATTAAATGTTTTTGCTCACTTAAGGTTAAGTCCTGCTCAAGGCGCAGTTCTAGTTGTTCCGCCTGCGTTACCGTTTGGCTTAACAGCAGCAGTGAGCTCACTCCTTGGCTTTGGGTAAACACTAATGCCTGTTTATCGGCGTTTTTATCCGAACCCTCAGACCCGTTTTTTAGGCTTAACAGGGCACTCAAAAGACTGGCCATACCCGCCGCGGCAAAGTTATGCCCAAGGGTATTGGCGACTCGATTGCATGGCGTCCCCATAAGATTAAGCTGAGTTAATAGCCGCTCCGCTGGCAGTTGCTCTTCTGGGGCAATACATTGCTCAACCATATGGATGGCAGCGGGCACTGAAGGATTGGCGATAGCCGTTTCGGTTATCAGCGAATCAAGCAGCTTGGGCAGCTGATGATGTGTGCCAAATGCTTGAGCACGAATTTGGCCGTAGCCCTTTTGAGAACTGTTACTCGCTTGTTGACTGTTGCTCGCTTGCTGGTTTGTCAGCACGATAGCGCCCGCACCTTCACCCACCTTCCACTGTGGATTCGAGCTGTCGGCATCGAGATCAACGGCGATTTGAGCGTTTTTCAATATAACCTGTTCAACACTGCCGCTTAAATCCACGGCGGCAATCACGATGCCATCGAGGGCCTCTTGGGACAGTAGGTTTTGCGCTACATCGATACAGCGAGCGACCGATTGCTCGGCGGCTGAAATGGTAAACGCTGGGCCATTAAAGTCCCACAGCGAGGCGATGCGCGACGCCATAATATTGCCAATAAAGCTGGTGTATTGATTGAGCTTGGCGGCATCGAGCACGCTGTCCATGGCGATGGCTTCGAGGGCAAGGTATTCATCATTGGAGAGGTGAACGCCTTGCTGCTTTAAGCTATCTGCAAGTTGGGTGTGCAAATTCACCCGGCCACGGAATTGGTGCAGCTCAAGCTCGGTTTCCATCGCCACTAACACCGCGACCTTGCTGCCCGCGGTTAACTTGGCATCGCGAATCGCTTCGTCGGCGACTTTGATCAGCAACAATTGCTGGGATATGAGCCTGTCATCCTCATTAGGCGGCACTTTAAAGCGTAAAAAGTCAAAATCAAACTGCTCAATATAGGCGCCTTTAGGCGCGCGATTTAGGCCAAAATGCTTAAGGATATCGGGGTGTTTATCTAAGCCTTTCCAGCGGTTAGGTGGCAGCGGGATAAAGGCATCTTTTTGGTTTAATAGCGCTTTATCCAGTGCATTGATCGAGGCCAAAGGCCCAAAGTGCGACGCCATACCGATAACGGTTAATGCTTGCTGCTGATAAATAGGTTTGTTGGCTTGCTTCTCGGCGCTGTGAGTTGTTGGTTGATAGGATTCCAACAACAGATGGGCATTACAGCCACCAAAACCAAATACAGATACCCCCGCATGGCGACGATCGTTGCTTGTTTTATCGGGCCAAGACTGCAGTTGAGTGGGGATATTATCACCGCTAAACAATCCCTTAGGTGATGAAATCGGCGTCTTGAGGTTGATACTCGCCGGTAGCTGGCCTGAGCGCATAGCGAAGATCATTTTCATGATCCCAGGCATGCCGGCGGCGGTGAGCAAATGCCCAAGGTTGGATTTAGCCGAACCTATCAGCGGCGCTTTAGTGCCGCCGAGTTTATTTTCGAAAAAACGCTCCATCGAAGTGAGTTCAACCTTATCCCCCAGCGGTGTGCCGGTGGCATGGCATTCAATCACTTCGATATTGCTCGGGTGGGTGTTGGCGGCGGCATAGGCGCGCTCGAAGGCTTGCACTTGGCCCTTACTGTTGGGGCTTAAGACAAATTGGCCTTTGCCATCGTTGGATAAGCCAATACCACTGACCACGGCATAAATATTATCGCCATCGCGCTCGGCATCCTCTAAACGCTTAAGCACTAATACGCCAGCGCCTTCGCCCGCGAATAAGCCTTTGCTATTGCTATCAAAAGGCGCCGAAATCCCATGGTCTGGATAGGCGTGGAAAATCGAGAATCCCATATTGATAAAGAAGGGATCGGCGCCCGATACGGCGCCCGCGAGCATCATATCTGCCTTGCCCGTGGTTAAATAATCGCAGGCCAATTTGAGGGCATAGACAGAGCTGGCGCAGGCGGCATCGAGGCTGAGCTGCGCGCCGCCAAGGCCGAGGGCATCACTTAACAATTTAGACGCCGTGTGGGCGATGGCGCCATTGGCGGCCTGTTGCGTGCCCGCCATCGACGCATTGGCGAAGGGCGCGAGAGCAAATTCGGGTTGATTAAGCTTGGTTTTTAATGCCTTTTCAACCGCTTGATGGTAAATCGGTAAAAACAGTTCATTAGAGCTTGCGATCGGGAACGACAGGGTGCCCATTACAATCCCTGTGCGCTCAAGTAATGGTGCCGTTAAATCCACGCCCGCATCCAGCAGGGCTTTTTTACTGCAATCTAATGCCCATAAAAAGCTTTCATCGAGTCCGTCAAAGGCCGTCGGCGGCAACTGATAACCCTGTGGGTCAAAACGAAAGTTGCGGATATAGCCGCCCTTGTCGCAATAAAAACGGTCGGCTTGGCCTTGAACGCCTTGGTAATCTGCTGGATTGGCATTGAGTTTGGCCGCATCGATTTGGCTGCGGGAATCTTTTTTATCCAGCAGATTTTGCCAAAACTGCTCCGGTGTGTCGGCATCGGGATACTGAACGGCAAGGCCGACGATGGCAATCTTTGGCATCGCCTTTGAGCTTTGGCGCTGGTCGTTTGGCACAGCGGCGCTGTCTTGCAGAGTCGGGTGAGTATGCATTTGAGAACTCAAAGGGGTTCTCCTTCTTGGAATACGTTTGAATAATGGCCTAATGCGCTGGCTGAATGTGGTGCTATCGTTTTCGCTGCAGTCTTATCTGCAATCTTATCTGCAACAGGAGTGGCTGACTGAGCTGCCGATTGCGGCATAAGCGGCGCAAGGGAGAGTGGCACTCTATGGCTGATAAGTTGAGCTAAGCACTTGAGTAAACTGGTGATCGTATCGCTGCCCTTGGCATTGCATGCCATGGCTAATATCGGTTGTTCCTGTGTTTGAACGCCATCGGCGCCCAACTCTAGTTGGCGGCCGATTTTATCGATAAGTGTGCTGGTTTGACGATCGGCGCCCACCTCGACAAATAAGCGCGCACCTTGTTGATACGCGGTGTTAATCAGCGCGGTAAAATTCAGCGGCGCACAAAAGGTGTCGGCAATAGTCTTGGCAATGCTTTGGCTATCGATACTGACGGCGCTTTGCTGCGCTGCGCTAATAAAACGCACCTGAGTCTCGCAGGCATTCGCCTTTAAGCCCAAGGAATAAAACCTTTGGATAGCGTTGTGCTGTGACTGCGAGGGCGGGGTATGCATGGCGGTGACTTTATTGCTGGCAATACCACGCTTATTCAGCCTTTTAAGGAGTTGTAAGCAGCTTGCTTCGCAGCCCGCGAGAATACAGGTATCGCCCTGTTCGATGGCTAGATAAACCCGTGGAAAATCATTCAGCAGGGCATTAATTTCGGCGCGAGAGGCTCGCACTAAAAAGCTATTCCATACTAGCGGTGCATCTTCATTCAACTGCCAATCGCGGCGCACCGCAAGCAGTGGGCCTGAAATCTCCTGATTGAAGATGGCGCTGTTTTGAGTCGCGTGAATCAGGGCATGTGGCGTTTGCCAGATATCTAAACTTGCCCACATGGCCGCTTCACCCATGGAATAGCCCAGAGCGAGTTGCGGTCGGATATTAAAGACTCGAGTCAACAGCCGACTAAATAGGTAACTGGCGCCAACACCGCTAATCGCAAGCTGGCTTAAGCTCATCTCTGCCGCGTCTTTTTCTGCGCTTTTCGTATTATTTGTGCCTTGGTAAATCACCTCGGCCTGCAGCATGGCGGCTAAATCTCCTTCGCGTTCAAGCTCGCGATAAAGTTCAGGGAAATAGCCGTGTAAGTCGCTGAACATATTCGGGTAAACCGTGCCGACGCCGGGGTAGACAAAGGTTAAGCCCGTATCGCCGAGGGGTGTTGGCGTAAAATAACTGCCCGCTGGGGTCTTAAAGGCTAGATTGGCCAATGGCGTTGACGCTGGCGTTTGGGCTGGAGCTGGCGCAGGAGTCTGTTGCGTCTTTTCAATATAAGCGCGCATCGCCTTGGCTTCTTGCATTAGCTCTTCAACTGAGCCAGCTATCAGCACTAAGGCTAATTTATCCTTTGCTTGATAGCGCTCAAACCAATCATTGCCTTGGCTGCTGAGCCAGTTCGTATCAGGTAGGCACGCCGATAAATCTAATGAATCAATCAGTTGTGATAACTGTACCGTTAAAGACTCAAGCGTGTTGCCACTGATGGGAATAAACAGCCTGTTGGCATTGAGTAATGGCTGAGCGATAAGTCGAGTGCCTTGGGTCAAGATAAGGCTCTGGGCTGTCTGATCTTGAGGGGCTTTATCCAAGAGATTACCCAAGAGATTTAGGCTTAACACTCTTGCCTGATGGGGCTTGGTAAACCAATAGCCGTTCTGCGCGTTTTTTACGGGCTTTTCAGCGCGCTGTTCAGCGTATTGTTCAGCAAGTTGCGCTGCATCAGTCGCCTCAAGCATTGGTTCAATGCCTTTGAGGCTGCGATGACTTAACGCCTCAACCGCTTGAGATAATACATTCAACTGACTGGCAAGATTGCCTGCCTGCGCGTAGCCATTAACCGCTTGAGCACAATCGCGTTTTGCCAAGCTAAAAGCGCTGCTTAAGCAGCGCTCGACGGTATTTGTATTGATAGCATTTGTTTCTTCGACTGTTTCAGCTTGGATTTGCGCTAATGCTGAAATATAAGCCTCGGCATGCAGGTGTAACTGCGCTGCCATCAGCCCATCGAGCAGATACAGGCTGCGGACTTGCTGCTGATATTCAAAGCGAATTTCAACAAGTTGTTTTTGCGCAATATGGGCGAGTTGTTCAGTGATCAAGGCGACCAGTGTAGGCTCATCAGCTGGCTCATTAATCAGTGGCTTATCTTCAACATTGAGCTGAATTCGACAAGCCATCAACTGCTGCAGCTTACTTACATCGGTTGGTGCATGGTTAAGCACACTCTGCATCCACCCATCACCAATCCATACGGCTATTCGCAGTGGCTTGGCATTGGGATGCGGACTGTTTAATGCCGCATTGCTTAATGCGGCATGCGCGCTTGGGTCGAGTGTCACTTAACACTTACCTCGGCCGAGCTTTGGGCGACTGCCTGCTCTTGCGTTTGTTGCTGAGGTTTATTGGCCAAAAACGCTTGGTTGAGCGTCTTACTGACAGTAACCTTGGCCCGTTTCATCTCGCAGCTTAATCGGCCATCTTGATGATAAAGCGCAATATTGGCTTCAAGTGAACGGGACGAATGCTTGAGCACATCCAGCACTAATACCGCCTTCTCGCCAAAATCTAAGGGCGAATAGGACACAAACTCGCCAATGGCACTGGGTAAGCTTGCCGCTTGATATTTAAGGCGCGCCCACACGAGCATGGCCTGCAATAACAGATCTTCGGCAAAGGGTTGTGTGCCTTTATCCTCAAGATTTGGCGCAAACTCGCCGCAGTCATCTAATGCCACCGTTGGCAGTGCTACCTTAGCGATAAGCTGCTGATCATCAAAGGCGAGCACTTCGCTTATGCCTTGCAGTCTTGGGCCATGGAACAGTGTGCCATCGCTGTAGAGCGACTCACGGTTCGCGATAGCGGGTTGCTGTGCCATCTCCTGCATCAGAGAATGTAACTCACCAACCTCGAAACGCTGTTCGTCTGGCATATCATCCGTCTGCGCCACTAACACTGCCTGATACTGCGGGCGACCTTCAAAGCTTATCAGCGCGGTTAAGGCCTCAGTCGATTGCTGTGTAGCGTCGGCAAGCGGCGTGAGCATTAGTTCGAGCTCAATCGGCGCATCGCGGGCAAGTAGCGCCTCATCGAAGATAATTCCCTTGAGTAGTCGATAATCGCTGACACTCACCGCCTTACCTAAATGGGCCTTGGCGGCCTCACGCATCCAATCGATGGCGCATACCGTTGGCAACACCGCATGACCGTTGATGCAATGATCCTCAATAAAGCTCATGCGTTTAGGGTCGAGGCTGCGCATGACGCGAATACTTTGCGGCACCGTTTGGGCCATAGGCTGCGGATCTAACGCCGTGGTTAGATCCGCTTCAGGCTTTTTTGCTGATGCAGCTTCAACAGTATTGGCGGTATTGCCCTGCATATCGGTTCCGACCAACAGCTGCGCTCCCGTATCACTTAATAATTGGTTGGCAAATAACTCGGCACCGGCTTTGAGTGGAATGACATAGACCCCACGGTCGATAAACATCTTTTTCAGCGCAGGATTGACCATGCCGCCATCCCAAGGACCCCAGTCAAAGCTCATCACCTTGGCGTGAGGCAATTGCTGCGCGAGTTGCAGCGCGGCCTTATTGAGAATGTCGTTAGACATGGCGTAGTCGCTCTGGCCGGTATTGCCGTAAAAACCCGCCGCCGAAGAGAACATGGCGATGAGCGTTAACTGGCTAAGATCCAGTGCCGACAGCAGATTGTTAAGTCCGGTCACCTTAGTGCCATAAACGCGTTCAAGTTCACTTAAAGTTTTGTCTTGAATATGTTTGTCGGCAAGTACGCCCGCGCCGTGGATAATCCCCGTGATGGGCGATAGGGCGTTGATAGGCGCAATCGTGCTGGCAATGGCGGTAGGCTCGTTAACATCCAGGCTTAAGTATTCGGCGCTGGCGCCCACGGCTTCAAAGGCCTGTAAGGCATGGCTGATTTCAAGGCTGCTTTGTACTGGCCAAACTAAGGCATCCACTTGTTTTGGTGTGGGTTTATCACCCATACTTTGCAGATGTGCAATGGCAGCGGCTTTCAGCTCGTTGCGATTTTTACCCTGAGCCCAAGCGGGGATCCCCTGATGGGCGCTGCGTCCCGCGAGGATAAAATGGGCCTTGCAGCGTTTCGCTAAACTTAAGGCGCACTCGAAGGTAACGCCCTTAGCGCCGCCTGTGACGAGGATTTTGTCCGCTGACGAGAGAGACGCGCCACTGCGGCGAAGCACGGCATTGCCCGCGACTAAGGTGGTGCGCTCAAGCTCGCTATCAATACCGACTTCGACTGGCGCATCTTGGAGATAGTATTCCTGCACTACCGCATTAGCGACCGTCTTAGCGTCCAAGTTTGGCGCGATATCCAGCGCGCGGCAGACCACTCCCGGCCACTCGTGATTTAAGGTTTTAGTGAGCCCAGAGAGCGCCGCTTGGTTGAGTTCACTTAGGCTAATAACAGCGCCAGCCGACTCGTCCATGCCTATATAGCCAAAGCCGCCGTCGATACGGCTGACGGTGACAAAGCGGCAGTGGTCGCGCTCAGTTAACAGCGGTTGTAAGTGTTTGGCGAACAAGAAGGCTTGCTCGACCGAGGCTTTGGCGTCGTCTGCCAGCACTAAGCCAGCACCTTTATCCACATCGGACTTATGTTGTGGCTGCAGATGAATAAAACCAGCGATTTGGCCAAGCGCTTCAATCTGATTGATGACCTCACAAATGCTTTCATCATCAATCGCCTCCAGCGTGAAGCTGGCAATATGGCTATCGAGTGGTGATGCGCTGGTTACAACCGTTTTCGGTGAGCGTACAACCGCGACCTTAACGCCTTGGGCGTGAAGCTTTTCGGCAATCACCCCCGCGTTGTGGCCATCGTCGCCGATAACGACGTAACTGTTTGCCGTCAGTTGAACATCGCTAGTTGCTATGATGCGCGCTAACTCAGCCGCCGCTGGCAACTTTTTTAGCATCACCTCACTATGGGGCGGCAGGTCGATGGTTTCCTCGACGGTTTCTGCAGTTGCCTCTTGAATCTCTTGAATTGTCGCAGCATGGTTTTGCTGTGGCGCCTCACTTGATGCTTGCGAACCCGCATAGAGGGCGACAATTTCACCCAAGGTGCGACACTCGGCTAAATCTTCAGGGCTGAGTTCTGGCAGGTTTGGCAGTTGATCTTGTACTGTGCCTAAAATTTCCACGCGCTTGATGGAATCGATACCAAGGTCGGCTTCCATATCCATACTCAGTTCCAGCATTTCCACGGGATAGCCTGTCTTGACGGCCACGACCGCCATCATAGTGCGTTCAATCTCGCCATTAGAAACCGCTGCACTTGCTGCTACTGCACTTGCGAGTGCTGCATTTTGTGTCGCATGGCTAACTGAGGCTGCAGCTGTTACAGGAGCCGCTTGGCAAAAGAGCGCGACAATTTCCCCAAGGGTGCGACACTCGGCGAGATCTTCTGGGCTCAGTTCTGGCAGGTTCGGTAACTCGTCCTGCACTGTGCCTAGAATTTCCACGCGCTTGATGGAATCGATACCAAGGTCGGCTTCCATATCCATGCTCAGTTCCAGCATTTCCACGGGATAACCAGTCTTGTCTGCCACGACCGCCATCATAGTGCGTTCAATTTCATCATTAGAAACCGCCGCGCTGGTGGCTACTGCACTTGCGACTACTGCATTTTGTGTCGCATGGCTCACTGTGGCAGCAGCTGTTACAGGAGCCGCTTGGCTAAAGAGCGCGACAATTTCCCCTAGAGTGCGGCACTCGGCTAAATCCTCAGGGCTCAGTTCTGGCAGGTTCGGTAATTCGTCCTGTACTGTACCTAGAATTTCTACGCGCTTGATAGAATCGATACCAAGGTCGGCTTCCATATCCATGCTAAGTTCCAGCATTTCCACGGGATAGCCAGTCTTGTCGGCCACGACCGCCATCATAGTGCGTTCAATTTCATCATTAGAAACCGCTGCGTTTGTGGCTACTGCACTTGCGAGTACTGCATTTTGTGTCGCATGGCTAACTGAGGCAGTAGCTGTTACAGGAGTCGCTTGGCTAAACAGCGCCACAATTTCCCCTAGGGTGCGGCACTCGGCTAAATCCTCAGGGCTGAGTTCTGGCAGGTTCGGTAATTCGTCCTGCACTGTGCCTAGAATTTCCACGCGCTTGATGGAATCGATACCAAGGTCAGCTTCCATATCCATACTGAGTTCCAGCATTTCCACGGGATAGCCTGTCTTGTCGGCCACGACCGCCATCATAGTGCGCTCAATTTCATCATTAGAAACCACCGCACTTGCTGCTACTGCACTTGCGAGTACTGCATTTTGTGTCGCCTGGCTAACTGTGGCTGCAGCTGTTACAGGAGTCGCTTGGCTAAATAGCGCCACAATTTCCCCAAGAGTGCGACACTCGGCTAAATCCTCAGGGCTCAGTTCTGGCAGGTTGGGTAATTCGTCCTGTACTGTGCCTAGAATTTCCACGCGCTTAATAGAATCGATACCAAGGTCGGCTTCCATATCCATACTGAGTTCCAGCATTTCCACGGGATAACCCGTTTTATCGGCAACCACTGCCAGCATGGCGGTCTCAATTTGTTGCACGACTGACTTATCGGAAAGCGCGCGAGTTGCTGTCGCCACAGTTTGCATTTGTGGTTGTGCGACTTGTGGTTGTGTTACTTGGGGTTGCTGAGCTTGGGGTTGCTGAGCTTGGGGTTGCTGAACTTGGGGCTCACTCGCAGGCGCAACAGTCGCTTTTGGCTCTGTAACTAACGCTTGAACCACGGACGACTGAGCTGGAGCGACAGGTTGTGCCGCTGTAACTGCCACTGGTGCAACCGTCACAGGTGCCGCTTGAGTGGGGGCTTGAACCTGAGGCGCAGGCATTTGGCCGAGTAGGGCTAAAGCAGCTTGGCTGCTGCTGGTCTGCAATTGCATAAATTCAGCATGGCTCTTTAGGGTTTGTGCCTGATGCTGGTGGAACAGCTCCATAGAGCGTTGCAGGCTCTCCGGAATGGCAATGCCAAGGCTTGCCATTTTGGCTTGCTCAGCCATCAGGGCACTGACGGTATCGCCGTATTGCTGCGGTATCGCTAAAAATTGTTGATGTAATTGCGCTGCCTGGGTTTGGGCTGCAAAAAAGGCGCTCAGGGCATCTTGATTCGCCTGTCCAGTGGTAACGCTGGTTGGCTGCGCAGACGTTTGTTGTTGAATATTATTGCTATTTTGTGCCACTGACTTTTCCACTTCGACAACCTTTTCTAGAAATTTTTCGACAATCACTGGTTTTTCAACGACTTTCTCAACGAGGCGATCCACATACTGCACTTGGCTGGTAATTTTGCCCGATTGCAGTGAATCGACCATTTTGTTGCGGGTCGCTGGGCTGATGTAGTTAGTCGCATTGAGCTTGATATTCATCGCCGAAGGCATTGCAGGTGCAATCAATTCGGCTTGATAAGGGTCAATCTCACCCAGTTTTACCCCAGCGACCGCCAGTTGCACCGCAGCGCTGCGCAGTTGGCTATCGGAGTCGGCTTTAGGATTCGGGTTAATGCTGATAAGGCAAAGCTCGTTTAACTGCGCGGCGAGAGTATTTTCTGTCAACTTCTGCAGAATGTTTTTCGGGCCGAACTCGACAAACACCCGTGCGCCAGCGGCATACATGGCCTCTAGCTGCTCGCTAAAGTGCACCGATTGCAGCATATGATCTTTAAAGGCCGCTTTGATGGCATTGGCATCGGAGGGATGTAGCTTGCCTGTGCCATTGGCATATAGGGCAATCTTTGGCGCGTTGAACTGAGCCTTATCGATGGCTTCGCTAAAGGGCTTTTGCGCATGGGCAACCAATGGCGTGTGGAAGGCGCCAGAAACGGGCAGGGCTATCGCCTTAAAGCCTAACTCGCCAATGGCCTTAGCGGCCTGTTGTGTCGCTGTGGTAGCGCCTGCAATCACCAGCTGAGTCGGTGAGTTGTAGTTGGCAATCTTGACGTCGTCAAACTGCGCCAGGCAATCGTTGACTGCCTCAATATCTTGTTTTTGCTTAAGAATAACAGCATACATGACGCCAGCATCACGACTGGAGTCGGCATCCTGAGGTGACTGCGCCATTGCATGACCACGCTCAAAGGCCAGCTTGATGTAGTCATCCATTGAGATAACGCCTGCGGCGCACAGGGCCGAAAGCTCACCAAAGCTATGACCTGCGAGCATATCTGGGGCGAAACCCGCTTGAGTCAACAGGGTGTACTGCGCCATAGAGATCGCGCCGATGGCGCTTTGGGCATAAAGGGTATTGGTTAATGCACTTTCCTGCGCTTTTCTCGATTCGTCATCGAAGGCGGGGATCGGGTACAGCACGCTTGAAAGCGAAGCCTCACCACGGTCGCTAAACACTTTATCGCTGGTGTGGATATGGCGACGAAGCTCGGGGAAGTTGTTGGCAATTTCCAGTCCCATATTCAGGTATTGCGAGCCTTGGCCTGCAAATAGCGCGGCGATCTTGGTTTGCTCATTGACTAAGGCCTTGGCGCGGTAGCTGATCCCAGAAGGTAACTGCCAGCTCTCGGCGCTATTGGATTCTAGCTGTGCTATCGCTTGGGTTAACAGAGTCTGTAACTGGGCATAGTCCTTGGCAATAAAGCCAAGACGGGCCGATTTTGGCTCTAGTTCACGCAGGGCATAGGCTTTTGCAAAGGCAACAAAATGCGCCTGAGAAAGCTCTGCTTTGGCCGCAGTTGCTTGCTGCAGCGCGGTTTTTAACTCGCCCAGCAGCGCGGTTTTGTCGGCGGCGGCAAACAACCAGCTTTGCGCTACGCTGCGCTGGCGATAGGCGTCATCGCGCGCGTGTTCGGGGTGATATTCTTCGAGCACTAAATGGAAGTTAGTGCCCCCAAAACCGAAGGAGCTGATCCCTGCGCGGCGCGGTGTATCGTCACTGCGTTGGATCCAAGGGCGCGCCTCGGTATTGAGATAAAAGGGCGAGCGGGCAATGTTTAATTTAGGGTTGGGCTGACTGACGTTAATCGTTGGCGGCAAGACTTTATGGTGCAGCGCCAATGCTGCTTTAATCACACCCGCCGTGCCCGCGGTGGATTTAGTATGACCCACCTGAGATTTGACTGAGCCTAGGGCGATATGCTGTAACTGATCATTATCCTTCGAGAATACTGAGGTTAAGCCATTAAATTCGGCCACATCGCCTGCTGCTGTGCCTGTGCCGTGGGCTTCAATCAAGCCAACGGTGTGCGGCGCAAAGCCTGCGTCATCATAGGCGCGCTCTAATGCTTTGGCTTGGCCTTCGGGGCGCGGTGCATAAATGCTCTTAAATTTACCGTCCGATGATGCGCCTACGCCTTTGATTACCGCATAGATACGGTCGCCATCGCGCTCGGCATCGTCGAGGCGTTTTAAGGCGACCATGCCAATCCCTTCGCCAATCATCATGCCCTTAGAGTCGATATCGAAGGGTTGAATCTGTTCGTTGGTGGTAAAGGCTGGCGTTTTTGAGAAACTCATATACATGTAGGGCGAGTTGTCGGTACAGACACCGCCGGTAATCATCATGTCGCTGCGACCCTCGGTCAGTTCGGTCAGCGCCATACGCATGGCGGCAAGCGAACCTGCGCAGGCAGCATCGACGACGCAGTTCATCCCGCCTAAATCGAAACGGTTGGCGATGCGTCCGGCAATCACGTTGCCAAGGGAGCCAGGGAAAGAGTTTTCTTCCCAGTGGACATATTGATCTTGGAATTTTTTGATCAGCAGCTCGCTATCTTCATCACTCAGCCCACTGCTTTTAAATACTTTTTTCAGCACTGGGTATTGCAGGCGCGCATTGAGGCTATGGCTTAACTTTTGGCCTCCGCCAATCCCGAGGGTGATGCCGATGCGGTCACGGTCGTAGTCGTCTGGCAGATTGGCATCTTGCAGGACTTCCTTGGCGACGACCAGTGAGAGTAACTGCGAGCTGTCGGTGAGTTCCAAAATATTGGGTGGCAGACCAAACTCCATCGGATTGAAGTCGACCTCTGGCATAAAACCACCGCGTTTGCAGTAGCTCTTATCGGCCTTGGACTTATCCGCATCGTAATAGTCATCAATCGACCAGTGGGATTCGGGCACGTCGGTGATTGCATCAATTTTGTCGCAAATTAAATCCCAAAATTTATTCAAATAGCGGGAGTTAGCAAAGATACTCGCCATGCCAACGATGGCAATCGGCATATCTTTTAAGCGTTTATTCAGTCTCTTATCGGCTTTTTCATCGGTTGATAATTGAGGCTGTGATGGGGTATGGCTCATAACGAGTCTCCACTGGCAAAGCGTTTGGCCGTTGCCTTATTAAGGGATTTAGCGATGGCTTTTGGGGTTTGTACGCCAGGAAAGCGGGCTAAAAAAGTGTGGTAGTTGCGTACCAGTAATTTACGCAGATGAAACGGCCCATCCTTCAGCACATAGGCGATGTAGCGATTGGCCGCTTGGGTGTTACTGTCTTGATAAATATCGATATAAATCCAATCCGCCTTGCTATCTATGCCAAGGAGTACCGATTTAGGCTCGGCCTCGGTCAATTGCGGCGGCAGGGTGAGAGACACCACTTGTACTACGGTATCGCCATCTGTGCTTGGCAGGGCAAGCGCCTTGGCCAAGGTTTCGGAGTTGACCGTGTAGGTCTGAACATCGCTGCCTTGGCTGATAGGCAATTGATTAAAATACTGTTTAGGCACAAGCTCTTGATCAAACTCATCGAGGCGCGAAACCCCATAACGCTTAAGGCAGCGGGCCAACCCCGAGCGGGACACATTGGGGTTGATAAAGGTTTGAGTGGCCTTGAGCAGTCTGTCTAACGGCAGTTTGAGCTGATATCTCAGTCCCACCACAACGTATTCTTCCATCGGAGTCAGGGTGGTATTGAGGTGATGCGGCGTATTCGGGCTGTCGTTCACTGACTCGCGCTTGCGCCATTTACGCACCGTGGCTTCGGTAATATTTAAAATTTTGGCGAGCTGACTCACACTCAATTCAGATTGCTGAATAAAGTGTCGCATCTCCGGCGTGGTCGTGGCATTGCGGTGCCTTGCCGTTTTGGGGGCGGACTTGTGCTCCGGGCTTGGCTTATCAGCCTGAGCATGATCCGCGGCTTGAGTACCCACTTTTCGAGAACTCATGTTATTAGTGCTGTCCCATCTTTATTATTTTCATCCAACATAATCTATCGGGACTGCTTAAACTTGCCTGCCAAAGCGGAGTGTAGACTCATGCTTAATCTAGGCTTAAAACCCGTGAGCTATGTGTTTTGTTACGCACAATGGTGATGCAGATTACCTGAGGTTTCGGCTCGATACAATCATATGGGACTTGAAATGATTTTTTAATGTTCAAATGACTCTGTTCAAAGGAGCCCAACTCCTGTTTAGTACTGGGTTTATGTTTAAATAATCATTTAAATTCATAAAATTAGAAAAAAATTAAGATACTGTTCGTCAGGCGAGTAGAACTGAGTAGAATAGGGCAGCCGTTAAACTTAAGTGTTGTTGGGATAAGTTAATGAATATTGAGCTTTTTTTTATACCATTAACCGAAATGAATACGGCCAGTACGAATGCGTGTATGGCGCTCTTGAGTGAGGATGAGCGCGCCAAAGTGGCACGTTACCGGGCGCCCAAGGCGCAAATGAACGGCTTATTGGTGCGAGCGGCGCTGCGCTGCGTCTTGTCTCAAGGACTGCAATCTTGCGGTGGAACCTCACCTTGCTCCTCCCAACGACAGATTGCCCCCCAAGATTGGTGTTTTGAGTATGGGGCAAAGGGCAAACCCAGTCTTAACCATGAGCAGTTTCTGAGTACTGGCATTGAGTTTAACTTGAGCCACAGTGGCGACTGGTTATTGATTGCCTTAGCGCAAGATGATGACAAGGGAGAAAACGCTAACACAGCGCAACCCCGTTTAGGCTTGGGTGTAGATATCGAGCGTGCCCGCGCCAGTACTCATATTTACCCGATCCTTAATCATTATTTTTCCGCGATTGAAACCGAAGGCTTATTAGCCCTTGAGGGCGAGGATGCGCAGCGGCAGCGCTTTTTTGATCTTTGGGCACTCAAGGAATCCTACATCAAGGCAACGGGTTTGGGCCTAGCGCAGTCGCTGAAATCTTTTGGTTTTGACTTAGCCCCAAACAGTTTGCTGGCGGTTGATGGTGGCGCGCTGCAAGCTGTCGACTCCCCTAACTGGGTTGAGCTTAAGCTACAAGAGATCTTTGCTTCACCAAGCCAAGCTAAGCCCTGTTCTTATCTTCAACTCCCAACGCGTATTCCACTATATTCCAATATTAAGCTGCGGATTGAACCTGAAACTGCACAGGATGCCACAAGCTCCCATGTACATCATTGGCGGAGTTATTTTGGCCGACTTAATGAGGAATATCGTTTTGGACTCAGCTTGGTTGATGGTGACAGCTTAGTGCAGGATGACAGGTTGGCGAAGGTGACTATTTCGATGCAGCTGACCAGTATCACTGCATTACTGGCGGCATGCTCTGCCATCTAGTGCGGCCTTCGCACGAAGGCTTAGGTCGCCTTCGTTCTTGAATAACTGCTTTACGCAAACCTTTCAAAGCACTTTCAATGAGTACTTGGAATTAAATCTTTGAATTACTGCTTTTAATTCAGTTTCTTGTCCCTTCACTGACTTTGTTATTCCTCCGTTCATATTTCATTTTGGATTAAACCTAGCTCGCTATAGTCACGCCAGAGAACTCACTGACAAGGTTGTTAATCATGAAATTCAAATGCCTTTTATCGACCACCACTTTGCTACTGCTCGGTGGCTGTGGCTACTTTGGTGGCGATGAAAAACAGCAATTAGAGCAGGCATGGCTTGCTCAAGATCCCCAACTACAACAAGTGGTTGAGCAAATCCGCAGCCGCGGGCTCGATGTGGTCGCCCAAAGTGCGGCGGCGGGCACTGTGTCTGCCTGTGTGGCCGAAAAACTTAGCCAAGATCCCCTCGGTAAATTAGTGAGTGTCGAAGGTGCCCTAGTAGAGTCGGCAAAGGTGGCCGAATTACTCGGCGATTTACAGCAGGTGATGGAACAAGAGGTCAGTTTTGATCAAGTCGCAAGCCTGTTACAAAAGGGCGCGGATGCGGCGGCCTATGCCAAAAGTTTGGTTGAACAGCAGGGCGTCGAGCAAGCCATGCAAAGCCTTAAGCAAATGGCACTCGCCAGTGAACAATTTGCTCAGCAGGATTTAGGCGCGCATTTCCAGCAATTATTGCTCGAGTGCAAATCTGCTCATTAATTGAATAACCGCTGTATTAAGGCTGCTTATCCGGTCAGCCTTAGCAACATAAGGAAATACCATGTTTAAAAAATTGCTGGCCTCTGTCGGTATCGGTGGTGCGACGGTCGATACCCAATTAATTGATAATCGACTGCTGCCAGGACAAATCTTTAATGCCACTATCGTCGTTAAAGGCGGTAATGTGCCGCAGCAGATCTCTGGCCTCGACTTAGCCCTAATGACTAAGGTGAAAGTGAGTAGCGATAACGGCGACTATTTTAAGAACCATCGTTTGGCGAGCTGGCGCTTAACTCAGTCTTTTGAAATTCAAGCGGGTGAAATTCGCGAGATCCCGTTTTCAGGTAAATTGCACCCCGAAACCCCTTTTACTCAGCTCCCAGTGCGCAATAATCAATCCCAGGTATGGTTACAAACGGGAGTGGACATAGATACCGCGCTCGACCCTAGCGATATCGATGCGCTGGTCATTATGCCAACGGCGATTGCCGAGCATGTGTTAAAGGCGATGGATGCCCTTGGTTTTGTGTTGGTGAAAGCCGATGTGGAGCAAGGTTTCCTCAATACGCGTGCCTTTCGTTCCACTTCGGGTTGTTACCAAGAGCTAGAGTTTAAGCCACGCAATATGGGCTTTAATCGTTTGCGTGAGATTGAGGTTTCTCTGGTGTGCGATGCCGAGCAAACCCATGTATTGCTTGAGCTTGACCGCGCATTCCGTGGCGATGGTTACTTGTATTTCAGCCTGCCAAACAATGCCACGTTGAGCCAAGTGCAAGAGATTTTTAGGGCGAATTTGGGCTAAGTGCAGGTACAGTTTAAGTTGTGAGCTTGGTTGAATAGCTTACAACAGACAATAAAAAAGCCCTGATTACTCAGGGCTTTTTGCTGCAAGTTGATTACTGTCTTGCTAAGCGGTGGCTCTCGCCTGGGTGCTCAAAATCACTGCGGTAAGGGTTAATGTCTAGGCCGCCGCGACGGGTATAGCGGGCATAAACGGTTAACTTAGTGCAGTGGCAGTAATGTTTTAAATCGACAAAAATCCGCTCGACACACTGCTCGTGGAACTCGTTATGCTGGCGGAACGAAATCAAATAGCGCAGTAATTTTTCGCGATCGATTTTAGGCCCTTGATAACGGATCATCACACTGCCCCAGTCCGGCTGAGAGGTGATTAAGCAGTTTGATTTCAACAGATTAGAATTGAGTGTCTCGGCAACAATCTGTTTGTCATCTGTGCTGTTTTCAAGATAATCCGGGTTAAAGTCATAGTCGCTGACTTCGATATCCAGATCGTCAATGCAAGTGCCAGGCAGCTCGACGACGCGTTGAATACCAAAACTCTTAGGCTCAATAATCTTCACTGTAACTTGGCCTTGGGCGCATTCACTCAGATCCTGCACTAAGGTTTTTTGCACCGCTTCGATATTGTCGAACTTGGTTTGGTTAAAACTGTTTAAATACAGTTTGAAGGATTTTGACTCGATCAGATTTTGGCTTTCATGGCTTAGCTGAATGTCGGCAATAGCCACCATAGGTTTGCCCTTGGCGTTTAGCCATGACAACTCATAGGCCGTCCAGATATCGGCTCCGTGGAAAGGCAAACTTTCCGCCGTGAGGTTGATAGCGTTACGGTTAAGTGAGCGAGGAACCCCTTGCAGCAGCGACGCATCATACTCGGCTTGGTAATCCGTGGCTTTACCTAAGGTTAGGCCGGCAAGCTCTTTTGCATCACTATAGGGATCGTGATTGTGTGTCATCAATACTGTTTCCATGTCAAAATAGGCGCACATTATACCCGAAATTGGATTGTGCTTAAGTGTCTTGTCTGCCTGCTCTCGATAAATTTTTGCAAAACTATCATCAGTCTTACCTATCAACTTTAGGCGAATTACCGCGATATTACCCGCAGGGCGAGCCATCTTTGTGTATTCAAGGTGAGTTTGATGAATCATCCGATGAGGCGGTGTCTTGGCTCCCCGTTAAGCGTGAACAGCTAGGTAGTTTTGCGAATGTTGAACATGCGCTTGAGCTAACATTGTGGCCGGATATCAATCACTTTTATGGGGAATATTTTGCAGCGCCCGTGTTGTTTGATTCACCATGGGGCACGGGCGAATTGTTGCAGGTATGGAATGAGGCGGATTTTGATGCCCTGCAACAAAATATCATCGGCCACTTAATGATGAAGCAAAAGCTCAAGCAACCGGCAACTTGGTTTATTGGTTTGCTGGATGAGGGCGATAAGATGCTAACCGTTGATAATGCCGATGGTAGTGTGTGGGTTGAAATCCCTGGCGAGCTACCTTCTGCCCAATTGGCGCCGAGTGTAGCTGAATTTATTGAGGCCTTATCGCCACGTATCGCGCCGCCTGTGAAACATGAAGAATTGCCTATGCCGGCGCTCGAACATCCGGGTATTTTTGCCAGCTTTAAACGTATGTGGCACAACCTGATAGGTAAGCGTTAAGCGCGGGGAAATGTTGCAAAGGTCTCTTGAAAAAGCCTCTTGCAAACCTGTTTCGCAAACTCGGCTATTTTGCCTGCAGAGTTTGCGCTTCAGTACGGGATGTTATTGATGGTCCCAAGACAAATTAGACACTATGCGGCAAGGTTCGCAGCGAAAGTGGAACATATCTAATAGTGGCTCGTCGAGTTTCCAGTCGTGACTGCCACAGCGTGGGCAGGGGCGAGCTAACTCGGATTGCAGATCCTGTCCCCCGACGCGATACAAATAATAGTAAGTGGGGATTTTGGTCAGGTATTCGATTCGGCCGCGTAAATCCCAACCCCTCCTAAATAAATCACTGTTAGGGCTGGATAATTCTTCTAGCGCAGCAAATTCTGCCTTAGTGGCAGCCGCCATTTGTAACTCATCACAGGCTTGCCACTCGGTTTGCCAGCGGATAACCCGTTTATGATCGCCATTAAAGGTGGCGGGGATTTGGTACAGCGGAATGGGCAATAGGTTATCGCCACTTCGCAGGGGCGAGCACATATGCACATAGCTAGTGTAGAGCAGCTGCCAGCTGGGTGGCTCAGTATTACTCACCTCAGAATTAATATCCTGACCGATGAATTTTTCGCGTGGCGCCAGTAGCTTAGCCTCGGTTAATTCCGCCAGCGCTTTTTTCACCCAAGGGCTGTGATAGCGATGATTCAAACTGTTTTTTTCTGGCGTGAGTAGGCGTACTCGAAATTCGCCCTCATTAAAGGCCACGGCAAATTCGCGGCCAAGGATTTGGCCATTAGCGCGGTAAGCTTCGAGTAATTGATTGATGGCACGTTCTGCCGCACTGATGGTGGTATCGGCAAAGCATTCAAAGCGCAATTCGGTGACAAACATTAAGCGGATTTTCCTTGGGATTCGAGTTGAGTGACACGTTGTTTCAGCTCGATAAGTTCATTTTTGAGTTGCATGATCTCGTTGTTTTTTAACGCGAGAGCTTGCTCAATGCCCTGTTGTAACTGGGCTAACTGTTGCGCCAGTGTGGCGACTGTGAGTGGCGAAGCTTCGGCGGTATGAGTCTCTTCAACCACGGGCTGTGATTGGGCCGCTAAACGCTCACGCTCGGCTTTGGGTATCGATTTAAACTGCTGTAATCCTTGGATTAACAGCGGCATGGGGATTTTGTTACCGACGCGGCTTTTTATCAAGGCAAGGCTTGGGGTTTTACCGCTGGCTTCGAGTGCGCACGCTGCTGCTAACACTTGGTCAATCGGACTCATAATAAGTGAAATTCCTTAATCTATATCGTGTTTTTCACTAACTTACTGTGATGTGGTTATTTTAGTTCTTATAAATCAATGTATTGCCGTTTGGCATTGATTTTGCTTTTTAAGCATTTTTATAACAAGTACACAGGAAGTCATAATATGAACGCAAATATTAATCGCAAACTCATCGCGGTCACGTTTTTAGGGTTAGCAAGCTTAGGTCTTAGCGGTTGTGTGGTCAATGTCGGTGACAGTGAATCTAAGTGGGATAGCAACGAATCTTGGGAAAAAACACAGGACAAAAACCGCAATAATCTGACTAAGCTCAGCCTTGGTATGAGCAAAGACCAAGTGATGACCCTGATGGGCGCCTCGGACTTTAGCGAATCTTATCTGCAGCAGAAAGACGGCCAAGCCGATAAAGAAGTGTTGGTACTCTTTTATCGCACCCAGCATACCCACAGTGACGGTAAAACCACTAAGGATGAATGCACGCCAATCGTCTTAAGTAATAGTGTGTTAGTCGGTTGGGGCGACACCGCCTACAGCAAAATTTAACGACTCAACGCAACTCGCCATGAAGTGATTCAGTGTTAGCCCTAAGCCATTAGGGCTTTCTTAACTGCACATCGAGCTGCTCGATAAGTTCGGTCCACTGGGCATCGGCCTCTAATGCTTCGGTCAGAAAATTCTTTTGCGCCTGCGTCCAAAATGGCGCTTCGGTTAAGTGTGTCTCTGGGGGAAGTTGATGGGCTGCAATAAACTGCCCTATGGCTTGAGCTTGATTGGCTAATCCCAACTGTTCAAATAGATGACTCAAATCGACTGGCGTTGTATCCATGCTCGCATCCTCTCTGTGTGCCTTTATTTAGGGTATGCAACTCACTGAAAAATGCAATCTATGATTAAAATTTGCACTTTTTAGTTTCCTTGATACAGTGATAATTACTCCTAAGAGTGTGATCTAAATCAAGGAATTCTAATAATGGACAATAATACCTTGGATGAGTGCCGTGCAGTTTATCTCACCGCCGAAGATTTACGCCTCGCCGCTTCGATTCTCTACAACGCCTATCATGACGACCCTTTCTTTGTGGATGCTTTATCCACTTCAGACAAATTCGCCTACGAACAAAAATTACGTGCCGCAATCCGTGAAGAGTTGAATGCGCTCTGGCAGGAAAAGCAAGCCTTAATCGGGCTGTTTGATCAAACACGCTTAGTCGGTGTTGCCTGTGTGGTCACTCAGGAAGTACCCCTCGGGGAGGGCCGCTATTGGCACTGGCGACTCAAGATGTTGCTTGGTACGGGTTGGCAATCGACTCAGGCGATGATGAAGAAAGAATCGAGCATCGTCGAGCTGCTACCGAGCGAACACTGCGGGATCCTACAATTTATTGCCCTTGCGCCCAATGAGCAGGGAAAGGGATTAGGCCATCAACTCGTGCAAGCCGTAGTAAGTTGGTGCGATGAGCAGCCCGAACTTGAGGGGATTGGGGTCTTTACTACTCAAGAAGCCCATAGCCAGTTATTTATGCAACATGATTTTGTCTCCTTCGGAGAATTGAGCATAGGCAATGTGGCCGGACAATTACTTTTTTACACGGGCCTACAAGATGAATGAACCTTACCGCTCCTTCGCTGAGTTTTACCCTTTTTACCTCTCACAGCACCAAGACTTAAGCTGCAGGCGATTGCACTTTATTGGCAGTTTTTTGGTACTCCTGTTATTCGTCGCTGCGCTGGTTTTCGCAAATGGTTGGCTTTTACTGTTTATCCCCCTAGTGGGATATGGTTTTGCTTGGGTGGGACACTTTGTGTTTGAGCATAATCGCCCCGCGACATTCCAATATCCCTTGTACAGTTTGATGGGTGATTGGGTGATGTTTGCACAAATTCTCACTGGTAAGTTGAAGTGCTAAATGTCCCTGACCAGTGAGAAGCTGACACCCGTGTGAGAGATCGCTTACAAAGCCTGTAGGATAAAATGTTTTCTTACTGACTGTTTTGTAATCACAGCTTTTAAAGTGTATTTAAAATCATTGTGTTATGTTTTAATAAAGCTTGATTGTATGAAAAGTGCGCTAGTGCGTGTTCTTTAACCGAAACAAAAATAGCGAGAACCACGTAGAATTAACTCATCGCCAAAGCAAATGGACAGCAGGGATTGCAATACAGGCGAGAGGGACGCAAGAAGCGACGAATTCAGGTTCTTGGATTTGAACCACTGACAGTAGGAAAACGGTCATCTGCCTAGGATAGGCTAAGGAAAAGCAAGGCTGCTTTCTCATGGATGATAGAGGACGTTGTATCTGCTGGGATAGCAGGTTTCAGGATGAAAAGGACAAGCTTAAGGATTAAGCGTTACTGGATGCAGGAAGTATCGAGTAAAAGGATAAGTATAAGGGTGAACAGCTTGTACTAAGGTGAGGAAAGGATTCAGCAGGACGCGATTGGGATGAGTCACTGGATGTGACAGGAGCCGAAATAGGATATTCGGGTCAAAGGATTGAGTGTGGTGGAGACTTCACTGCACAGGGAAATAAAGGGATTGAAGGACGCTTGCAGGGAGCAAACGGTCGCAAGGAAGGTGCAGGGAGCACAATCAAGCAGGATGGCTTGCAGAGGATAAATGGGGTGCACATAGTGCGCCCCTTTCTTTTTTCTATTCTCCTACGTCTTTTTTACGGCACGTCATAATGTCCACTTTTACGTGCGGTATATCAGAAAATAAAATATAGCGGACGATTTTTACTCTTTTATGCAGTCGCTATTTCCTTTGCAGTGTTTAAGCGTCTCGGGATAAATCAATGTTTGTGCCTTCCAATGGCATAAATTGCCCGACTTCTTGTGAGATATATCTCACAAGGCTGTAAGTGATTTGTAAGTTTTTTGACTGACAATGACTACCTAGTTTTAGGTAAGTCACATCTAATCAATATGTTAAGAAATTTTTTCTATTATGAACTTAATATGGCGGCTTACATTTTTATCTTTTGCGAAAGCCGCCCTGCCATGGCTGTCGTAGAATTCATTTGTAGACGGAACTACAGCGAACAGGAAGTTAGCAGTCAGGATGACTGGACAGTGTTTAAGGAATAAACACTGATGGAGTGGTAAGGAGAGACTTTCAGGATGAAAGCGATGCGAACCACGGAAGGAAAGACTATCAGGGATAGATAGCCTAATTGCACAGGATTGCAATGGCACATGGAGTGCAATAGAAAGGATGCTACTGAACCTATTTCACGGATGATGCTGGAACCGCTCAGGAAAGAGCAAGCTTGGTAAAAGGAACGCCAAGAGATAGGGAAGTACGTTGAGTACAGGGAAATATCACGGATTGAACAGGGATGATGCAGGACGCAAGTTGACGCATGGATGGTGCAGGGAGCACGAAAATAGCGGGATAGCTTAACAGAGAACAGAAGGGCGTGGTCTTATGACCACGCCCTTTCTTTTTTATTTTCACACAGATAAAGCTGATTCAGTGCGGATGTAGAGCCGAGCTATGGCTTAGTGTTATCCATACAGCTCGGCGTTATTTATTCAGTCCAGCGTTATCTAAAGGTTCACTGTAGTGGCTTAATGGCATTTGCCCGAGCTACAGCTACTTTGGCTGCCGCAACCACCAAACTTGCCTTTGGCCATTGGTGCTTCTTGCCATTCTGGCTCTGGGAAAATAGGCCATTCAATCTTTTGCACTTTTTTCCCGAGCATCCAAATATGACCGCGGTATTGATTGATGCCATCGGTGCTGAATTCGAATAGATATTTTGCTTTCCAACAGATCCCTGTCGTGCCGCCAAGGCTTGGGCGAGCCGTTTCCATTGCGATGGCTAAGAGCTGTACTTTTTGTCGGCAACATTCTTTTTCAGCAAAAATACGGCTCAATTCTGCCATTTGACGTAATTGCCAAAAGAAGGCCGCAACCACAACTAGCGCAATAATTAACAGCAGATCTGACATCATTTACTTGTAGCCTTAAACAAGCCACCAATGGCCTGTGATAGTTGAACACTCCGATTGGGGTTTCTTAACTCACCCAATAAGTGGTTACGCAAACTGGGAATCGCCACAATATCAGCAAAGATCTGATTAAAAAAGGCTTGGGGTTGTCGTGCCAGTGCTTCCAGGTAAATACTGCGACTCAGCTCTTGCTTTAATACGGTCCAGTTTCGGCCCGCGATGCTGATGAGTTCATTGGCCTCTAAGCGCTCGGTTTGTTGAAGATGGGCGAGGGCTTGCTGACTCAATTCGGTATGAGAGGCGAGTGCGCGCAAGTAATAGGCTTGGTACTCGGGAGGAGCCGCCACAAACTTAGCGTAAAGCTTATTGGCGAGCGCTTCTGTTAAATGCAGGTGTTCGAGACATTGGCACAGGGCAATTTGTACTTCAATCGCACTATTGTCAAAACTGGCAAGGAGTTGCTGCTCGTGATCTAACTCGCCAAGGCGAACACACACATCGCTCAAACCTTGCAGGCCAATATGCTGCCATTCACTCGTTGCAATTTGTCCCGAGAGATATTGCACTGCAAATTCATATTGAATAGAAGCGCTTAAACCTAACTGTTTACGCACTAAGGCGTTAAATACCGCCAGTTTTTCTTGGCTGGGCTTAAAGCTAAACGGATTGTTAGCGAGGCGATCCTGCTGTTCATCGGTTAATGGCTGAGTCGGATCTTGCCCCAGTGCCGTTAATACCATTTCAATAAACTGTGAGCGCGGCGCAGGCGAGAGCAGTCCTTGTTCGTCTAACGGTAGCTTTAGGAACCAAATAAAGTGCTGTTGGCTCTCATTCCAAAACACGATGGCAAATTGGGCATGCCCTTGTATGGGGTAAGGGTAGGGCGTGACTAATGATTCGATTTGATGGAAGGCCAGCATATCGATGTGCTGCACTCTTCGTCCTAATTCATAGACTTGGAATTGGGTTTTGGCTGTCGTTAAAAATTGGCTAAGCGTGGTAATTTCAGTCATTTGGCTGCCATATCAATCAAAAAGGCTCAATAAATTGGCGACATTATAGGGGGAAGTTGTCCGCGATGGTATGATTGCCACAGTTTTATCGCCTCAGTCGCAGCGCTAAATTGTCGAATGACTGTAGCTTAATGGACCTTATATCGATGCTTTACAGCCAAACTCAAACCAAACTAGCCCAAATTGCCCACGAGCTACAAAGTGCCGGGCTTTGGTCTACTCGTGCGCCCAGTGATGAAGCCATGGCCAGTACGGCGCCTTTTGCCTGCGATCTGATGTCGTTAGAGCAATGGTTGCAGTTTATCTTTATTCCGCGCATGCAAGCCCTTATCGATGCGGGGCAACCTTTGCCAAGCAAAATTGCAATAGCCCCGATGGCGGAACATGTGTGGTCCGAACAAGCGGCGTTAGCGCCTTTAATCGGTGTCTTGAATGAATTGGATATGTTGTTAAATGAACCTAGAAGATGATTGGCTGGATATGCCAGAGGATAAATACAACCCAAGCGAGAGCGACGAACAGTCAGAGCCTGCGCCTGAACTGTGTGTTTTGTATCAAGACGAGCACTTAGTGGCTATCCACAAACCCGCGGGGTTATTGGTTCATCGCAGCTACTTAGCGCGGCGTGAGCGCTTTTTTGCGATGCAGCTGACTCGTGACTTGGTTGGTTGCCATGTGTTTCCGGTTCACCGTTTAGATAGGCCCACCTCAGGTGTGTTGTTATTTGCCAAAAGCAGTGAGGTGGCTAACGCCCTTTGCGAGCAATTTGCTAACCACAGTATTGAAAAACAATATTTGGCACTGGCGCGTGGCAATATGCACGAGAGTGGCATCTTGGATTATGCGCTTAAAGTCGAATTGGATGAGGTGGCTGACAAGTTTGCCAATCAAGATAAGGCTGCGCAGGATGCTGTGACTCAATATGAGCCGCTATTAAATACCGAAATTCCTTATCCGTCTGGGCGTTATGCAACTAGCCGCTTCGCGTTAGTGAAACTGAGTCCCAAAACGGGGCGTAAGCACCAACTTAGACGCCATATGGCGCATTTACGTCATCCGATTATTGGCGATACCACTCACGGCGATGGGAAACAAAATGCGTTTTTCCGCGCGCATTTCGATATCAATAGATTGTGGCTGATTGCGAAGAAGTTAACCTTCACTCACCCGGTGACACTTGAGCGCTTAAGTATTGAAACCGAGCTTGAGCCAGAATGGGAAACCGTGTTTGCAGGACTGGGCTGGGACGATGCCACGCTTTGTTGCGAGCCAAGTGTGTTGATTGCGGAGCAAACGACGACCGTTTAAGACAATACTTGTTTGGGCGTTTAAGGCGAGTGTTCGATTGAGGCGACTCCTAGTCTAAGGCGAGTGCTCACTTAAGCTTGCATCTTGGCTATCTGCTTAGTTGCATGTAATTCGTTGCAACTTTCTGCGGTCTTAACTACTGGTTGGTTTGAGACTGGATATCAAGCTGGCTAAGGTTGAGTACTCCGCCGGAACGGTTAGCGGGAATTGCAGATTTTGCTGGGCGGCGTGAAAGTAATGTTTGCGTCTAATTTGGGTGGTTTTATGTTGGTGCTTGAGGTGTTTTTGCCTATTGCTCTGTCGCATCAGTTCGCTTCCCCATGCTCAATAACTTGATTTATAAAATTTTTACCTTGTTGCTTGCCCTAAAGCCTCACAATAAAGTAACTTCAGCTAAGTTGCGTTTACGCATGTGGCACGGAGTATATCATGAAAAAAGTTAATCTGGTGTTTGGCACTGTGTATGGTAGCGCACAATTTACCGCCGAAACCTTAGAAAAAGCGCTGACAGAACTCGGTTATGACGCCAAATTGTGGCAACCGAATGAAATTAGCCAATTTACGCCGCCACAGGATGAGTTGTTAGTCGTAGTGACTTCGACCACTGGGCAAGGGGATTTACCCGACGATATCCAGCCTTGGTACTATCATCTTAAGGAGACAGCGCCTTATCTGCCTGAGCTGAAATACAGTGTGATAGCTCTTGGCGATTCGAGTTACGATACCTTTTGCGGTGCGGGTAAATCGGTAGATGAATTGCTCAGCGAGCTAGGCGCTAAGCCCGTTGTGGCGCGTCTTGAAATTGATGCCTGTGAAACCATGGAACCCGAGGTCGAAGCGATAAAATGGCTGGAAAGCTGGAATCAAATCGTCAAATCCGAACGCGCCGCTTAGGTCATTTCGTTACTCAGCAGTGGTTTAAATTTGCCCAGCGCTTAAGTCAGGCGCTGTTAATTCCTATTGCGATTTTGCCCGCAGCGGGTGTGATGCTGGGCTTAACTGTGAGCCCAATCCCTTTTATGCCCGAGGTGCTAACCGTATTAATGCTGGCGGTTGGCAAGCTGATTTTCGCCATCATGCCCATTTTGTTCGCGGTGGCGGTGGCAATAGGGTTTTGCCGCGATCAAGGCATCGCCGCTTTTACTGCTGTATTTGGTTATGGGGTGATGACGGCCACCTTAGCTGCACTAGCGGATCTTTACCAACTGCCGACCCAATTGCTACTCGGCATGGAAACCTTAGACACAGGCATTGCCGGCGGCATGTTGATTGGTGGCGTGACTTGCTTTGCCGTGCGCTGGAGCCAATATATTCGCCTGCCCGCGATTTTCTCCTTTTTTG
The DNA here is from genome assembly GCF_023283775.1 of Shewanella seohaensis. Lineage (NCBI taxonomy): Bacteria > Pseudomonadati > Pseudomonadota > Gammaproteobacteria > Alteromonadales > Shewanellaceae > Shewanella > Shewanella seohaensis. Next base: position 147,354 of record NZ_JAKILE010000002.1, read on the forward strand.
AGGGGAGACGTAGCGCCTCTTTATTGATCATTCCGTTGGCGATGGGCTTAGGTTATATCCTTGCCCATGTGTGGCCGCCGTTGTCTCTGCTCATCGAGCGTGTGTCCGACTGGGCGGTTTACCAAAAACCAGCCATCGCCTTTGGGGTCTATGGAGCGCTCGAACGTTTACTCATTCCCCTCGGTTTGCATCATATCTGGAATGCGCCTTTCTATTTAGAAGTTGGCCAATACCAGTTACAGAACTCTGAAGTGGTTCGGGGTGAAGTGGCGCGCTATTTAGCCGGCGATCCGCAGGCAGGGAATTTAGCGGGCGGTTATTTGATTAAAATGTGGGGACTCCCCGCGGCGGCGCTGGCCATTTGGCGCTGCGCCGATCCCTCGGAGCGTAATCGGGTCGCGGGTATTATGCTTTCCGCTGCTGCGGCCAGTTGGTTGACCGGAGTCACAGAGCCGATTGAGTTCGCCTTTATGTTTGTGGCACCTATCCTGTTTCTTATCCATGTGTTGCTATCTGGGCTGGCATATTTTGTCTGCATCATGCTCGATATTCACCACAGTATTGTGTTTTCCCATGGGCTGGTGGATTTCACGCTGCTGTTTTCCCTCTCGCGCAATACGGGCTGGTTTGCATTTTTAGGGCCGCTGACGGCGGTGATTTATTATCTGCTGTTTAGGGGCAGTATTCTGGCATTTAATTTAAAGACGCCTGGACGACTCGAACCCGATGAACCCCATGGTGCCAAAGAGAGTTTAAGGGCCATCATTGCGGCATTGGGCGGTCGCGAGAATATTGTTGAGCTCAATGCTTGTCTCACCCGGTTACGCTTGAGTGTGCACAGCCCAGAACTTGTCAATAAAGTGCGGCTCAGCCAGCTCGGTGCTAAGGGCGTGATTGTGATGGGCAAAGGTGTGCAAGTGGTGTATGGCACTAAGGCCGAAACCCTACGCAAAGTCTTACAGCGCTATTTAGATACCCGACGTTGATATTACATCTTATTGAAATTAATCGCTGATTTATTGTGTTTAATAAAGTTAACTCACAATAAATTCACTTTTTATCACAAAAAGTTAGCTTTTCATGCTGTATGAGCGGATTGGCTATGGCACACTCGAATGAGGGACCATAGAGGAGAGCAGATTTTGCAGTCACAGCATGAAGTAGTATCGAACGCGCAACCCGCCTTAGCACGTAAAATTCTGATGACAGATTGCGCCGATGCCCAAGGGCTTATCGCCAAAATTACCAGTGTTTGTTTTAATCATCAGCTTAACATCATTAAAAACAGTGAGTTTGTGGATAATGCTCAGGGGCGATTTTTTATGCGTACTGAGCTTGAGGGGCACTTTAACAGCGAGCAATTACTGCAGGATCTGCGTGAGGTGTTACCCGCCCAAAACCATATGACCTTAGTCAGCGCAGGCAAGAAGCGCATCGTCGTATTAGTCACCAAAGAGGCCCATTGTTTGGGCGATCTACTGATGAAGGCCTACTATGGCGGCTTGAATGTTGAGATAGCAGCCGTGGTGGGCAACCATGATGTGTTAAGGGAATTGGTTGAAAAATTTGATATTCCTTTTCATCTAGTAAGCCACGAAGGGCTCGACAGAATTCAGCATGAGCAGGCGTTATTGGCCGCCGTGTCGCAATACGCGCCTGATTATCTGGTGCTCGCTAAATATATGCGGGTGCTGACGCCGGATTTTGTCGCCGAATACCCAAACCGTATCATCAATATCCATCACTCTTTCTTACCTGCCTTTATTGGGGCCGCCCCTTACCGCCAAGCCTGGGAGCGAGGGGTAAAGATCATCGGCGCGACTGCGCATTTTGTGAATAATTGCCTCGATGAAGGACCAATCATTAAGCAGGACGTGATCCCCGTCGATCACAGTTACAGCGCGCTTGAAATGGCCAAAGCGGGGCGCGATGTCGAAAAAAGCGTCCTCAGTAAAGCGTTACAGCTTGTGCTGAATGAGCAAGTGGTGGTTTACGGTAATAAAACCATTGTTTTTTAAGGCTAACTTGCTTGTACTAACTTGAAATATAGCTGCGGACTTGCCGATTAAGACTTTAGGATTAACAGGCGGCTTTGGGCTTGCTATCAGTAAGGTTACTTGCAATATTTAAGACGTTATCACCGAGTTGCTGCACCTTGAGCCGAACCTCAAGCACTTGATTTGGGATTGTTGTTCGGCCAGTGCATCCATCATGGAAGGGGTGTTTGATGTCTATGAGCCGTAGCCTCATTATAGGAATAAAAGACCTGCCCGAGGATTTACCTTTGTCTTGGGCACGGCTAGATAGTCAGTTTCGGGTGCAGTGCATGAGCCGGGCGTTTTATCAGCGTTGCCATCGCTCGGCGGCACAGATCATCAATCAGCCGATTTGTCAGTTATTTACTGAATTTAATGCCGAACTTTGCCGTGATATTCTTCAACGTACCGATAACTACATCGGGCTGGTGCTGCGGGATAATCAGGGCATGCGGGTGCATTTTGCCCTGTACGCTATTCCTGAGCAGGGCTGGCAACTCATCCTCTCTGAAATCAATTTCGAAGAGTGGCCACTCAAAGGGCTGCATGCCGATTATCGCCAAGCGATTCAAGCGAGCGATGCTTGGCTGCAACATATTGATGATGTGATCCAATCTCCACAGGAACAAGTGTTTAAGGTCGCCGTCGCAAAGGCGATTGCGTTGATGAACAGCCGCTACGGCTTCATTTTGCTGCATAACGATAAATCTAAGTCACTCACCCTCGCGGCCCGTTCGGACTATCCCGCGCCTAAGGTCAACCAGGCCGAATTTGTCGAAGAAAATACCCAAGCCTCAGAGCTGGAAAGTCAGTTATGGCAGGAGTGTGTTAAAGATTACAAACCCATTATTGAGAATACGTTAGCGGATAATCGGCCGGATAATTTGTTGTTTGACCGCTTACTGCTGGGGGAGCGCTACCTTGCTGTGCCTATGGTGTTCCATCACCGTTTAGCCGGGATAGTGTGTGTCGTGGGGCGAGACGAGCCCTATAGCCGCAATGATGCCCGTTCGCTCCTGACCTTCGCGAGTATTTTATGGCATTCGATTGAGCTTCCCCGCAGTCTGCGGGCGGTGTCGCGCCAATCAAAAATCATCAAGGCGCAAAAAGAGCAGTTATCCCAATCCTTGACCCAGCTAATCAGCGCGATTTCGGAGGCGCTTGAATTAAAGGATGCCTATACCGCAGGACACCAAAAATCGGTTGCCCAGTTAAGCTATTTGATTGGCGAAAAACTCGGGCTTGAACCGCAGCGATTAGAAGGGCTTAAAATCGGTGCGCTGGTACACGATATTGGTAAGCTTGCGATCCCGTCGCAGATTTTGACTAAACCCTCTAAATTATCCAAAGAAGAGTACGCATTAATTCAAACCCATCCGTTGCATGGAGCCGAAATTGTTGCCGATGTGGAATTCCCTTGGCCGATTAAGCAGATGATTTTGCAGCACCACGAGCGGCTCGATGGCTCGGGTTATCCCTTAGGCTTGAAGGATAAAGCGATCCTTTATGAGGCCAAGATCATTGCCGTGGCCGATGTGGCCGACTCTATCTTGTCCCATCGCCCTTATCGCCCCTCTATGGGGTTGGCTAAAATGACTGAGGTATTAAAAGCGGGTCGAGGTAGCTTGTTTGACGCGAAAATTGTCGATACTTGCTTAGAGATTTTAATCAATCGCGAACTGAGTATTAGTGATCATGTCGGCGCTGCGGTATTGGATCCTGTGGTGTCTGTGACACTCGACCATGAGCTTGCCGATATCAAACGTTTATTAACTGCGGCCCATGCCAAGGTGGCGGTGGTGCTCGATGAGAGCCATAAAATCATCGGTGTGATCACTCAGCGCCTAGTGGATTATTGGCTTAGCCCCTTGATTGGCACAGCGGCGGAGCGGGAACACGACAGGGCATTCCTGCGAAAAAAAGCCCATCAAATTATGGAGCACTCAGTACCTTTGATTAGCGATGTCGCCACCTCTGAAGATGCCTTGCAGCTGCTTAACCAAATGGATACTGAGTTTTTGGTCGTGGTGAATAAAGCTCAGCATGCGATAGGTGTGATTGGCTGGCGAACCATCGCCATGGCAAATAAAGATCGCCAAGAGGCGGAGCGGTTGATTTAACAACTTTGTTTGGATTTATCTGTGTTGGCTACATGAACTGAACCCAAGGTGTCTGCCGCATGTACTCCAAATCGTCATTAATCGTTCATCCCTTAAATCGATAGCAATAAAAAGGCGTCAAATTGACGCCTAATCTTACCGTGACGTTCAAATTAAAAATTAACGGCATACACCTCATCCATTGAATTTTGGGCGATATCTTTGATGGTGACAGTACCTTGTACGTAACGGCCAATACGTTTGGCGGTTTTGTCGGCGCCTTGGTTGAGGGCGAACTGATGGAAGCTTTCGCCGTTACAGACCAAACGAGGGAATATCCGAGCTTGGTTGATGCGGTATTCCTGCATAGTGTTGCTAAATGAGATCAGATTATTACTGGCCCCAGCCTTACAAACCGCCACTAAAGTATTTTCTAACTGTGGATCCATGGCGGCAAAAGCGTTTGAGCCTATTCCTATAGTGTAGAGTAGGGCGGCACCGCCCAATTTTACCAATCTTGCTTTCATCTTTAGCTCCTTGACGGGTGAGTAGACCCTTTGAGTAAAGTCTGTTTTTACCAGCCTTGCAGAGGGATTTGGCCGCAGAAGTGTATCTAAATGTGGGGTTGGGAACAGAGTGTGTCTCGGTGTAACTTGATGTGTCTTTGAGGCCTTTGGAGTGTGTTTTTACCATAAAAAATGCCAAGCATTAGCTTGGCATTTTGGCATGGTGTACAGCATGAATATGGCTTAATCGACGATACGTAACAGTTCGTTGATACCCACTTTACCGCGGGTTTTCGCATCCACTTTTTTAACGATAATCGCAGCGTATAGGCTGTATTTACCGCAAGCCGATGGCAGGTTACCCGATACTACGACAGAGCCAGCTGGTACGCGGCCATAGTGGATTTCGCCCGTTTCACGGTCATAGATACGGGTGCTTTGGCCGATATAAACGCCCATTGAAATCACAGAGCCTTCTTCAACGACAACGCCTTCGACAATCTCAGAGCGTGCGCCGATAAAGCAGTTGTCTTCAATAATGGTCGGACCCGCTTGCAGCGGCTCGAGTACGCCACCGATGCCAACACCGCCAGATAAGTGCACGTTCTTACCGATTTGCGCACATGAGCCAACGGTTGCCCAAGTGTCAACCATAGTGCCTTCGTCAACGTAGGCGCCAAGGTTCACATAAGAAGGCATTAACACAGTGTTTTTACCGATAAAAGAGCCTTTACGTACGGTTGCCGATGGCACCACACGGATGGCTTCGGCTTTAAAGCGGGCTTCGTCATACTCGGCGAACTTTAACGGTACTTTATCGAAATATTTGGTTTCGGCACCATCGATAACCGCGTTATCGAAAATACGGAATGACAGTAATACCGCCTTCTTCAACCATTGATGTACATGCCATTGGCCATCGATTTTCTCGGCGACGCGCAGTTCACCTTTATCGAGCATATTGATGACATTTTGCACATCGTTACGCACGCTTGCGTCAACAGTGCTTGGTGTGATGTCGGCACGCGCTTCAAATGCGGCCTCAATACGTTGGCGTAAAGCCTCCATTTACTTCTCCCGTTTTGGTTAATTGGTTGACTCTGTGTTGATGGCGCTCAGCGCGCTAATCAAGGCTTCCTTGAGCGTGTTCTCTTGGGTTTCATTGAGTTGCAAGCCATCATTGGTTTGCAAAATAAAAAAGTCTTCGGCTCGCTCGCCAATGGTGGTGATCTTGGCGGCTAGCAAGGTCGTGTTGCAGCGATAAAAAATATCGCCCACTTTAGCTAATAATCCCGGCGTATCCAAGGCGATAAGTTCCATCATACTTGTACCATGACGGTTACTCTCAAGGAAACTCACCTGAGTGGGAACATTAAAAGGTTTCATCTTGCGTGACAGCTTTCTAAAGCGCGGCAGCTTAGGGTTATCGCTTGCAAGCGCCTTTTCAAGGGCCTTACGGATACTCTGAATGCGTGAGAGTTGGCTCACGGGGGCGCCGTCTTGCTCGAGGATAACGAAGGTGTCGAGAGCGTAATTATCCTTCGACGTCATAATATTAGCGTCGTGGACGTTGATGTTTTTATTATCGAGCACCGCCATCACGGTGGCGAACAGCTTAGGCCTGTCCTGACAGTAGACAAAAAGTTCAGTGCCGCCGCGTGTCGTGTGTTTGGACACCAGCACCAGCGGCTCATCCAACTGTTTATGCTTAAGGATAGCTTCGGCATGCCAAGCAACCTGATTTGGCTGGTGGCGCAAAAAATAGTCGGCCTTAAAGCGTTGCCAGAGGGTATCTAAATCTTTTTCTTTCACGCCACGGCGAAGCAGGTCTTTCTTGGCCTTGGCTTGGTATTCGCGCACCCGCGCACGGATATCGACGGGTTTTTCTTTCCCCCGTGCTAGCACCCTTTGGGTGGAGAAATACAAGTCACGCAGTAGTGAGCCTTTCCAGTTGTTCCAGGTCTTCTCGTTGGTGGCGCAGATATCGGCGACGGTTAAGCAATATAAATAACTTAAATGCACCGCATCGCGCACCTTGCTGGCAAAGTCGGCCACCACATCGGGATCGGAAATATCGCGGCGCTGAGCGGTTACCGACATCACTAAGTGATTTTCGACCAGCCAAGCGACTAAGCGGCCATCGTGGTCGTTCAAGCCATGGAGCTTACAGAAGGCGAGGGCATCGCTTGAGCCAAGCTTGCTGTGATCGCCACCGCGTCCCTTGGCGATATCATGGAAAATTGCGCCAAGTACCAACAAACCTTTTTTCGGTAACTGATTGATAAGCACTGAGCCTAAAGGAAACTCTTCCTTCTGCTCCGGCTGTGAGAAGCGCTCGATATTGAGCAGCAATCTGTGGGTGTGTTCATCCACCGTATAGGCATGGAACAGGTCAAATTGCATTTGACCTTCGATATTGCGCCATGCGGGTAAATAGGCCGACAGCACCCCGTGTTTATGCATCAGCGATAAGGCCGCGATGCCACGAGGATGCTTTAAGATTTCCATAAAGGCTTGGCGGCACTGAGGATTTTCCTGCAAGGGTTGCAGCTGTGCTCGGCGTGCGCGCCTTAGCGATCTCAGCGTCGGCGCATAAATGCCTTTAATATTGGAGTTTTTAGCGACATGGACAAAGAGGCGTACAATTTCTTTGCCGCTATCGAATAAATCGTCCCTTAGGGCCTCGATAAAGGCTCCGCGTCGTTGATAGTTATTGTCAATCGCTTGAATTTCTAAGGCCTTGGTTTGGCCCAGTGTCGCCCGCTTAAACAGTTGCAGCAGCATTTCGTTCAGCTCCATCACCCGGCGTACCGTGCGATAGTAGCGTTTCATCATCTGCTCAACGGCGAGTTGAGTGGCGTCTTCATAGCCCATTAGTTCGGCCACTTGGCGCTGGACATCGAACAGCAGGCGATTTTCATCGCGCCCGACCGCCATGTGCAGGGCAAAGCGCAGCTTCCACAGAAAATGCTGACACTCGAGCAGCTCTTCTAATTCGGCGGGTTCTAAAAATTCGTATTGAACCAGTTCCTCTAAGCGTGAGGCGCCAAAGTGGCGCATAGCAACCCAGGCGATGGTTTGAATGTCCCGTAGGCCGCCGGGGCAACTTTTGATGTTGGGCTCAAGATCGAAGGCGCTTGCCTTGGCATGGCGGGCCGTTTGTTCATCACGTTTGGCGATAAAGAACTGGCTCGACGTCCAAAAGTCGCTCTGGCGGATGGCGTCATAGAGTTGATCAAACAGGGATTCTGGGCCTGAGAGTAGCCGAGCCTCGAGCAGGTTAGTGGCGATGGTAATGTCTTCTCGACCTAGATTTAAGGTATCGCTGAGGGTGCGAACACTGTGGCCAATTTCAAGGCTGGCGTCCCATAAAAAGGCGATAAATTCGCTCAGTGCGGTTTCAGCCGCCTGCGATAACTCACCTTCGAACAGGAATAATAAATCGACATCCGAGTGCGGATGTAACTCGCCGCGACCATAGCCGCCAACGGCGATCAGGGCGATAGGATGTTGGTCCAGACCGTGCTGTTGCCAGGCCTGTTTGACGAGGAAATCGACGAACTGACAGCGCTGCGTCACTAGCTCTTCAATCGGGGTTTTGGCCTTGAATCTTGCTAAAAGCGTTTGATTCTGTTCGATTAATGATTGTTTAGCTAGCAGAGCTGTATTCATCGAGTCCCTTGTTTGGATGAGTTAGGTGTTCAGTAATCCTCTGAGTCCTAACGTACTAAGTATGTCGCTTAGTGATTAATGATACGCGGGAAGTCTTCCTCATCACGCAGAGTCAGGACTTCTACACCGGTTTCGGTCACTAATAATGTGTGTTCCCATTGGGCAGAGTTTTTACCATCGGAGGTGGTGACAGTCCACTTATCGTCACGGTCTAACACTGTGGTGTGGCGACCAGCGTTGATCATCGGCTCAATGGTAAAACACATGCCAGGGCGTAAAATGGTGTTATCGCCATTACGGTAGTGCATGACTTGCGGCTCTTCATGGAAACCGGCACCAATACCGTGACCACAATAATCTTGCACGATGGAATATTTCTCAAGACCTGTTTTGCTGGCTTTGATGAATTTTTCGATAGTATTGCCGATTTCTCCCAGTTTTAACCCAGGGCGAACCTTACGAATGGCGAGGTATAGACTCTCTTGCGCGATACGGCACAGGCGTTTGTCCTTAGGGCTGACTTCACCGATTAAGAACATTTTAGAGGTGTCACCGTGGTAACCGTCTTTGATTACTGTGATATCGATATTGAGAATATCGCCATCCTTGAGAACGCGGTCACTGGGAATACCATGGCAAATAACGTTGTTTAACGAAGTACAAATCGACTTAGGAAAACCATGGTAGTTGAGCGGGGCAGAAATCGCGCCTTGCTCTTCGGTATATTTGGCGCAGATATCGTTTAGTTCATTAGTGCTCACGCCAGCCTTAACATAAGGGGCGATCATTTCTAATACTTGTGCGGCCAGCTTACCCGCTGCGCGCATTTTCTCGATTTCTTCTGCTGTCTTAATGACTATACTCATTGCGTTTTCTCTTGTGTCTTCGATGTCTATTGGCGGCATCTACCCAATGCAAAAATTTGTGCTTTAGGGCTATTTATGGTATAAAGCGCGCCGTTATGTTTAAGTCTTGCAGGATGTATAAGGTCAGCTTTTGCTTATCTTAACCCAAGGCAAGACTAAAGATGGCGGCCATTATACATGGCAATTTATCTAAATACTAAATCACACACGTGTCGACACATTCTTCGGGGTGCCCTCAGCTGTTAACTGCGGGGTCGAAGACATGGGATACGTGGAGGTCTAACCCCCTAAATTTTAAGGTAATAGAAATGACTACAGTTTCAATGCGCGATATGCTCCAGGCCGGTGTCCACTTCGGTCACCAAACCCGTTACTGGAACCCAAAAATGAAGCCATTCATTTTCGGTGCTCGCAACGGCGTTCACATCATCAACCTAGAGCATACTGTGCCAATGTTCAATGAAGCACTGGCTTTCATCAGCAACGTTGCTTCAAAGAAAGGTAAAGTATTATTCGTTGGTACTAAACGTGCTGCTGGCGAAGCGATCAAAGAAGCTGCTATTTCTTGCGATCAGTACTACGTTGATCACCGCTGGTTAGGCGGTATGCTGACTAACTGGAAAACCGTTCGTCAGTCAATCAAGCGTCTGAAAGAACTGGAAAGCCAATCAGTAGACGGTACTTTCGACAAGCTGACCAAGAAAGAAGCGCTGATGCGTACTCGTGAGCTTGAAAAGCTGGAAAAATCTTTAGGCGGTATTAAGAACATGGGCGGCCTGCCAGACGTATTATTCGTTATCGGCGCTGACCACGAGCATATCGCTATTAAAGAAGCTAACAACCTGGGTATCCCTGTTGTTGCAGTTGTTGATACTAACTCTGCTCCAGACGGTGTTAACTACATCGTTCCTGGTAACGACGACGCAATGCGCGCTATTCGCCTGTACACTACTTCTGTTGCTGCAGCTGCTAACGCTGGCCGTGGTCAAGATTTAGCTGTTCAAGCTGAGCAAGACGGTTTCGTAGAAGCCGAATAATAATAAGGCGGGATGAGTTTCATCACCCTTATTAACCAAGATTTTGATTGGTTAACAGGGGCCATTCGGCCCCTGTTTTATATCTGCAAATTAGTCGAATTTTTAGAGAGGATTTAACAATGGCAATTTCTGCTGCCCAAGTTAAAGAACTGCGCGAGCGTACTGGCGCAGGCATGATGGATTGTAAAAAAGCGTTAGAAGAAACCAACGGCGACATGGAGTTAGCAATTGACAACATGCGTAAGTCTGGTGCTGCTAAAGCTGCTAAGAAAGCAGGTAACATCGCTGCTGACGGTACTATCCTGATCAAAAACGGTGAAGGTTTCGCAGTACTGTTAGAAGTAAACTGCCAAACTGACTTCGTTGCTAAAGATGCGAACTTCTTAGGTTTTGCTAACGCTGTTTTAGACGTTGCTGCAGCGTCTAAAGTGTCTTTAGAAGACTTAAAAGCCCAATTCGAAGAAGCCCGTGTTGCTCTGGTTGCTAAAATCGGTGAAAACATCAACGTTCGTCGCGTTGAGTACATCGACGGCACTCAATTAGCTTCTTACCGTCACGGTGAGCGTATTGGTGTTGTAGTCACTGGTGAAGCGGATGAGGAAACTCTGAAGCACTTAGCAATGCACGTTGCTGCTTCTAAGCCAGAATACGTTAACCCAGAAGACGTTCCAGCAGACGTAGTTGCTCGTGAACAAGCTCTGCAAATCGAAATCTCTATGAATGAAGGCAAGCCTGCTGAAATCGCAGAGAAAATGGTTGTTGGTCGTATGAAGAAGTTCACCGGTGAGATCTCTCTGACTGGTCAAGCTTACATCATGGAACCAAAGAAAACTGTTGGCGAATTCTTGAAAGAGAAAGGCGCTAAAGTCACTAACTTCATTCGTTTAGAAGTGGGTGAAGGTATTGAGAAGAAAGAAGAAGATTTCGCAGCTGAAGTTGCTGCTCAAATCGCTGCTTCTAAAAAGGCTTAATCGCCAACGCTAAATACCCCCAAGACCGCAGCAATGGCTGCGGTCTTGTTATGACCAGGACAAAAAAATATGAGCACCAATCCAAAACCTGCATTTAGACGCATTCTTCTAAAATTAAGTGGCGAGGCACTGATGGGCGACGAAGGCTTCGGCATCGACCCTAAAGTGTTAGATCGCATGGCTCAAGAAGTGAAAGAGCTGGTAGAGTTAGGCATTCAGGTGGGGGTGGTCATTGGTGGTGGTAATCTATTTCGCGGTGAAGGCCTAGCAAAAGCGGGCATGAATCGTGTGGTGGGCGATCACATGGGTATGCTGGCAACGGTTATGAACGGCTTGGCCATGCGTGATGCCCTGCACCGTGCCTATGTTAATGCTCGTCTGATGTCGGCAATCCCGTTAAAAGGGGTATGCGACGACTACAATTGGGCTGAGGCTATCAGCTTATTAAAATCAGGCCGTGTAGTGATTTTTGCTGCGGGTACTGGTAACCCATTCTGCACTACCGATTCTGCTGCTTGCTTACGCGGCATTGAAATCGAAGCAGAAGTCGTGCTAAAAGGCACTAAAGTTGACGGCGTTTATTCTGACGACCCGATGAAAAATCCAGAAGCAGTCAAGTACGATGATTTAACGTACACTGAAGTACTGGACAAAGAATTAAAAGTAATGGACTTAGCAGCCTTTACGATGGCGCGTGATCATGACATGCCAATCCTAGTATTCAACATGAACAAACCAGGTGCACTGCGCCGCGTGGTCATGGGTGAAGAAGAAGGCACAATGATCAGAGCGAAATAAGTTATTTAATGACCAAGAAGGACATTTAACGTGATTGCAGATATTAAAAAAGATGCTCAAGAGCGCATGGGTAAATGCGTAGAAGCGACTAAGAACCAAATGGCGAAAGTACGTACTGGTCGTGCACACCCAAGCTTACTGGACTCTATCCAAGTGTCTTACTACGGCACTATGACCCCGCTGAACCAAGTGGCGAACGTGGGTATTGAAGATGCGCGTACTCTGTCTGTGACTGTGTTCGACCGTAGTGCAATCCAAGCGGTTGAGAAAGCGATTATGAGCTCAGACCTTGGCTTAAACCCAATGTCAGCGGGTGCAACCTTACGTATTCCATTACCAGCACTGACTGAAGAACGTCGTAAAGACTTCATCAAAGTGGTTCGTGCAGAAGCCGAAGGCGGCCGTGTGGCGATTCGTAACGTACGTCGTGACGCGATTTCTGAAGTGAAGAAGCTCGAAAAAGCCAAAGAATGTACTGAAGACGATGTTCGCCGCTTTGAAGACGAAGTGCAAAAGTTCACCGATGCTCACATTAAGAAGGTCGATGAGATTTTAGCGGCCAAAGAAATTGAGTTGATGGAAGTCTAATCTCAGGCGCTATAAGCTAGAGTTGCTACGCCGTGTAGGGGTATACTACACGGCGTTTGTCTATTTTAAAGGGTTGTAATAGATGTCATCCACAGTGGAATTTGATCCGCAATCTAGGTCAACTGAGCAGGATGCTTGTGCTCAGACAAGCTTACCGGAGGTATTACCCGAACTCGTTAAACAGTCATTACCTAAACATGTTGCGATTATTATGGATGGTAATGGACGTTGGGCCCAAACCCAGGGCAAACCACGAGTGATGGGGCATAAAGCCGGCGTAAAGGCGGTGAGACGTGCGGTGAGTGCGGCCAGTCAGTTAGGGATACAATCGCTGACGCTATTTGCGTTTTCCAGCGAGAATTGGCGCAGACCCGATAAGGAAGTCAGCTTGCTGATGGAATTGTTTTTTACCGTGTTACAACGGGAAATTAAGTTACTCGATAAAAACCAAGTTCGATTGAATATCATCGGCGATATCAGCCGTTTTTCTGCGCGTTTACAAAAACAAATTCGTGCCGCAGAAGAAAAAACCGCAGGCAACAGTGGATTGATATTGAATGTAGCGGCCAATTACGGTGGCCGTTGGGACATACTGCAAGCTGCGCAAAAGTTAGCTGAAAAGGTGGAAAATGGCGAAATGACCAGCAGTCAGTTCACCGAAGAAGCCCTGAGTGAACATTTGTGCATGCAAAATCAGAGTGAAGTTGATTTAATGATCCGTACGGGCGGGGATTACCGGATCAGCAATTTTGTGCTCTGGCAGGCTGCCTATGCTGAATTGGTGTTTATGGACACCCTTTGGCCTGATTTCGATGAACAGGCTTTTCATGAAGCGATTGCTACTTTTGCCAGTCGCCAGCGCCGTTTTGGTTTGACCGGAAGTCAAATTGATGAGATGCGCGCATTGTAAAACGTCATGAGGGATTTTTTTTGCTAAAACAACGTATAATAACAGCAATTTGGTTAATTCCATTAGTTTTGGGAGCGATCTTTTTACTCCCCGTAGAGTACTTTGCTTGGGCCTTAGTGGCCGTGTTTCTGATCGCCGCTAAGGAGTGGGGCAGGATCATCGATAGTCAATGTGATGTGACTCAATGGAGTTTTACTTGCACCGTCGGTATTTTACTTATCGCGTTGAATTTAATTGTTCCCGCCGACACCATTTGGCTTAGGGGACAAATTCATCCTATCTATCTTGCCGTGATTGCCATCGGTGCATTCTGGTGGATAGTGTCACTGCTGTTGGTGGTGACTTACCCTAAAAGCGCCAAACTCTGGCAAAAGAACCCGATGCTAAAGTCCATGTTTGGACAACTCACCCTAGTGCCGTGTTTTGTGGCGCTGATTGCACTCAAATCCATTAGTTCGCAAATATCGCCTTACTACGGCGCATCATTGGTGTTACTGGTGATGCTGATTGTTTGGGCGGCCGATTCGGGCGCGTATTTTGTCGGTAAAGCGGTCGGCAAGACCAAGCTGATGCCGGCGGTGAGCCCAGCTAAAACTCTAGAGGGTTTATTGGGCGGCCTGATGACAACACTGATTGTTGTCGCTGGCGTGATGTATATTTCGCCTGAGCAGGAATTAGGGTTAGTGGTTGCGGTCACCATTTTCGTGGCACTGATTTCGGCGCTTGGCGATTTATCCGAGAGTATGTTTAAGCGTGCCGCCTGCATCAAAGACTCTGGCACGATTCTGCCTGGGCATGGTGGTGTACTCGATCGCATCGACAGCCTCACTGCGGCCTTGCCGGTGTTTACCTTAATCTACATTGCATTTTGGATGTAACGCTATGCAAAATATGGTGATTTTGGGCGCAACTGGGTCGATTGGTGCCAGCACTTTAAGTGTGATTTCGGCTAATCCCGATGCCTATCGTGTTTACGCTTTAGTGGCGAATGCGAGTGTCGATAAGATGCTTGCCCTGTGTGTAACCCATAGCCCCCAAGTCGCCCATATGGTCGATAGTCAGGCCGCATTAGCACTACAAGCCAAGCTTCCCCCTGAGCTTAATATCCAAGTCAGTAGCGGTGAGGATGAACTCATCGCCTTAGTCACAGCCGCTGAAGTGGATACTGTGATGGCCGCTATCGTCGGCGCAGCGGGGCTTGTGCCCACCTTAGCCGCCGTCAAGGCGGGTAAGCGGGTATTGCTTGCCAATAAAGAAGCCTTGGTGATGTCAGGTGAACTCTTTATTGAGGCCACCAAAGCCTCTGGCGCGACTCTATTGCCAGTTGATAGTGAGCACAATGCGATTTTCCAATGTTTACCCGAAGAGGTGCAGGCCAATTTAGGCCGCTGTGATTTAGCCGCATCGGGAATTTCCCATATTTTGCTGACCGGCTCGGGCGGCCCCTTCTTGACCGCTGAGCTTGCCAGCCTTGCGTCAATGACGCCAGCGCAGGCCTGTAAACATCCAAACTGGTCGATGGGGCCGAAAATTTCAGTCGACTCCGCCACTATGATGAATAAGGGCTTGGAGTTTATTGAAGCGCGCTGGTTGTTTAATACCCAGAAAGACCAATTAAAGGTGGTTATCCATCCACAGAGCGTTATCCATTCGATGGTGCAATACCGCGATGGTAGCGTCATTGCGCAAATGGGTAACCCGGATATGCGTACACCGATTGCACATTGTATGTCCTATCCACAAAGAATTAGCTCTGGCGTTGAACCTTTGGATTTTTTCAAAGTCGGACAGTTAAGCTTTTGTGAGCCGGACTTTAATCGCTTTCCTTGTTTGGCGTTAGCGATCGCCGCTTGTGCCCAAGGCCAAGAAGCGACTACGGTACTCAATGCCGCCAATGAAATCGCCGTGGAGGCATTTTTACAGGGGCAGATTGGTTTTACCCATATCGCTAAGGTGAATGAAGCTTGTTTATCATCAGTGCCTAAACGGACGATGACCAGCATCGATGATATTATCGCCCTCGATGCGCAAACGCGGATATATGCCCGCGAACAGTTAGCGAAATTGGCTTAATCCTCATTTGATGAGGAATAAGCCAATTTGACGATGACATAAGGAGTGGAATGTTAGATTTTTTGTGGAACTTAGGTTCGTTTATCGTTGCGCTTGGGCTGCTTATCACCGCCCACGAATACGGCCATTTCTATGTTGCACGCCGCTGTGGCGTGAAGGTTGAACGTTTTTCGATTGGTTTTGGTAAGGCGATTTGGCGCAAAGTAGGTCAAGATGGCACTGAGTACGTCATCGCCATGATCCCGTTAGGCGGCTATGTCAAAATGCTCGATGAACGAGTAGAAGACGTACCCGATGATTTAAAGGACCAAGCCTTTAACCGTAAAAGTGTATGGCAACGGATTGCGATTGTGGCCGCAGGTCCGATTGCAAACTTTATCTTTGCAATTATCGCACTGTATTTAATGTATTTAATTGGCGTGCCATCGCTCAAGCCTGTGATTACCTCAACCACACCTGGCACTGCGGCGGCGCAAATCCAAGTGAATGAGCCGATGCAAGTGACGGCGATTTCAGGCCAGCCTGTACGCAATTGGGAAGAAGTCAATTTAGCGCTAGTGGGCCATATTGGCGATGACAGCTTAACCGTCTCCCTCGCGCCGCTAAATGGTTTGCAGGGTTTAGATACCACGGCTCGCACTTATACCCTTGATACCCGCGAGTGGCGTTTCGACCCAGAAAAGGAGTCGCCGATTACGGCGTTGGGTCTGGGAGTGTATCGCCCTGCGATTGAGCCACAAATAGCGCTCATCAGCGAAGGCAGTGCGGCGGCTAAGAGTGATCTGAAAGTCGGCGATACTTTGGTTGCCATCAATGGGCAAAATTACACCGATTGGCAAGCTTTTGTTGACATTATTCAACATTCTGCCAATGTGCCTGTGGAGTTAACTGTGCGCCGTAATGGCGAGCAGTTTGCCATCTCTGTGACACCTGCGAGTGTTAAAAATAGCGATGACAAAGATATAGGCGTGCTTGGGGTGAGCCCTGCTCAGGCGCAATGGCCAGAGAATATGCGCCTACAACTCGAATATGGCCCAATCGATTCTTTCGCTATAGCAGTGGATAAAACATGGCAACTTGTTGCTGTGAGCTTTAAGATGATTGGCAAATTATTTACTGGCGATGTGTCAGTGAAAAACTTAAGTGGACCTATCTCAATCGCACAGGGTGCGGGCAATAGTGCAAACTATGGCTTGGTTTACTTTCTCGGTTTCCTCGCGCTTATCAGTGTCAATTTAGGCATCATTAACCTGCTGCCATTGCCTGTGCTCGATGGGGGACACCTGCTGTATTACTTCGTTGAGGTAATCACTGGTAAACCTGTGTCTGAAAAGGTACAGGAAATAGGATTCAGATTTGGGGCAGCATTGCTGCTGATGTTGATGAGCATCGCGCTCTTCAATGACTTTGCCCGACTCTGAGCAAGGACAGACTAATAATTAGAAGTGCTCTATGAGATTGAATAAACTTTTTGCCTCGATGTTATTCGTCGGTGCGTCGTTTTCAGGGACTGTGTTGGCGGATACTTTCCAACCCTTTGAAGTGACCGACATCCAAGTTGAAGGTTTGCAGCGAGTCGCACTGGGTGCTGCCTTGTTAAGCTTACCAGTGAAAGTGGGTGACACTGTTGACCAGTTAAAAATTCAACAAGCCATTAAAAGCCTGTATGCATCGACTAACTTTGAGAACATCTCAGTCAGTCATGATGGCGGTGTGTTGATTGTCAAAGTCACTGAGCGACCAACGATCAGCGCCGTGACCTTTGAAGGCAACAAAGACATTAAAGATGAGCAGTTACAGGAAAGTCTGGACGGCTCAGGCGTGAAAGTCGGTGAGTCCTTAGACCGTACTATGCTGACGGGCATCGAGAAGGGATTACAAGACTTCTACTACGGTGTGGGTAAATACGGTGCGAAAGTCGAAGCGCAGGTGATTAACTTGCCCCGTAACCGTGTCGAACTAAAATTCAAGTTCACCGAAGGTTTAGCGGCTGAAATTCGCCAAATTAACGTGGTTGGCAACAAAGAGTTTACCGATGCTGAGCTTATTGGCATGTTAGAACTCAAAGACTACGTGGCTTGGTGGGATCTGTTCGGTGAGCGTCGCTATCAGAAGCAAAAGCTGCAAGCCGACCTTGAAACCATTAAAACCTATTACCACAACAAGGGTTATATCCGCTTTGAAGTCACCTCGACTCAAGTGGCGATGACGCCTGACCGTAAAGGTTTGTATATCACCATCAACGTCAACGAAGGTGAGAAGTACAAGGTTAAAGACGTTAACCTCACCGGCGACTTAATGGGCCGTGAAGAGTTAATGAAATCGATTCTGCCAATTAAGGCGGGCGATATGTACAACGGCGGTGATGTGACCTTCACCGAAGAGATGTACAGCAAATACTTAGGTCGTTTCGGTTACGCTTACCCTGAAGTGAAAACCTACCCTGAAATTGATGATAAAACCAAGGAAGTGACTTTAAACATCAATATCAAACCGGGTAAACGTGTGTATGTGCGTTCGGTTAACTTCACTGGTAACACTGTCACTAAAGATGAAGTGATGCGCCGCGAACTGCGTCAGATGGAAGGGGCTTGGTTAAACTCGGCGCAGGTTGAGCAATCTAAAGCCCGTCTAAACCGTTTAGGCTTCTTCGAGACTGTTGATACCGAAACCATTCAAGTGCCAGGTACCGACGATTTAGTCGATGTGGCCGTGAAGGTCAAAGAGCAGCCATCGGGATCATTTAACGCTGGTGTCGGTTATGGTACTGAATCGGGCTTAAGTCTGCAGTTTGGTGTGCAGCAAAATAACTTCCTCGGTACGGGTAACCAAGCGGGCGTGAGTTTGAGCACCAACAAGTATTCTAAGAACGTTAACTTATCTTACACCGATCCTTATTGGACCAAAGATGGCGTGAGCTTAGGTGGCAGCGTTTACTGGAACGAGTTCGATGCGAATGAGGCTAACCTTGAGCGTTATAAAAACAGCTCCTATGGCGTGGCATTAAACTCAGGCTTCCCGATTAACGAATACAACCGTATTAATGGTGGTATTGGCTATCGTCATAACACGATTTCAGAAATCTCCGCCTACGAGCAGGCGCTGCGTTTCTACAATATCTACCGTGACGATGATCCAAATGCCGATCTAAGCTTCGATAACTTCGAGCTGAGCTTAGGCTGGTACCGCAGTACCTTAAACCGTGGCACCTTCCCAACGGACGGTTCGTCACAGCGTTTAAGCGGTAAGATGACAGTACCAGGCTCGGATCTGCAGTACTTTAAGACTGACTTCGATACTAACTATTATTTCCCCATCAACCGCAGCCACAGTTTTGTGCTTTTGGCGCGTGGTCGTTTAGGTTATGGCAACGGTTATGGTCAATTTAATGATAATGATCAAATCCTGCCTTTCTGGGAAAACTATTACTCGGGCGGTAGTACCTCACTGCGTGGCTTTAAGTCTAACTCGGTCGGCCCACGTTCATTCTACCTCTTCCGTGGTAGCGAGCCTTGTGCGCCGGATCCATCGGGTGACGGTTGTAGTTTACCGGGTGATCCAAACAGTATTCAGGTCAGTTCAGGTCGTTCTATCGGTGGTAACGCGATTGCAACCGCCAGTATGGAGTTGATTGTACCAACGCCATTCTTAGATGAGGCCTACACTAACTCTGTTCGTACCAGCTTCTTCGTCGATGCGGGTAACGTATGGGATACTGAGTTCGATTTCGCTAAGTATCAAACGCTGCCAGCGGAAGAATTTGATAAGTTACAGGACTACAGTGATCCTGGCCGTATCAGAGCGTCTTGGGGGTTAAGCTTACAGTGGCTGTCTCCTATGGGCCCAATGGTATTCAGCTTGGCATGGCCGATTAAAGAATACGAAGGCGATCAAACAGAGATCTTCTCGTTCAATATTGGCAAAACTTTTTAAAAGGCATACACTCGGCAGGTTTTGCTGAATATAACAAAGGTAACAAGGAGTCTATTTTGAACAAGATGGTAAACCGTGCCCTGGTGACGTTGGCTTTATTAGGTGCACCTTTAGCGGCGCAGGCAGAAAATATTGCGGTTGTTGATATGGGCGCTGTGTTTGAACAGTTACCTCAACGTGAGCAAATCTCCCAATCTCTGAAATCAGAGTTTGGTGATCGCATGGCTGAAGTTCAGAAAATGCAAGAAGAAATGCGCTCTCTGATGGAGAAGCAGCAACGTGACGGCGCGTTAATGAATGACACGCAAAAAACTGAGCTGGTTCGTAAAATGGAAGCGTTAAAATCTGAATATCAGCTAAAAGGAAAAGCTTTGGATGAAGACTTACGTCGTCGCCAAGGTGAAGAGCAAAACAAACTGTTAGTTAAGGTTCAAAAAGCCATTAATACTATCGCTGAAAAAGAAAAATACGATTTAGTTTTACAGCGCGGTGCCGTCATTTATGTTAAGCCAAATGCTGACATCAGTGGCAAAGTGGTTGAAGCCTTAAGCAAAGGCAAGTAATTAATGAAAAGTGTGACTTTAAAAGAGCTAAGCCTGTTATTAGATGGCGTTGTCCAAGGCGATGAAACGTTAGTGATCAACAGCGTTGCGACACTTGAACATGCCCAATCGGGTCAAATCTCTTTTTTAGCCAACAGCAAATACCGTGCTCAGCTTGAGTCAACTCAAGCGAGTGCGGTGTTATTGTCGGCTAAAGACGCGCAGGACTATTCAGGCACTGCGTTAGTCGTTAAAGACCCCTATGTGGGGTTTGCCCGTGTGGCTCAGTTTTTAGATACTACGCCCAAGGCGGCCGTAGGTATCCATCCATCGGCACAAATCGACTCTTCTGCCCAGTTAGGCGAAGGCGTAGCAATTGGTGCCAATGTGGTGATTGGCGCGAATGTGATCCTCGGCGAAAACGTGCAGATTGGTGCGGGCTCTGTGATTGGTCAAGACTCCATCGTAGGCTCTAACACTCGTCTGTGGGCCAATGTGACCCTCTATCATAATGTCCATTTAGGCCAAGATTGTATTATTCATTCCGGCGCAATTATTGGCTCCGACGGTTTCGGTTACGCCAACGAGCGTGGACAATGGATTAAAATTCCCCAAACCGGTGGTGTACGCATTGGCGATCGCGTCGAAATCGGCGCGAACTCAACCATTGACCGTGGCGCCTTAGGTCATACCGAGATCCACAACGGTGTGATCATCGACAACCAAGTACAGGTTGCCCACAACGATATTATTGGTGAAAATACCGCGATCGCTGGCAGCACGACCATTGCTGGCAGTGTGACAATAGGTAAACATTGTATTATTGGTGGTAACTGCGCGATTGCAGGCCACTTGACCATTGCGGATGGTGTCCATCTTTCTGGCGCGACAAACGTTACAGGTAACATGCGTGAGCCTGGTTTGTATTCTTCTGCGACAGTGGCAATGGAAAACAAAGTGTGGCGTAAAAATACAGTTCGCTTCCGTCAATTGGATGAACTGTTCCAACGCGTGAAGACGTTGGAAAAGAATTCAAATACACCAGAGTAATTGCCCCAAGGCAATTTTGAGGAACTAGGTTCGTGTCTAATCAAATGAACACTATGGATATTACGGAGATCCTTAAGTATCTACCCCATAGATATCCATTTTTATTAATCGATCGCGTTTTGGATTACACCCCAGGTGAGAGTCTCCATGCGATTAAAAACGTGACGATTAATGAACCCTTTTTCCAGGGACATTTCCCTGTTCAGCCTGTGATGCCCGGCGTGCTGATTTTAGAAGCCATGGCACAGGCTACTGGTCTGCTCGCGTTTAAGACCATGAGTGACGATGTACCGCCTCCTGGTGTGTTGTACTATTTTGCTGGTATCGATAACGCCCGTTTTAGACGTGTGGTTGAGCCCGGCGATCAAATCCATTTTGAAGTCAAAATGATTAAAGAGCGCCGCGGGATTGGCGTTTTCTATGGTGAGGCCAAAGTGGATGGTGAAGTGGTTTGTTCCGCTGAAATCATGTGTGCCCGCAGAGAGATTAATCAGTGATAGATACATTAGCGTTTGTGCATCCCGATGCAAAAATTGGTAAAAACGTCACCATTGGCCCATGGAGTTATGTGGGTGCGGGTGTCGAGATTGGCGACGATTGTTGGTTAAGCTCCCACGTAGTGGTGAAGGGCCCAACCATTATCGGTAAAGGCAACCGTATTTTCCAATTCGCCTCCGTGGGTGAAGAATGCCAAGATAAGAAATACGCAGGCGAGCCAACTCGACTCATTATTGGCGATAACAATATTATCCGTGAGCATGTGACCATTCACCGTGGTACGGTTCAAGATAATAGCGAAACCCGTATCGGCTCTAACAACCTGTTTATGAACTACGTGCATATCGCCCATGACTGTGTGGTCGGTAATAACGTGATTATGGCCAACAATGCGTCTATCGCAGGCCATGTGCATGTGGGGGACTGGGCGATTCTCGGAGGTATGACTGGCGTTCACCAGTTTGTGCATATCGGTGCCCACGCCTTTACCGCAGGTTGCTCGTTATTGCTACAGGATGTGCCCCCCTTTGTGATGGCGGCGGGACAACCTGCCATTCCTCGTGGCTTAAACAGCGAAGGTATGAAGCGCCGTGGATTCTCTAAGGAGAGCCAATTAGCGGTGCGCCGAGCCTATAAAACCTTATATCGCAGCAGTTTAACTGCTGATGAAGCGATTGAAGCGCTTGCCGAAGATGCGCAGAACGATGAGCAAGTTAAGTCGTTCATTGAGTTTGTTAAATCATCGGGTCGCGGCATTATTCGTTAAGAGTCTTAGACTCTACACTATGCCATTCATAGGCACTGCTCGTAATATTCTGCTTTAGACAATGCCATGGCAGAGATGCGCTGCGGTGCCATTTACTTGTCAGATATGATTGGTTTATGAGCAAAAAATCTCAATTAGTGTTTGCAATGGTCGCCGGAGAACTCTCCGGCGATATTTTAGGTGCAGGTTTAATGGCCGCACTGCAAAAAACACACCCCAACGCCCGTTTTGTCGGTATTGGTGGACCTCGTATGGAAGCCCTAGGCTTCGAATCCCTGTTCGCAATGGAAGAGTTAGCCGTGATGGGGATAGTCGAAGTGCTATCACGCTTGCCACGCTTACTCCATGTGCGCTCATCCCTGATTAAGTCCATCACCGAACTTAAGCCCGATTGTTTTATCGGTATCGATGCACCGGATTTTAATATCGGTCTTGAACTTAAGTTAAAGGCGCAGGGGATTAAAACTGTTCACTACGTGAGCCCTTCGGTATGGGCATGGCGGCCTAAGCGTATTTTTAAAATCGCTAAGGCCACCAATATGGTGCTGTCGTTATTACCCTTTGAGAAAGCTTTTTACGACAAGCATCAGGTGCCTTGTACCTTTGTCGGCCATACCTTGGCGGACGATATTCCGTTAGAGAGTGATAAGGCGAGCGCCCGTCAGTTGCTTGAACTCGATCCTGAGGCCGAATACCTCGCGATTTTACCCGGCTCACGTGGCGGCGAATTAAAGCAATTAGCCGAGCCCTTCGTGAAGGCAGCGCTACTTATCAAGCAGCAATTTCCCGATATTCGCTTTGTGACGCCTTTAGTGAATCAAAAGCGCCGTGAGCAGTTTGAGCAAGCGTTAACAGCGCATGCGCCGGATCTGGAAATCCACATGGTAGAAGGTAAGTCCCGTGAGGTGATGGCCGCTGCCGATGGTATTTTACTGGCGTCGGGCACGGCAACGCTTGAGGCCATGCTGATCAAACGTCCTATGGTCGTCGCCTATCGCGTGAGTCCGCTGACCTATCAGATAGCGAAAACCATGATGCAAGTGAATCGTTTCTCTTTGCCGAATTTATTAGCGGGGCGAGATGTAGTGCCAGAGCTTATCCAGCACGATTGCACGCCGGAGAAGATTGCCGAAGCGGTTGGTATTGAGCTGAACCGCGATTTTGCACCAATCAAAGCCGAGTTTGAGCGTTTGCACCAAATGCTGCGCTGCGATGCCAGTCAAAAAGCGGCTGAGGCGGTGTTAGCACTGGTCGATGCTAGGATGTGAACTAATGGCGGTATTTAAGACGTTAACCGACGCCGATATGGCCATCTTCTCAACAGGTTTAGTGGCGGGCGTGGATGAAGTCGGCCGTGGCCCTCTGGTTGGCGATGTAGTCACCGCTGCGGTGATCCTCGATCCCAATCGCCCCATTGTTGGTTTAAATGACTCCAAAAAGCTCACCGAGAAGCGCCGCGAGGCCTTGTTCGATGAGATTTGTGAAAAAGCCTTAAGCTATCATGTGGGGCGGGCAACACCTTCGGAAATCGATGAGCTGAATATCCTGCATGCCACTATGCTGGCGATGCAGCGCGCGGTTGCAGGGCTTGCTCGTGCGCCCGAGTTAGTTTTAGTCGATGGTAATCGCAGTCCGGCGTTTACGCACCAAGGGCTGTCTCTGACTAGTCATAGCATAGTCAAAGGTGATGGCCTGATTGCGAGTATCAGTGCGGCGTCGATTATTGCCAAAGTCACCCGCGATCGGGAGATGGATGCCCTCGATGCCGCTTATCCCCAGTATGGATTTGCCAAGCATAAGGGCTATCCGACTAAGGCGCATTTTGACGCCATTGCCGAGCACGGTGTGTTCGACCAATATCGTAAAAGTTTCAAACCCGTCAAGGCATTACTGGAGCGATAACACCGATTGGGTGTTTTCACTTCAGCTTGAGAGCGAAGTCACTAGCCCAAGGGCTGTGACTTTGTTAGTCTGCTTTTTTAGTGATTGTTAACCTGCTATCCAAAGATAATTCTAATTATGTCCGATCCTCGTTTTGTGCATCTTCGTGTCCACAGTGACTTCTCTATGTCCGACGGTGTGGCTAAGGTCAAACCCATCCTCGCCCAAGTTGAGGCGAAGGGCATGGCTGCAGTGGCCTTAACGGATCAAAACAACCTCTGT
This sequence comes from Shewanella seohaensis, assembly GCF_023283775.1. NCBI lineage: Bacteria > Pseudomonadati > Pseudomonadota > Gammaproteobacteria > Alteromonadales > Shewanellaceae > Shewanella > Shewanella seohaensis. The sequence goes on from NZ_JAKILE010000002.1 coordinate 171,862, forward strand.
GGTCTGGTCAAGTTTTATGGTGGCTGCCATGGGGCGGGGATCAAGCCGATTATCGGCGCGGACTTTTGGATGCAAGTGCCGGGTTTTGATGGCGAGTTTTGTGCCTTAACCATTATTGCGATGAATAATGATGGCTATCAAAATCTCACCCAAATCATCAGCCAAGCCTATTTGCGTGGCCATGTTCAAGGGCGTGTGGTGATTGACCAAGAATGGCTTGTCACCTACAACGAAGGCATTTTACTGCTATCTGGCGGTCGGGAAGGAGACGTAGGTAAGGCACTACTTAAGGGCAACAATACCCAAGTTGAGTCCTTATGCGAGTTTTATCAACAGCATTTTGAAGGGCGCTATTACCTCGAATTGTTGCGCACGGGGCGCCCCGATGAAGAGCGTTACTTGCACATGGCGGTGGGACTGGCGCAGGAAAAGGGCATTCCCGTGGTCGCCACCAATCAGGTGGTGTTTTTAAAACCCGAAGACTTTGAATCCCATGAGATCCGCGTTGCGATCCACGATGGTTTTACGCTTGCCGATCCCCGCCGGCCTAAAAAATACAGCGAGCAGCAGTACCTTCGCAGTGAAGAGGAAATGTGCGAGCTGTTTGCTGACATTCCTGCCGCGCTCGAAAATACCGTTGAAATCGCCAAGCGTTGCAACGTTACCATTCGCTTATACGAATACTTCTTACCGAATTTCCCCACCGGCGATATGTCGATTGAGGATTTTCTAGTTGATTGCTCTAAGAAGGGGCTCGAAGAGCGTTTAGAGTTCTTATTCCCCGATCCACAAGTGCGCGCCGAGCGCCGCGGTGAATATGACGAGCGTCTCGATGTGGAGCTTAAGGTTATCAACCAGATGGGCTTCCCCGGTTACTTCCTTATCGTAATGGAGTTTATCCAGTGGGGTAAGGATAACGGCATTCCTGTGGGGCCTGGTCGTGGTTCGGGCGCGGGCTCGCTTGTGGCCTATGCCCTTAAGATTACCGACTTAGACCCCCTCGAATTCGACCTGCTGTTCGAACGTTTCTTGAACCCAGAGCGGGTATCTATGCCCGACTTCGACGTCGACTTCTGTATGGATAGACGCGATGAGGTGATTGACCACGTGGCCGAACTCTACGGCCGTGAGGCGGTATCGCAGATTATTACCTTTGGTACCATGGCGGCCAAGGCGGTTATTCGCGACGTGGGTCGTGTGCTCGGCCATCCCTATGGCTTTGTGGACCGCATTTCTAAGCTTATTCCGCCAGAGCCAGGCATGACACTTGCCAAGGCCTTTGAGGTGGAGCCTGCGCTGCAGGAGTCCTACGATGCCGATGAGGATGTGAAAGATCTTATCGACATGTGCCGTAAACTCGAGGGTGTTACCCGTAACGCCGGTAAGCACGCGGGGGGCGTGGTTATTGCGCCCACCAAGATCACCGACTTCTCGCCGCTCTACTGCGACGCCGAAGGTAAAAACCCGGTTACCCAGTTCGATAAGAACGACGTGGAAACCGCTGGCTTAGTCAAATTCGACTTCTTAGGGTTAAGAACCCTCACCATCGTCGACTGGGCGCTGGAGATGATCAACAAGGTGGAGGTTAAAAACGGCCGTCCACCGGTGCGGATTGAGGCGATTCCCCTAGACGATCCCGCTTCATTCCGCTTGTTGCAACGCTATGAAACCACTGCGGTATTCCAGCTCGAATCCCGTGGTATGAAGGATTTGATTAAGCGTCTGCAACCCGACTGCTTCGAAGATATGATCGCACTCGTGGCACTGTTCCGCCCGGGGCCTCTGCAATCGGGAATGGTGGATAACTTTATCGAGCGTAAGCATGGTCGTGAAGAGGTGTCTTACCCTGATTCTCAATACCAGCATGAATCCTTGAAGGAGCTGTTGTCGCCCACCTACGGCATTATTTTGTACCAAGAGCAGGTAATGCAGATTGCGCAGGTGCTATCGGGTTATACCTTAGGCGGCGCGGACATGCTGCGCCGTGCTATGGGTAAGAAAAAGCCCGAGGAGATGGCCAAACAGCGCGGTACCTTTAAAGAAGGGGCGATTAAGAACGGCGTCGACGGCGAGTTGGCGATGAAAATCTTCGACTTAGTGGAAAAGTTTGCGGGCTACGGCTTTAACAAATCCCACTCCGCTGCGTACGCGCTCGTGTCCTATCAAACCCTGTGGCTCAAGACTCACTTCCCGTCGCAGTTTATGGCGGCGGTAATGTCTGCCGATATGGACAACACAGACAAAATCGTCACCCTAGTGGATGAATGTGAGCGCATGGGACTCACTATTATTCCGCCGGATGTGAACAAAGGTCTGTTTAAGTTTACCGTCGATGACGATCTGCGTATCGTCTACGGCATCGGCGCCATCAAAGGTGTGGGTGAGGGGCCGGTTGAGTCCATTCTTGAGGCGCGTAAGGACGGCCCCTTTAAAGATTTATTCGACTTTTGCGCCCGTATCGATCTTAAAAAACTTAACAAGCGGGTGATTGAAAAGCTTATCTGCGCGGGTGCCTTAGATGCGCTTGGGCCGCACCGCGCCTCTATGATGGCCACCTTGCCTGAGGCGATAAGCGCCGCCGATCAGCATGCGAAGGCCGAGGCCATCGGCCAGCATGATATGTTTGGTCTGCTCAATAGCGACCCTGAGGACAGCAAGCAGCAGTTTGTCGAATGCACTCCGTGGCCGGATAAAATTTGGCTCGAAGGGGAGCGCGAGACCTTAGGTCTATATTTAACTGGTCACCCGATTAATCAATACCTTAAAGAGCTCAAGCATTACACTTCTGGGCGCTTAAAGGATGTGCATCCAACCGATCGCGGTAAAACTGTGAAGGCGGCAGGCCTTGTGGTTGCAACCCGGGTGATGCTCACTAAGCGTGGTTCAAAAATGGGCCTGCTGACGCTAGATGACAAGAGTGCGCGCCTCGAAGTGATGCTCTTTACCGAAGCCTTTGAGAAGTTTAACCATCTGCTCGAGAAGGACAGGATCCTGATCTGCGAAGGCGAAGTCAGCTTCGATGATTTTGCCGGTGGCAACCGTATGACGGCGCGCAACATTATCGATATCAGCGAGGCACGTAGCCACTTTGCCAGCGCTTTAGAAATCGATCTAGACGCTTCGCAGCTAACGCCTAGCGTGCTCGAAAGTATCGAGCAATCGATAAGCCCGTGGCGCAATGGTGCCGTACCCGTGGTGATTAACTACAGTCAAGCGCAGGCCAAGGGCCAATTTAGGTTGGCGGAACATTGGCGAGTGAACCCCAGCGATGAATTGGTGTTTGCCCTTGAGAGCCTGCTTGGGCCAAATAAGGTGCGGATTTTGTTCCCCTAATTGATAAGCTGACAAAGACTTGGGGTTGGTAGTGGATAATTGAGCATCAGCGAGTGATGGATTTTATAGGGTGAGTGCAATGGCGGCGATGGAACTGAGTGCCCATATAGCGCGATTTTTAGCGAGCTTACCGCAGCAAGCGGGGAGCAAGTTAGTCCTTGCTTACAGCGGCGGCGTCGATTCCGAAGTGCTCGCCTACGGTTTGAGCGAATTCGCCAAACATCACCCCGAGTTATATTATCAACTGATTTATGTGCACCATGGTTTGAGCCCTAATGCCGATGCTTGGGCCGAGCACTGCCAAACTCGCGCCGCCAGCTATGGTTTGCCAATCACGGTCGAGCGGGTGCAACTGACCCTAGGGCCGAGAGTGAGTGTTGAAGCCGAGGCACGAAAAATGCGTTATCAGGCGATATTGCAGCACCTTAAGCCTCAGGATGTGCTGCTGACCGCCCACCATGAAGATGACCAACTCGAGACGATTCTACTCGCCCTCAAACGCGGTCAGGGCCCCAAAGGATTAGCCGCCATGGGGCAAATCCAAATGCTCTCACTCGGCGAGAAGGGGGCTTGCCTGCAAGCGCGTCCCTTACTCGATATTAGCCGTGAGCAGATTGAAGCTTTTGCCCAAACGCAGCAGTTAGTGCATATCGAAGATGAAAGTAATCAAGACGATAAATACGATCGTAACTTTTTACGCCTCGAGATTATCCCACGCCTAAAAGCACGTTGGCCCAGTATCGCCACCACCGCAAGTCGCAGCGCCCAGCTTTGCGCCGAGCAGCAGGCCATAGTGGATGCCGAGGTGAGTGAGCGTTTACCTAAGCTGTTAACCGAGGCGCCCTTTACCCAGCAAACCGTGCTTAAGCTTGATGCGCTCTCTACGCAAACCAGCGAATGGCAAGGATTACTGCTGCGGGGCTTTATCGAATCCCAAGGTTTTGCTTTGCCTTCCTATGTACAGCTACAGCAAATTCTGCAGCAGTTAATGGGGGCAAAAGAGGATGCCAAAGTGCAGCTTCAGATTGGTGACTGTCTGCTGCGCCGCTTTGCTGGCACGCTTTATCTGGATACGCTAAGCACCGCATCCACCGCGCCGCGAATCACAGCGCGCGAACTGCATCAAGATATTCTGGCTTTACTGACTCAAGCATCAACAATGGTTGAAGATAAAATGGCGCCATTTACCTTAGCGACCATGGGGCCTCGGCTGCGATTACCCAATGCGGATGAGGTGGTGAGCTTGCGTTATCAGCTGCCGGGACAATTTCGCTGTCAGCCGCATTTTCGCGATAAAGGGCGCGAGCTAAAAAAACTCTGGCAAGAATGCGCTGTGCCGCCATGGTTACGTGCTGAGGTGGGGTTCTTGTTCTATAACGAGCGTTTAGTGATGGCGCTGGGACTCTGGGTCGAAAAGGCATTTTGTGCCCAAGGGGATGACGTCGGGCTTAAGTTTGATGGGCAGGCTATCGGATAGCAAAGTCTATTTGCCATGCTTTATCGCCAGTGAGCAGCATCCATGCTCGATTAAGACAGTTGGGTTGGGCTTAACTTGTAGCAATTACGGCCCGAAGCTTTGGCTTGATATAAGGTTTTATCCGCTTGCTCATAGAGTTGTTCAGCTTCCATGGTGTCGCTCGCCTCAGCCGCCCCGAGGCTACTGCTCACGCCAAATTGATGGAAGCTTGCATGGGCATTGGTCGCCGTGACAATACGTTCGCACAGTAAGCCCGCTGCATGAATATTACCTTGCACTATCACCACAAACTCGTCGCCCCCAATACGGAAAGCCTGATCGGTACTGCGGATACTGCTGCGGATAATGTCTCCAAACTCTTTCAAAATATAATCACCGCATTTGTGACCATATCTATCGTTAAGTTGCTTAAAATTATCCAAATCCAATACGATAAGTGACACCGCGCCCTGCTTTCTGTGGGCTCTGGCCACCGCATTTTTTAAACTTTGAGTGTAATAATGACGATTGCCAAGGCCTGTTAGGGAATCGAACATCGCCTGCATCGACATCTCTTGATACTGCATGGCATTTAATAATGGTTGCAGCAGCAAGGGCTCAATCTCTTGCAGGATAATGGTTTGCGAAGGCGTGAGCGGCGTCAGCAGTTGATACTGCAGTGTCAGTGGGGTGCCGCCACAGATGATCTGTCGTTTAAGACTGATCCCATAACGCTTACCCCAACTTAATTTTTGTTGTTCTGCTTGCAGGCGAACACCTTGGACGGGCAGATGTTGTCCTAGCACTTTGCCGTAGCAGGCAAAGACTGTCCGCGGATCTAAGCTCGCGTGCAGCTGCTGGATCACTTGCACTAAATCCAGTGGCGTAGATGCAGGACTGTATGCCTCTGTTTGATAGTTATATTCATCAGGATATAAGGTTGTCGCTAAGCCAAAGTCCATTATGATTACCCCAGCAAATGAAATGGCGATAAAAACTGTTACCTTGGTTAAGCAATATGTGTGCCGTGTTGTTTGCTAATAAAATTTGTCTTTGTATGTCACTCAGTTAAGCTTAAAGCGCACTCCCATATTTTTGACACGCCAGTTATTTGACAGGAGTTATCTCGCCTATGGAGCATGGTTTCTTAATCCAGATACTGCTGATGCTAGTGATTGCGATCGTTGCGATTGCCTTGCTGCGGCGTATCGGCTTGCCGGCGATTTTGGCGTATTTATTAACCGGTGTGGTGAGTGGGCCCAGTGGGTTCCATTGGTTTACCCAGCAGCAAATGCAGTCCGTCGCCGAGCTTGGGGTCGTGCTCTTGATGTTTACACTGGGACTCGAGTTTTCGGTCCCTCGGCTGTGGGCCATGCGCAGAACCGTATTTGGATTAGGTAGCGCGCAGGTGGTGGTGACCACAGTGTTGACTATGTTGATTGCGTTAGCTTGCGGCTTGAATGGCGTAGAATCTCTGGTCATCGGCGCAGCGATTGCACTTTCTTCCACCGCGATTGTACTCAAGCTACTTAACGAGCAGGGCTGGCTAAGGCGTCGCCATGGTGAGCTGTCGGTCAGTGTGTTGTTATTTCAGGATTTAGCCGTCGTTCCTCTGCTTATTTTGCTGCCATTGCTCGGGCAGAATGATGAGCCCTTGATGTTAGCGGCAATCGCCTTGGCGCTGCTGAAGGGGATTCTTGCTTTCTTCTTGCTGATGGCCTTAGGCAAATGGGCCTTACCTCGACTGTTTGATGAGGTGGCAAGATCCCGCTCCAATGAACTCTTTGTACTCTCGACGTTGGTAGTGGCCTTAGTCACGGGGGCTTTTACCCAGTGGTTAGGCTTGTCTATGGCACTAGGGGCATTTATGGCGGGAATGCTACTTGGCGAGAGTCAGTACCGCCGCCAGCTTGAGGCGGATATTCGGCCGTTTCGCGATTTACTCATGGGGCTGTTTTTTATCTCCATCGGTATGATGCTCGATTTCGCACTCGTTATTCAATTTTGGTGGCAGATTTTACTTATTCTGCTGGCGGTAGTCGTTGGCAAGGCGCTGATTATCCATGGCTTATTGCGACTGGTCGGAGAGCCTTTTCGGATTGCCATCAGCACGGCCTTGAGTCTGGCACAGGTCGGTGAATTCAGTTTTGTAGTGTTAGCCCTTGCGGTAAGTTATGGGCTATTGAGTAACGAGACCAGCACTATGTTGGTAATGGTCGCGGTATTGTCTATGAGCATTGCCCCTTGGTTGGTGCGCCATAGCGTGGATATTGCCAAGTGGCTGTTGGGGATCCGCCAGTCTGGGCATGTGGATGAAGTGGTGCCTATTATTACCGAGGATCACGATCTGGTGCTGATTTTAGGTTACGGCCGGGTTGGTCAAACCATAGCCCGGTTTTTAAAGACAGAAGCCGTGCCTTATTTAGTGCTCGATCTTGATCCCACTCGGGTGTCTGAGGCGCGCCGTGCGGGGGAGCCGATTTATTTTGGCGATGTGTGCAAGCGGGCGATCCTTAAGCAAGTGGGGATTAAACACGCCAAAATGATCGTGATCACCTTCTGTGAGACCCGCAGTTTAGAAGAAGCCTTACCCCTGTGTAAGCAGTTGGCGCCCGACGCCAAAATACTGGTCAGAACCCGCGATGACAGTGAATTAGATATGCTGCAAAAGGCGGGGGCGAATCAGGTGATCCCCGAATCCCTCGAGGGCAGTTTGATGTTGGTCTCGCAGGTGCTGCATCAATGTGGTGTGCCGCTGGCACGGATCCTCAAGCGACTGGAGTCGGAGCGGCGCAATCATTATCAATTTTTACACGGTTTCTTTTCGGGTACCGAAACGGATTTTACCTTAGAGTCGCTGCATGCCGTGTTGTTACACCGCGGCGCGGATGCCGTGGGCAAGCAAGTTGCCGATATCGATTGGGAATTGCTTCGGGTAGAGTTAAGAGCCATCCGCCGCAGCGGCGCCGAAGTTGAACATCCTGAGCAGGATTGGGTATTTCGCGCAGGTGATATTTTACTGATTGTGGGTAAACCTAGAAGATTAGAAAAAGCGGAAGCGAAATTATTACATGGCTAGGGCGTGTTGACGTTTCAGGGTTATTTTTGCAGCAATGTGGCTGGCTTTTATGCAAGGCAAAGTCCGTGCAGTGTAGTTATTCTACATAAACGGACGATAACGCAGCAAAAAAGCCAGCCAAATGCTGCCCGAAGGGTTCGTCTGGCAAGCCCTTGCTCTTTGTCACTCGTCATTTGAGTAGAATAACTACACATCATTCCTCGTTTCGCGAGCACGAGCTTGCCAGAACGAACAAAATTTAATCTCGAAACGTCAACACGCCCTAGTAGAGTTTACGACTAGGTAAAAAAACGAGAATTCCCAAAAGACACCAATAAAAAATGCCGACACTGAGTCGGCATTTTTGTCTGTAAACTTGTTGTTAATTAATCCCTTACGGGAGTTTAATTACAGAACAACAACGTTCGCAGCTTGAGGACCTTTTTGACCTTGTTCGACTTCGTAAGAAACCTTTTGGCCTTCGGCTAAAGTTTTAAAGCCTTCAGATACGATTGCGCGGAAGTGAACGAATGCGTCAGCGCCACCGTTATCAGGGGAAATAAAACCAAAACCTTTGTCTTCGTTAAACCATTTTACTATACCAGTAGTTTTAGACATGAATGTCTCCAAATTTTTATCAAAAATAATTCGCAACAATGCGGGACTTTAGCCAGAAATAGAATTATTTACATCGATGATAAGTTATGAGTGGAAAGCTTCATGACAGCAAACAAATTGCAGGATACAGCGAAGGTTTTCAAAAACATAATATTGCTTATAAATAGGTCTGACTCACAGGCCAAGACGCAGAATAACATACGCTGACTTTTTGTATAGCTTTATTTTTAATAAGGGCTTTCATATTTGAGTTTTTATGAAAAGTTATTGAAAAAATAAATATTTTTACTTTACGTATTCATGAGGATAGCAGTTTTCGGCATCCATAAGTCCTAAGTGAAAATAATTTATTAGCCAGACTCATTGTGGCAATAAAATCGCTTTTAATCTTCTCGCGGAGAATGGGTTTGTTGTCATCTTTCGTTACTTTATTAAATTGTTGTTGATTTTTGGTAGTGGTATTGTTTTCGCTCGGGATATTGTCCCATTGATGCTGATAATAACGACCAGTGGAGCGTGAATATTGAAAACGGTATTAAAACGAATTGGACTTGGCACACTCGCCATCGTGCTGTTGCTCGGGGCGCTCGCCGCCCATGAATGGTTTGCGAAAAAGCCTTTTTTCTTCCGTGCGTTTTTAGATAGAAGCATGGTCAAAATGGCATTCGAAAGCCCAGAGACCTTAACCTCCTTGGGATTTTTAGAATCCGTTGGCATCACTGGTCACAATGCCTTGCTCGACGATGATAGCCCTGCGGCCATGGATAAAACCTTTACCCAAGTCCGTGCCTTAAGGGATACCTTACTCAGCTACCAAGATACCGATCTGGATGATAATCAGCGCATTTCGAAGGACATCGCACTGTATCTGGCGGATTTTGCCTTGGCATCTGAACCCTATCGTTATCACAATTATCCAGTAAATCAGTTGTTTGGTGTGCAAAATGGTTATCCAAGCTTTATGCAGGCGCAGCACCAAGTTCACTCGGTTGAAGATGCTGAAAACTACCTATCACGCTTAATTGCGATGAAGACTAAATTTGGCCAAACCCTAGAAGGACTGAAGCTTCGAGAGGCTAAGGGCATTATTCCGCCTAAGTTTGTGATTGAGCGGGTGCTAACCGAGATGAATGACTTCATCAACGCGCCCGTCGAAGACAATATTCTCTATAGCTCCTTTAAGACTAAGCTCGCCGACACGCAAATCAGTGCCGATGAACAGGCGCGTTTGCTCGCGCAGGCAAAAGCCAATATCGAGTCCGACGTTAAACCGGCATATCGACTCTTTATCGATTACTTCACGGCGTTACAGGCCAAAGCAGGCACGGACGATGGTTATTGGGCCTTGCCGAATGGTGATGTGGCCTACGAGCAGTTGTTGAAGTTTTTTACCACCACAAATTACAGCGCCGATGAAATCCATGCTAAGGGATTAGCCGAGGTGAGCCGTATTCAGGACGAAATCATGACGATTTTGGCCGCGCAGGGATACGACACCAGCCAAGGATTCTCGGTGGCAATCGAAGCGCTGGCCGCCGATCCAAAGTTCTATTATGAAGATTCAGATGCAGGCCGAGCGCAGATCTTAGTGGATTACCAAAAAATCCTCGATGAAGTGAATGCGGGCTTAGACAATGCCTTCCGTATTCGCCCTAAAGCGGGAATGGAAGTGGTGCGCATTCCTGAATTTAAAGAGAAAACTGCACCGGGCGCTTATTATCAGCAGCCGGCGATTGACGGTAGTCGTCCGGGACGTTTCTACGCCAACCTGTTCGACATCAAAGCGACCCCTAAATACGGCATGCGCACCTTGGCTTACCATGAGGGCATCCCTGGGCATCACTTCCAAATCGCGGTGGCGATGGAGTTAGAAGGACAACCGCTGATCCGCAAGATGGCGCCGTTTACGGCCTATATCGAAGGTTGGGCACTCTATTCTGAACGTTTAGCCTGGGAACTCGGTTTTCAGCAAGATCCCTTCGACAATATCGGTCGCTTACAGGCGGAGCTGTTTCGGGCCGTGCGCCTGGTTGTCGATACGGGAATTCACCATAGCCGCTGGACCCGTGAGCAAGCCATTGACTATATGAAACAAAACACTGGTATGTCCGACCGCGACGTGACTGCAGAAATCGAGCGTTATATCGTTATGCCCGGCCAAGCGACGGCCTATAAGGTGGGCATGATGAAAATTCTCGAGCTGCGGGAAAAAGCCAAACAAGCCCTAGGTGATAAATTCGATTTACGGGATTTTCACGATGTAGTGCTGAAAAATGGTGCCGTTCCCTTAGATATTCTAGAAAAATTAGTGGACCGTTATATCGCCGAAAAACGCAGCCAAGCCTAAGCTTGCGTAAGCTAACGACCCGCAGCTGAGCCTGCGGGTATGTTATCCGGCTCTCGTATGTGAGTCCTATTCTGGCTTTCCCCATTCGGTTTCAATACAATTCTCCCTTACACGTTGATAAATGCCTTAGACAATCATGGTTTATTGTCCGTCGAGGTATTTTTGAGTTTCAAGGTTTTGCAGATGAATCGCTTGTCCCCCCAAGAGCCAATCCAATTGACTCAAACGGCTATTGAGTCCTTATTCACGCCGCCGACACTGATGCGCGCCCGTGATTATGTGATGCAGGGGAGGGTGTTAAGCGCGAAAGCCAATGCCGATTTTCGCCATATCGAAGGCACAGTCACGGGCACGGAAACCACGCCCTATCGTCAGGATATTCGTCTGGTCAGTGTCAATCATAAGCTAGTGATGAATGGCTTTTGTTCCTGCCCTGCTAGCGGTAACTGCAAGCATATGGCCGCGGTGCTCTACAGTCTGCTTACGGATAAGACCGTTGAGGACCAACGTATTGCCCAGTGGTTACACCTGCTCGATGAAGCCGATGACCCCAATGTGAATGATGTCGAATCCCTCTACGATGACAGGGTGCTGTATATCCTTTCAAAGGACGATAACGGGGTGTTTATCGAGCTTAGGCGTGGCAAGCTTGGCAAGAAGGGTGGTTACAACAAGGGCACTAAGATTGCGCTCTCGGACGTGCAATATTATATGCCCGCTTGGATTGGCGCCGAGGATGTGCTGATCTTAAATCTTATCATGTCGACCAGACGCCACGGCGCATCGCGCCTGTATCTTAAGGCGCAGCTAGGGGCGGTAGCGATTGAGAAAATGCTCGCCACCGAGCGCTGTTTCTGGGAGGAGAGCCGCCTCGCATTAACTGCAGGTGAGGCCATTACACCGCAATTTCTCTGGCAAGATATCGACAGCGAACACAAGCAAATGCGCCTCGTATTACCCGAGCGGGATAACTGGGAACTCGTGCCGACAGAGCCGCCTTACTATATCGAGCTGGATTATTTTCATATTGGCGCTATCGATACCGACATTAGCGTCGATAAGCTGCGGCTACTTAGCCAAATGCCGCCCGTGCCGAGCACTCAGGTTGAATTGGTGAGCCATCGACTGATCAAGCATTTTTCGGCGCGTACTGTGCCGCCGCCAAGTGCGATTGATTTTGTCGAGCTAAGAGATGAGTTACAGCTTCGTTTGACGCTTAAGGTCGTCCCCGCAGCCACAATGCCACCTGGCAGTACTCTGTCAGCAGCAACGGAGACTCGCATCGCCCAGCCTTATCTGGCGCTGGAGTTTGTCTACGGGGATCTCGTCTTAAGTGGCAATGCTGCCAAAGAAGCATTAACCCTAGTGACTCAAGGCGGCACTACCTATCAAATTAACCGCGCGCTTGAAGAAGAGCTGCAAGCCGTATCAAAGTTGCAAACCCTAGGCTTTAGCCGCTTTTCCTTGGAGGGCGCTGTAAATGGGGCTTCCCTCTGGAGCTTAGGTCACTTGCCCGATGCGATTCACGAATGGCTAGCGTTTATCGATGAAGAAGTCCCAAAATTACAAACTCAAGGCATCGAGGTGCGATTTGTCCCAGAATTTAGCCTTAAGGTGGTTGATACGCCGTTAACGGTTGAGCTGGATGACAGCCAAGAGGGCTGGTTCTCCCTGTCGTTGCATGCCGATATCAATGGTCAACGCTTGCCTATGTTGCCGCTGGTGGCCACTTGGTTAAAACAACATGGTGAGCCGGCCGATGATGCCGAGTTATTGCTACCTAGCCCCTCTGGCGAATGGCTTAAAATTAAAGCCAGTGTTATCAAGCCATTAATGAGCATTATTCAAGAGTTGTTTGAGCAGCATCGCGGCCACAGTATCGCCTTACCTAAGTACCGTGCGCATTTACTCAATGAATTAGCCGAAAGTGAGATAAGCCTGCTCAATGGTGAAAGGGTGCGTCAACTCGCGACAAAGTTAGCCGAATTTTATGGTGTGGTTGCGGTCAGCGCGCCGACAGGACTGAATGCACAGCTGCGGGCTTATCAGCAGCAGGGCCTAAATTGGCTTTGTTTTTTAAAGGAATACCAACTCGGTGGCATCTTAGCCGACGACATGGGGCTTGGGAAAACCATTCAAACCTTGGCATTTCTGTTAAAGCAGCAGGAGGCTAAATTAGCAGGGCAACCAAGACTGCCGAGCCTGATTATTTGCCCAACCAGTTTAGTGGGGAACTGGGCGAAGGAGGCGGCCAAGTTTGCGCCGTCGTTAAGTTTGGCGGTGATCCATGGCGCCCAGCGTGGGCCGCTGTTATCGCGATTAAGCGAGTTTGATGTCGTCGTCACAACTTATCCCCTTATGGTGCGGGATTACGATTATTACCAGACTCAGCCGTTTGAGCATATCGTGCTCGATGAGGCGCAGCAGATTAAAAACGCCCAAGCCAAAGTGAGCCAGCAAATTAAGGCGTTGCAAGCGCCGTTTAGACTCTGCCTTACCGGCACCCCCCTTGAGAATCATTTAGGTGAACTCAAGTCATTGATGGATTTTTGTTTACCGGGACTCTTGGGAACAACGGCCTATTTCAATAAGGCGTTTCGTTATCGGATTGAGCGTTATGGCGATGGCGAGCAAGCGAAGGTGTTGAGTCAACGTATCGCCCCCTTTGTGTTAAGGCGAACCAAGGCCGAGGTGGTGACTGAGCTGCCGCCTAAAACCGAGATCTACCAAACCCTCGAGCTTGAAAAAGATCAGCGTAATCTATACGAAAGTATTCGCCTGAGTATGGAGAAAAAAATTCGAGAATTATTTGCAAGCCAAGGCGTGGCGGGCAGCCATATCGAGTTTTTAGATGCCTTACTCAAATTGCGCCAAGCCTGCTGCGATCCGCGATTAGTCAAACTCGAACAGGCGCAAAAGGTTAAGAATAATGCCAAGCTAAACTGGCTGAGCCAAAACCTGCCGGAAATGGTGCAGGAAGGTCGCAAGATTTTAATCTTCAGCCAATTTACCAGTATGTTGCTGTTAATTGAGGAATTGCTGCAATCCCTCGACATCGACTATAGCAAACTGACGGGGCAAACACGGTTGCGTCAGGGGCAAATTGATAAGTTCCAAGAAGGCGATACGCCAGTATTTTTAATCAGCTTAAAGGCGGGGGGCACAGGGCTTAATCTCACCGCGGCGGATACGGTTATCCATTACGATCCTTGGTGGAATCCGGCGGCAGAAAAGCAAGCGACAGACAGGGCGCACCGGATTGGCCAAGAAAATCCAGTGTTCGTCTACAAGCTGATTGCCGAAGGCACGGTCGAAGAGAAAATCCAAGAAATGCAGCAGCATAAGCAAGGTTTAGCAGATAGTATTCTCGAAGGAAAAGGCAAAGGCGCGTGGCAAGGCAGTGCCGATGAATTGCTCTCGCTATTCCACTAGCTGAGTTAAGGAACGTTAACCGACTAATGGTTAACGCATACAGATCACAATAGTCAGAACGCAATAGTACAAGACAGAGGTGACCCATGCAGTACCCAGTCGATACCCATACTCATACCGTGGCATCAACCCACGCCTATAGCACTATCCACGATTATTTGGCGGTGGCGAAGCAAAAGGGGATCCGGCTGTTTGCCACTACCGACCATGGCCCGGCGATGGCGGATGCACCGCATTTTTGGCATTTTGTGAATTTACGTGTGCTTCCGCGTATGGTTGATGGCGTGGGGATTTTACGCGGCATCGAAGCCAATATTAAAAACCGCGAAGGTGAAATCGATTACTTTGGCGATTATCTGTCGCAGCTCGATATTGTGTTGGCAGGGTTCCATGAACCAGTATTTCCGCCCTCGGATAAGGCCGCCCATACCGAGGCGATGATTAACGCCATTAAAAGCGGCAAGGTCGATATTATTACCCATCCGGGTAATCCTGCTTATCCCATTGATATTGAAGCTGTAGTCACAGCTGCCGCCGAATATGGTGTAGCGCTTGAAATCAATAATTCCTCCTTTGAAGTCTCTCGCAAGGGCAGCGAAGCTAACTGCACCGCGATTGCCAAAGCGGCAAAAGAATTGGGGGCCACCTTAGTGATGGGCTCGGATTCCCATGTAGCTTTTAGTCTCGGCGGGTTTGATCGTGCCTTAAGTATTATTGAAGCGGTTGATTATCCAAAGGATAAGCTACTCAACCGCTCGCCGATGGCGCTGCTTAACTTTTTAACTCAGCGGGGACATAAAAGCGTTGCCGATTTAATGCCGCTGTTTAACGAGGATATCGCTTGAGGCGCCGACGTTAAGAATGCAAAAGAATATCAAGGCGATGAATGCGCCTAATGGTGAGCCAGAATCGACAGTAACAGTATTGTTAACTGGCGCAGATAGCCAACTCGCTAAGGCTCTATTACGTACGCTTTCCAAGGCAGCATATAGATTCGATGGTCGCGTCTTTCGTGTGCACGCGCTAAGCCATGCCCAGTTAGATATCGCAGATAGACAGAGCGTTGAAGCTGCCTTTGCCCGTTTTAAACCTGAGTGGGTGATCAACTGCGCCGCCTATAATGCGGTCGATAGGGCGGAAACTGCGGCCGATGAGGCTTATCGTGTCAATAGCCTAGGGCCTGAGTTATTGGCAAGCGAATGTGCGCTCTCGGGCGCGCGTTTGGTGCATCTCTCCAGCGATTATGTCTTTAGTGGCGAGCCAGTGGAGGCTGCTGCACAGGCATTAAATCAGTGCGGGATAACCAATTGTGGCTTAACTGAAAGCGGCTTAATTGAACGCGGATTAACCGAAAACGCCACGCCTGCGCCCTTGTCCGTCTATGGTCAGAGTAAACTCGCGGGAGAGCAAGCGGTACTGCGCATCTTGGCTGAGCGCGCGGTGGTTATTCGCACCGCATGGCTCTACGGTGTCGATGGGCATAATTTTGTGAAAACCATGCTGAGGTTGATGGCCACTGCGTCAGATGCTCAGCCACTTACAGTGATAAACGACCAAATAGGTTCGCCAACATGGGTAGATGCACTTGCGCATCTTATTTGGCTGTTGATAGCGAGTCCGTTAAACGTCGGTTGCGGATCTGGATTATTCCATTATGCCGGGCAGGGGCAATGCAGTTGGTATGAATTTGCCCTCGAAATCCAGCGCCAAGCCTTGGCACTGAAGTTATTAGATAAAGCCGTGCCAATTAGCGCCATAGATAGCCTAAGTTATGCGGCAAAAGCGCTTGAGAAAGGCAATAAACTGGCACCAAGACCCAGTTACAGCGGGCTAAATAGCGGTAGAGTACGCCAGTGCTTAACTGGACAAAATATTGCATTACCCCATAGCTCCGAGCTGTGGCGTGACTGGCGGTGGCAGCTTAAGGCCATGCTTGAGGATTATGCCGCGCAAGTTCATTAAGCGTTATCTCTCATAATAAATGGTTGCAGATAAAGCCCTTAGTCTTGGTCTAAGACAAGTGTTAGCTTCAAGTGGCCTCATCTTACTCCGTCGTTTTCTTTCTCATCTTTGCAGTGTTTTCAAGGCTGTGAATACGAATGCAGCCTAGACAATGACTCTTTTCAGCGTATTCAGCTTGGCTTAGACTCGACTTATTTAGCGTTTATGCCCGTGGCGTAAGCCTTGCGCCTGAGTGAATTTGTCAGTGCCTTAGTCGATTTTGCTCGATATATGATGAATTTGTTCTTAATTATCAATTGCTGCCAGTGGCATAATGCCGAAAAGCAAATCGAATACAGGTGGCTAAGTGACAGATAATACAGCGATGGCAGCGCATTTTTCGAAGGCCGATTTACTGCGGGTGGTGAAGATTGCCCATGCGGCAGGCGACGCCATCATGGCAATTTATGCCCAAGAGGATTTTGCCGTTACGCAAAAGCGTGATGAGAGCCCTGTGACGGCGGCCGATTTGGCGGCTCACAACGTTATTTTAGCCCAGCTTACCGAGCAATTTGCGGGCATTCCCGTGATGTCGGAAGAAGCGGCAGATATTGGCTGGGATGAACGTCAACACTGGCAGACCTATTGGCTGATTGACCCTTTGGATGGCACTAAGGAATTTATTAAGCAAAATGGTGAGTTTACCGTCAATATTGCGCTTATCCATCAAGGGGTTGCTATTGCGGGTGTGGTTTATGCGCCCGTGCTCAATACTGTCTATTTTGGCGCCAGACACTTAGGCGCTTGGCGACAGGATGGGCAACAAGAGCGAGAGCTACAGGGCTGTAACCTGCCAAGAGAAGTGCCAATTGTTGTCGGCAGTCGTTCGCATCTAAGCCCTGATGTGGCGGAATATTTAAAGGATTTCGGTCAACACGAGATGTTAAGCGTGGGAAGCTCGCTGAAGTTTTGTATGTTGGCAGAGGGCAAGGCCGATCTCTATCCCAGATTAGGGCCTACGAGCGAATGGGATACGGCAGCCGCGCAGGCTGTGCTGGAAAGCGCAGGCGGCAAAGTTGTGTGTTATGACTCAGGTTTACCCTTAACCTACAATCAAAAACCTGACATATTAAACCCTTATTTTATTGCCACGGCGCCAGGCTGGGCAGAATAACGAACAATGCCAAGGGCGTCTGTACTGGCGCCTTGGTCGAATAACAGTGGAGTAAGTCATTCATGATACGCATGGGCATCGATTTAGGTGGCACAAAAATAGAACTCGTCGCCTTAAGTGAGGAAGGTAATGAACTTTTTCGTAAGCGTATCAATACCCCTCGGGATTATCAGGGCACCCTGAATGCCATCGTCGATTTAGTGAATGAGGCCGAAGCGACCTTAGGTGAAAAGGGCACGGTTGGCGTGGGGATCCCAGGAGTCATCTCTCCCTATTCAGGATTAGTCAAAAATGCCAACTCGACCTGGATCAACGGTCATCCCCTCGATGTGAATTTAGGGGAGCTGCTCGGCCGTGAAGTGCGGGTTGCTAACGATGCCAACTGTTTTGCGGTATCCGAGGCCGTCGATGGCGCTGCTGCGGGAAAATCTGTGGTGTTTGGGGTGATCATTGGCACGGGCTGCGGTGCGGGTGTAGCCATTAACGGTAAAGTCCACGCGGGTGGTAATGGCATTGGCGGTGAGTGGGGCCATAATCCGCTGCCTTGGATGACCAAGGAGGAGTTTAATACTACCCGTTGTTTCTGCGGTAATCCTGATTGTATCGAGACCTTTATTTCGGGCACTGGCTTTGTTCGCGATTACAACGAGGCCCTAAGCCGTGCGGTGAATGCCCAAGCTGCGCCCGCTAAATCAGGCACTGAGATCATGGCCTTAGTCGATGCGGGGGATGAAATGGCCATCGCGGCCTTTGATCGTTACATGGATAGACTCGCGCGCTCACTCGCCCATGTGATTAATATGCTCGACCCGGATGCGATTGTCCTCGGTGGTGGCATGTCTAATATTGAGGCGATTTATCCAAGATTACCTGCATTATTAACTCGTTATGTTGTGGGAAGAGAGTGTCGAACGCCTGTCGTACAGAACCTTTATGGCTGCTCTTCAGGTGTGCGCGGCGCCGCTTGGTTATGGGAAAAATAACCCAGTAACGTTAGGTTTTCCCTCGTGACAACGCATCGCCTTGGCGATGCGTTTTGCTTTCTTTTGATGTTATGATTGCGCTCCTTTGAATAATTGGGCACTAACGCATGTTTTGGGTTAAGAAAGTTGTCTCTCAGGCAATCATGCCTATTCCATTTATCCTATTGTTATTACTGCTATCTTTTTTGGTTTGGCGCAAACCTAGGTTAGCAAAATTGGCCATTGGCGGTGCGTTTTCGCTGCTCTTAGTACTCAGCAGTCAATTGAGTGTCGACTATCTCGTTAAACCGCTCGAGACTCAATATCCCATTAATTCCACGCCTATTGCTGGTACCTGTGTGGTTATGGTGTTGGGCTCTGGGCATGCCGATATCCAAGGTGCAACGGCGGTACAATCTTTATCGACGGTCGCCTTAGCGCGGCTAACGGAAGGGCTAAGGCAACTCCAATTAGGTCAAGACTGCACTTTAGTGGTCAGTGGTTGGGAGGGCGAACTAACGCAGCATCCCCATGCCGAAGTGATGGCCAAGGCTGCGGTTGAACTCGGTGTCGATGCATCACGTATCGTTCAATTGCCCCTGCCGCGCGACACGATTGAAGAAGCGCACTATTTTAAAGAACACTTAGGTAATCAAGCTGTACGATTAGTTACCTCGGCTTCCCATATGCCAAGGTCGATGGCGATTTTTAGCGGTCAAGGATTAACGGCGAGCGCCGCACCGACGGATTTTAGGGCTAGAGACGGTTTCTACTGGCGCTTGACTGCGGATAACTTGCTCGCTTCGCAACGGGCGATACATGAATACATAGGCCGTTTATGGCTCTGGATTAAGCAGGAATAAAAATATGACACTAGAGTCCGATGTTGTCTCGGTTCGCCCGCTCTCAAAACGTAATGGTGTAACCTTAACGATTGTGGGCGCCAGTGCCTTTGTCTTAGGCTTTGGCCTATTTGTACTACTTCCTGAGCTATTTGCCGTGGGCTTAGTGTTTTTCAGCTTAGGTGCGATTGCGTTGATATTGGGCTTGGCGAAGGTCTATGAACCTGAGACCACCTTGAGCATGGATGAACAGGGACTGACCTATTTTCATCGCCGCGGCAAAGTCGCAATAAACTGGAGCAACATTCAACGGGTAGATATTCCTCGAGTCACTCAGGGTGTTGATACTATTGAGCTTTCCTATATTGGCATTAGGCTCAAGCAGCTAAATCCGATCCTCGATAATATTTCATTGCGCCTTGCGGCGGGTTTATTGACTGAGCAGCGGCCGTTATTGGTGACTGCAGCTTCACAGCAGGAAGATTTGGCGACCTTAGAAACCTATCTTGGCGCCGAATTTAGCCCGCTCGTCATCGAGGGAGACCGTTACCGCGGCGTGTTGGCGATGTTTGGTCATCGCTGCGTGATGCTTAATACTCACCTTGGCTACCATCTCTATATTCCCCACGACAGTTTAGACCGTGACCCGAGAGAATTTATTAAGCTCTTAAGGCAACGTATCGCACAAAGTGCGACTCAAATTGATGCCACAACTCATTAAAAGTATGGATAAAAAAGGGGCTCCGAAGGAGCCCCAATAAGTTGCAGAGAGGAAGTTCGGGTTGTGCAGGGGGCAACCCGGAGGTACTAGTACTAGTGTGCTACCTCTGCGTGTACCTTATCTATGCCATAGGTTTTACCTTCAGCATGGCAGGTCGCGCATGATTCTACTGGTAGGTTAGGATCAGTTACTGCATCCGCTTCAACAATCGCACCATTACTTCTAAAGTGAGCTACTGCTGCTGCATCTGAGTGAGCGTGACAGGTGCGGCATGATTCAGCCACTGGGCTAATGTAGTTGCTGCCCACTTTGATAGAACGTTTGCCAGAAGTTAAGCCGCCATCAGCTGCGAACAGCGTTGCACCATCTTTGTGACAGGCAGAACATGCGGTTTCAGGTGATGGATAACCTTCTAGTTCACCAGCTGCATTGCGGAAGATGCCTTCGACAACACCAAAGTTACCACTGTGGAAACGGTGAGCCACGGTGAACAGATCTTTGTTGTTGAAAGTTACATCAGGATTAACGACTAACTTGCCATCTTCGCCTTTGTAGCCTGTTGCACCATGGCCAGAAGCGCCAGTGGTATCGTTGTGACAGTTCATACATTGATCGAAGGTGTAAACCCCGTGTCTGTAGCCTTTCGCATAGTCCAAGCTGCCATGACAAGCGTTACATTTTGCTTCTTCAACGGTAATCCGCGCTGGATCCTTCATACGAGCTACGGCTGGAGTGCCACCGCTTAAGTTGAAGAATTTAACCGCAGAAATGTTACCTACAGGGCTAGTTGGGCCATATTCAAGTCCGTCGGTATTACAGCTCACGGCTTTACCTGCTTTCGCACAGAAGTTGGCTTCAGAACCAACGTAGATAGTGCCAGTTGCTTGTGCATCTGGAATATCTTTCACGAAGGTTAATACACCACCTGATAGGGTACCGTTTTCCAGTTTCAGACTGATGGCTGTAGGCTTAACATCGCGCCATGAGTATACAGTACCATCTGTAGCGACATTACCCAGTAGCAGACCGTTTGCCGCAAACATACCTGTTGGGTTGCTGGTGGCATTGTAGGTTTTTAGGCTAGTACCATCGGCAATAGGTGCGCCATTGAGTGTGACATTGGCTTTCAATGTCAGAGTTTGCATACCTAATGTTGCTGAAGTGCCCAGCGTTGCACTGGTAAAGTCGACCGTCATTAATGGGCCGTATTCAGCACGTTTACCGACACTGTGAACCGCTTCTGGCGTTAAGCTACCGCTGCCATGGCAGGATTTACATTGAGTGTCATCTGCTTGAGCTAAACCAAATTCTGAGTGGTTTTCACCGGTTGCGAAGTTGACATTGATATGGCAACCCACGCAAGCCTGAGCGTAGATATTGGTGTTATAGCTTGGTGCACCATCGTGACAGGATTTACATTCTTTCAAGTCTGATGGGAAACCAATTTCACCGAAGTATTCTTTCGCTTCGCCAGACAGGTAGTCTGCATTGTGTTCACCGGCATGGATACGGTGGATCATCGGCGCGAAATCGAATACCCAACCTTCTGCGAGTTGCGCATCGCTTGGGACTTGGTCTGGGTTATGGCAGGTTACGCAGTTTTTAACGTCTTGGTAGTTATGGTGGGCTTCAATCTTAGCGATATGGCCATCCACTTCACCGTGACAGTTTTTACATGCAGCGCTCGATACTGTGTCTTTGCCTGATGCGGCGAGCTCATCGGTGGCAGGGATAAAATCAACAGGTACTGAGAGCACTTTATCTGACAAGGCTACGCCAGCAGCGTTGACAATGTTGTAAGCGCGAACGAAGACTCTGTGCACCGCATTTGGATTATCGTTTGGATTGATGATGGGCGCAGCGCTATCATAGGTCCAAGTTGCGGTGTAACTACCTGGATTTTCAGTATCTTCAGTTAATGTACACGCATTCTTAGTGCCGTTTAGGCCATTGAGTGTACAAGTTAATGAGCTGCCCGCATTGTTTGCCATGGCATTGTTTTGCCACTGAATGGGAGCGCCCGTGCCAGAGGTGTTTTCATTCGCCGTTAATGAATAAAGGGCAATTTTGTCGAGTCCCATAAAGGGCACATCTTTGCCAGAGCTTTTTCCGGTTAAGGTGAATTTGACACTAAAGCCTTCGCTGCTAGTGACTTTAATGTCTGCAGGGCTGAGGGTAAATTTCAGATCGGTTATAGATTCAGCGGTTTTAGCAAACGAGCCAGCGGGTAAACCAGGTGTGCCAGGTGTACCTGGCGTTCCAGGAGTTCCTGGTGTACCGGGTGCACCATCTTGCCCGTCTTTGCCGTCCCCGCAGGCGGTTAAACACAAGGCACTAGTGAGTGCTAGTGCCAGTAGAGATTTATTGTAGTTTTTCATCATCGCGTCCCTTTTTCTTTCTATAAGACTGCGTGTGCAGTGACTCTACTATAGGTCTATTCACTTACTTATAAAGTGGTATTTATAAGTTTGTATCTGATATGTGAACGATGATTTAACACAGCAAAACGGTAATTCTAGATTGTGAAATTGAATATTTCTCAATTTAGAATTCGATGCTAAAAACATGAGCTGCGCAGCAAAATTTTGTTTTTATTTTGAGTGATTTAATCGGATTAATTTTCGATTAATTTTCACGGAGGAAACTGTTGAAACTTGTTTGTATGGCTTTTTATGGCTCTCGGTAAGAGGTACAAAAGAGTCAAGAACACCGCATTTTTCGAGCTGGGCGATTAGGGCATGTGGGGTAAAATCCGGCTCGAAATGCCGTTAGTTAACAGTCGATGCATTTGGTTAACATCGAATGGTTAACAGTCAAAAGCGTCCATGCTTTAGGGTGTTGAGTTTTATCTGAATTGCTAGTTTGTAAGCGCTACTGAGCAGCGTGTAGGTTGGCTGTTTGAGGCGTCTGTGCTGTCAGTGCGGTTAATAATGAACTGACCACTAATTCACATTGATTTTGACTATAGCGCCTGTGGCTTCGTGGCTTTTCAACGAGAAAATACTGCGGTGGCATAATAGTCTCATGAAGACGGTGTTGCTCCGATACCGGAAGCGGCGCCAATTTTAGCCCCGGCATATGCTTGACCGTATGCATATCGATACTCGAGCAGAAGGCGACGCTCTGCATGGTCAGCAAGTGGGCATACCATTCTTCCCGATCGATCACCCTTTCAATCGATGGCAGCAGCAGCCCTTGGCGTTGGCAAAATAGTTCTAGCGGATCAATACGGCTATTAAAGCCTTTTAGCTCGAGGCACAAAAAGGAATGACGACAGATTTGCTCTAAGCTGATTTCTCGCTGGCTTTCCCAAAGGGGATGCTGCTTTGAGGCCACAACATAGACATTGGAAATACACCCTAAGCGGGAGACACAGAGCTCCTTGGTGTCGGTCTGCTCTATGGTGATGCCAAAGTCTAATTCTCCTGCGTGGATTAACTCAGGACTGTTTTCCTGCCATTTATGTAACCTAACTTGGCCTAGTTCACTTATCGCCTCGGGTGTACTGAGCTGCGGCGCTAAAAAGCTTAATAATCCATTACTCGCGGCGATATGGAGCGGCCGCTCAACATGGTTAGCCGCATTTTGAATTTGCAGTGCCGATTGCTCTAGGTAGTACACCGAATCAGTAAATTGGCAAATGGCGACATACAAACTTTCGGCGAGGGGCGTCGGTTTCAAGCCCTGTTGACGGCGATAAAACAGCTCATCATTAAAGGTTAAGCGAAGCGCATTCAGGCAGCGGCTAATTTTAGGCGCCGACACATTGAGCGCTTTGGCGGCACTATTTGCGTGTCCGTTATCAAAAATGCTTTTAAATACCAATAAGGTGAAGACATCCAGTTCGCAGATTTGTTTTAGTAATGGGTTGCTCATTTGGTCTCGCCTTGTATGAGTCTTAGTCTGCAATGGCCCAGTGATCTTATTTGCAAGACACATGGGGACACTTTGTTAAGCGGCAGAAATCATGCACGAAATGCATCGCTGATAAGCTAGGTTAGCAGTTGCCGTACGGCGTAACTGTGATCTTACTCGTTAAATTAACAATTACTTAACGATTGTTTGCTCAAGTGGACAATGATGGCGGTGCTGACCGTGCTGACTTGCCAGTAAAAGTCTTTACTTGGTTAAAGGGTCATCATCTAGATTGGCTGTGAGCACTCATTAGCGAAGGCGAGCGTTATTCCTGCTCGGGCGACAATGTCGGCACAGGTGTGATTAGCGTGCTGCTTGAGGATGCAGACGGCAGGCTATGGGCATGGATAGTCTGATGGTCTTCTTTAATCCTTAATCCAATAAACTGACCCCCTTCACTGATCTGCATCGAGGTGCAAGCCACATCACCATCGACAATACCATGGGCTTGGATGACTAAACGCTCGCAAATCAGGCGACCTTTAAAATAGCCATCGATAATCAGTTCGCGGCATTTGACCTCGCAGTGGAGGTTTCCTGTGCGCTCAACAATGACATTGGCCTGTGACAAAATTTGCCCTTGTACGTCGCCGCCTATCAATACATCTCCGGCAAATTCGATATTGCCCGTAAGCTTAGTCCCTTCGGCGATAAAACTCAGTGCTGGGGAAGTGCTTCGGGTAAAGGTAAATTTTTTGCCAAACATGGTGATAGGAAACCTAGGTAATTGGAGAAGGATTAGACCGCGAGATAGTAACCTAAATACGCCGTGAAGCCCAGTAACACTCACGGCTTAAGGTTATTCTGCAGGCTTAATACCGATGGCTTGGCTCGGGCAGGGGGCGAAACAGGCTCCACAGCCCGTGCAGAGTGCTGTATCAATCTTCGGCATCGGGGCATTACCCACGCTTAAGGTAAAACTAATGGCGCGAGGCTCACATGTATCTTTACAGCTTTGGCACCAAATGCCTTGATATGTTAAGCAGTTATCTTGTACTACGGCTTTGTGTTGCCATGGGGCTTGGTTGAGATCAAAGAGCTTTTCTTCCGGACAGACGGTGGCACATTGGCGACAAAAAGTGCACTCATTGTCCTTAAAGGAGACTTCGGGAAAGCCGCCATCTCCCTTGTAGATAATCTTAGTTTCGCAGGCGTTGATACAGGCTGAGCATCGAGTACAGATGTCAGTAAACTCAATGCCTTCACGCACCCAAGGCGGTCGAATTGCCGAGGATTTCCGGCGGCTAAAGAGATTACGGCGGCTGTGATTGATGCTTTCTGTCATAGGTATTACTGAGTTTAATTGTGATAAGGGATAATAAAAATGGCTTGGGAGTTACCGCAAGCCATTTAGATGATTAGCCTTTATAACCATTTGGATTGGTTGATTGCCAATGCCAACTGCTGTTCGCCATATCCTCTAGGCTGTGAGTCGCCTGCCAGCCCAGATCGGTTTTAGCATGATCTGGGTTCGCATAACAGGCGGCAATGTCACCCGGACGGCGCGGCGCAATTTGATAGGCAATCGATTTACCACAGGCTTTTTCAAAGGCCTTGACCATATCGAGCACACTGTAGCCTTGGCCTGTGCCTAGGTTATAGGTGACAAGTCCTGGTTTGGTGGCTAGCTTTTCAAGGGCTTTGAGGTGCCCAAGGGCTAAATCCACCACATGGATATAGTCGCGAACGCCAGTACCATCGTGGGTTGGGTAATCATTACCAAACACACTTAACGTTTCGCGTTTACCGACTGCCACCTGCGCGATAAATGGCATCAAGTTATTTGGAATATCGTTTGGATCTTCGCCAATCAAGCCACTAGCATGGGCGCCAACAGGGTTGAAGTAACGTAAACGGGCGATATTCCAACTCGGATCGCTATGGTGTAAATCCGCCAGTATATGCTCCACCATCAACTTAGACTGACCGTATGGGTTAGTGGCACCCGTTGGAAAATCTTCGGTAATCGGTAGGCTGGCAGGGTCGCCATACACAGTAGCAGAAGAACTAAATACGAGATTTTTCACCTTAAACTCAGCCATCACTTGGCAAAGAATTAAGGTGCCAGTCACGTTATTCTCGTAGTATTTCAGTGGTTTAGCAACTGACTCGCCAACGGCTTTTAATCCAGCAAAATGGATAACGGCATCGATGTTATGGTCGCTAAAGACTTTCTGAAGTAAGGCCTTATTGAGAATATCGCCTTGGTAAAAGGTGACCGATTTACCGGTAATGCGCTCGACACGGTTAAGGGCTTCGATGCTTGAATTAGACAGGTTGTCTAAAACAATCACTTCGCTCCCCGCATTGAGTAATTCCACTACGGTATGAGTGCCTATATAACCGGCGCCTCCGGTCACTAAAATCGTCATTATTTAATTCCTTTTACTGCTGTTTTTAAATATTGAGCAAAATCTTCACCGATTTCGCTGTGGCGCAGGGCGTATTCTACGTTAGCGCGCATATAGCCTTGCTTGTTACCGCAATCATGACTCTTACCTTGCATGTAGTAAGCGTTTACGGTTTCTTGCTTCATTAACATTGCAATGGCGTCAGTTAATTGGATTTCATCACCCGCGCCAGCAGGGGTTTTAGCCAGCAGTGGCCAAATGGCAGCGGGTAACACGTAACGACCTACTACGGCTAAGTTAGACGGTGCTTCGTCAACCGGTGGTTTTTCAACGAGTTCGACCAATGGCTCTGATTCACCAGGCTGTAGATCGTGGCCATTCACATCCGCAATACCGTATTGGTTCACTAGATGATGTGGCACGCCTTCCACCATGATTTGGCCCACTTGGGTTTCATCAAACAGGCTCACCATGGCGGCCAAGTTGTCTGTTTTCAGGTTGCAGCTGGCATCATCGATAATCACATCCGGCAGTAACACGGCGAAAGGCGCATCACCGACGACGGATTTCGCACATAAAATCGCATGACCTAAGCCTTTAGCTTGGGATTGACGCACGCTGATCACAGTCACGTCTTTCGGGCAAATGGATTGTACCGCTTCGAGTAATTGACGCTTCACGCGGCGCTCTAATTGCGCTTCTAATTCAAAACTGGTGTCGAAATGGTTTTCGATAGAGTTTTTACTGGCGTGGGTCACGAGCACAATTTCTTTGATTCCCGCATCAATGGCTTCACTAACCACATATTGGATCAATGGTTTATCAACAACGGGTAGCATTTCCTTAGGAATTGCTTTGGTCGCAGGAAGCATACGAGTGCCAAGTCCAGCGACGGGAATAACGGCTTTACGAATTTGATGTTGTTTCATTGCGAACCTTCAGATTAAGGAGAGGCGGTTATTGGGCAATATTGTAAATGACCCACGCAGAAAAGCCATTTGCAAACACCGAAATTTGTCGGTTTTTCTGCATATTATCAGTCTATCGTCGTCATTTTTGAGCGGTAGTGTCAAGGTTTGCTACCGGTCTAACTGAGATCTGGTTTGGAATGACCAAGGATTTAATCGCCTTGTAATATTTGCTTTACGTTTGCGTCACATTATCGCGTAAACAATAAACTGTGAGGGAGTTAACAAAAATCGAGGCTTAGATCACTATGGAGGCATTAGCGTCAGCCATGAAGTGAATTTTATGACTAAAGAGATAGCGCACACTGCGCCCTATGTTGCGCGAAGTGCAGATGATTCTGGGTTTATCCATTACCCGCAGGAAGAACATGATATTTGGAGCCAATTGTATGCTCGCCAAGCGGTGAACCTACCGGGGCGTGCTTGTAAGGAATATCTCCAAGGGCTCGATGCCTTGGCGATGCCGAAGGACCGCATTCCACAATTGGCTGAGATTGACAAAGTATTGCAGGCCACGACTGGATGGAAAACTGCGGCCGTGCCGGCCTTGATTTCCTTTGGCCGCTTCTTTGAGCTATTGGCCAACAAGGAATTTCCGGTTGCGACCTTTATCCGTCGCAAGGAAGAGTTTGATTACCTGCAAGAGCCAGATATTTTCCATGAGATCTTTGGCCATTGCCCCTTGCTGACCAATCCTTCTTTCGCCCATTTCTCCTATATCTATGGTCAATTGGGCTTAAATGCCAGCAAGGAAGACCGCGTCTTTTTAGCGCGCCTGTATTGGTTTACCGTCGAGTTTGGCTTACTCAAACCTCAAGACGGCGAATTGTGTATCTACGGCGGCGGTATTTTAAGCTCTCCCGGCGAAACCTTGTATGCCATGGAAAGCCAAGTGCCGGAACGTAAGCCCTTCGATCTCTTAGATGTGCTGCGTACGCCTTATCGTATCGATATTATGCAGCCGATTTATTATGTGATTGAACATATTGATATGTTGGATGAAATTGCCAAGATGGACATCATGGCCTATGTGGCTAAGGCACGTCAGTTAGGTTTATTTGCTCCTAAGTATCCGCCCAAGACCAAGAAAGCCAGCTAATGGCTGACCATTAAAAAACTAATTGAATAAAGCGTAATAAGAGCAACGAATTGATCCCCTAATGTTGCCAAGAGGAGTATGTATGACAGCGTTAACCCAAATGAAATGTGAAGCTTGCCAAGCCGATGCGCCGAAAGTGACCGATGCAGAATTGGCCGAACTTATCCGTATGATCCCCGATTGGGGCGTGCAAGTGCGTGATGGCATCATGCAACTGGAACGGGTTTACAAGTTTAAAAACTTTAAGTTAGCGATGGCGTTTACCAATAAGTTAGCGGATCTGGCCGAAGAAGAATTCCACCACCCAGGCATTTTAACAGAGTGGGGCAAAGTCACTGTGACTTGGTGGTCACACTCAATCAAGGGGCTGCATAAGAATGACTTCATCATGGCAGCCAAGACCGACCAGTTGTTAGATTAAAAAATTCAATTTTAAAATCAGCGCTTTAATTGTATTTTGGCGCTGATTTTTTCTTCCTGTTACAAATACGCTGTAAACTAGACTTGCCACTTTGAGCGTAACCTTCTAACGTATACACACCCAGCTATTTATCCTGCCTTTTACGTTTGCGTAAACTATAGAGGCGTCATCAAACGAATGTCTTACGAGGCCAAGCCTAAGGGCAACACCCTCGAGATAATAGCTCTGCACGGTTTATCCCAGAATTCGAATCAAAATAGGGAATATCAGTCATTATGCGCTTGGAAGTTAGCTGTCAAGATCGCGTGGGTTTAGCGAAAGACATCTTAGTCGTGTTAGAACGTTATGGCATTAATCTCATCGCCATCGATGCCAGTAACCAAGGCTTTCTCTACCTGCAATTTGCCGAGGTCAGTTTTGATACCTTAAGTGCCTTGATGCCGCAGATCCGCAAAGTGGAGAGTGTTCACGATGTGCGAACTGTGTCGTTTATGCCTTCGGAGCAGGAACACTACGCCTTAAAAACCCTACTTAAAACCCTCCCTGACTCAGTGTTCTCCATCGACGTGAAGGCGCGCATTCGTATCGTCAACGAGTCGGCGCTACTCAATATGGGCATGGGGGAGCACGAAGTGCTCGATGAATCCTTAAACCATTGGGTGCAAGGGTTTAACTTCAGCCGCTGGCTCAGTGAGAGCCAAGTGTTGCCGCAGGCGGCGCGGGTCAATATCGGCCAAAACGAATATCTGGCCGAAATGTTACCGATTTACTTACCCGATGAGGATGATAAGACTATCCTCGTGGGCGCAGTCGTATCGCTTAAATCGCCGGCGCGGGTCGGTAAACAATTCAATGCACTGCAAAATCAAACCGCGGGCTTTGAAAATGTATTAGCCAGCAGCGACAAGATGAAAGAAGTGCTGAAACAAGCTCGCCGTATGGCGCAGCTCGACGCGCCGCTATTAATCACCGGCGAGACTGGTACTGGCAAAGAATTAATGGCTCGAGCCAGCCATGATGCCAGCATGCGCCGCGAAAAACCTTTTATCGCCATTAACTGTGCGGCACTGCCCGATAGCGCCGCCGAAGAGGAACTCTTTGGCTACGTCAGCCAGGGCAAAGTGATTAAGCGCGGCTTTTTTGAAGAAGCGAAGGGCGGCACAGTGTTCCTCGATGAAGTGGCCGAAATGTCCAAGGCGGCGCAGGTTAAACTGCTGCGGTTATTACAGGATGGCACCTTTAGACGCATTGGTGGCGACGAAGAAGTTCGCGCCGATGTGCGGATCATCTGCTCGACCCAGAAAAACTTAGCTGAGTTGTGCCAAACTGGTGAGTTTAGAGAAGATTTGTACTATCGCATCCATGTGCTTAGCTACCATATTCCATCACTGCGTGAGCGCAAAGTCGATATCATTCCGCTGACGGAGATGTTCCTCGAGCACTACAGTCAGCAACTCTCTAGTCCAGTGAGACGAATTTCGGCCCAATGCCGCGATCATCTCTTAACCTACGCTTGGCCGGGTAACGTGCGTCAGCTTAAAAATGCGGTCTTTAGGGCGGTATCTATGTGGGACGGTTCGGGCGAGTTGACTGTTGAGCAGCTCAAGTTGCCATCCTACGCCGAAGGTTTTGGCTATTTCGATAATGCCTTCGAAGGCAATCTCGATGATGCGATGAAGCAATTTGAGGCCAGCTTGCTGCGCCGCTTATATCCGGCTTACCCCAGTACTCGCCAATTGGCGAAAAAATTAGGGGTGTCCCACACGGCCATCGCCAACAAACTCAGGGAATACAAGATAGCCAAGCCAAAGTAATTTTGCTTTAAGCTTAGGATGTAACAGTATCGTTCCACTTTGTTGCCGACTTTTTCACCATATCGTTCTGCGAAATAGTGACAAGCGGCAGCAGGGTATGAAACGTAATGATTAGTTTACAAAATGTGAAATAATAGGGTGAAATGTGATTTTGCTCACGCTATAGGAATCCGCCGTCGCTTCGGGTATTTCTACGCGCAGCAAACCCTAACGCCGAGTCAAAAAAGGCTAGATTGCCCGCACTCGTTGTCACCCATTCCCGTTAGCTGAGCGTATCGGCTAACCATAAATAGATAAAAAGCGCAGTACGCCGAGCCGTAGAAGCACAGGAGCAGATATGAAACTTGCCAGTTATAACAATGGTCGCCGTGATGGCCAGCTGATGTTAGTGAGCCGCGATCTTACTCAAACGGTTGCCGTACCCGCGATTGCCCACACGATGCAACAATTACTCGATGGTTGGGATCTGCTCAAGCCACAATTGCAAGAACTGTATGATGCGCTGAACGAAGGCAAATTACCGAACGCGCAAGCCTTCGATGAAGCCAAATGTTTATCACCTTTGCCACGTGCGTACCAGTGGGCCGATGGTAGTGCCTATGTCAACCATGTGGAATTAGTCCGTAAGGCGCGTGGCGCTGAAATGCCTGAAACCTTCTGGACCGATCCGCTGTTTTACCAAGGCGGCTCTGACAGCTTTATCGCGCCAAAGGCGGATATCCCACTGGCGAGCGAAGACTGGGGCATCGATTTCGAATCGGAAATCGCCGTGATCACCGATGATGTGCCTATGGGGGTGAGCGTTGAAAATGCTACCGCGCATATTAAGCTGTTGATGTTAGTGAACGATGTCTCACTGCGTAACCTGATCCCCGCAGAGCTGGCCAAAGGTTTTGGTTTCTTCCAATCCAAACCCTCGAGCAGCTTCTCTCCTGTCGCCATCACGCCAGATGAATTAGGCCACCGCTGGGAAGATTCAAAGGTGCATTTACCGCTTATCACCCATTTGAATGGCGAACTATTCGGTCGCCCTAATGCGGGTGTGGATATGACCTTTAACTTCAGTCAGTTAGTATCTCATGTTGCTAAAACCCGTCCATTAGGCGCTGGCGCGATTATCGGTTCTGGTACGATTTCTAACTATGATCGCAGTGCCGGCTCAAGCTGTTTGGCCGAGAAACGTATGCTCGAAGTGATCGCCGACGGCAAAGCAAGCACGCCGTTTATGCGTTTTGGCGACACAGTGCGCATCGAAATGCTCGATGATAACGGCGCCTCTATTTTTGGCTCTATCGATCAAAAAGTGGTTGAGTACAAGGCGTAAGGCTTTTGTGTTTACACAGTGACAGATAATATTGACGGGGCTTTTAGCCCCGTTTTTTTCAGGATGACATAAGGACAGAGTGAGATGAAACTATACGGTTATTGGCGCTCTAGCGCCGCCTATCGTGTGCGTATTGCCCTCAATCTTAAAGGCGTGAGCGCCGAGCAGCTGTCGGTGCATTTAGTGCGTGATGGTGGCGAGCAGCATAAGGCGGATTATATCGCCCTAAATCCGCAGGAGTTGGTGCCGACCTTAGTGGTCGATGATGAGCAGGATGGTGATGCCTTATCCCAATCCCTCGCCATTATCGAGTATCTGGATGAGCTTTATCCAAAGACGCCGCTACTGCCGGCATCGGCGCTTGAACGTGCCCATGTGCGCGCCATGGCGTTAACCATCGCCTGTGAAATTCATCCACTCAATAACCTGAGGGTATTGCAGTATTTAACTCAGAAGCTGAGCGTCGACGAAGAAGCCAAAACCGCGTGGTATCACCATTGGGTGGCGAGTGGATTTGCGGCGCTCGAAACTCAACTTGCGCGCCATAGTGGTCGTTATTGCTTTGGTGACAAAGTGACGCTGGCGGATCTGTGCTTAGTACCGCAGGTTTACAACGCGCAGCGTTTTAATGTGGATTTAACACCGTACCCCAATATCATGCGGGTATGGGCTGAGTGTAATCTGTTGCCAGCTTTTGCGGATGCGGCGCCAGAGCGTCAAGCCGACGCGGTTTAGGCCATTTTGTGGTGAGTATCGTTTGTCCAAGATAAGGTTAAGCTTATCGCCATACTAACCTGGATGATAAGACTCATTTTATGAGTCTTATCATAGCGATGGCGTTGATATGGTGGTTATTGGAAGATGATTTTCACTAAATTAATAGGTTATTGGCTTTTTTGTCATCAAGTGGTTAAGTGCAGTATTGCTAATAACGATCTCTAATAGCGATTTCAATAACGATGACAAATGGCATAAATCGACGCCCAGTGATTGTCCATTCTTATGTGCTAGCCAAGATAACCGCGGATTTTAGGCATGACTGAAACGGAATTAGCTGCAGTATTACGCACATGGCTAAGCCAAGATAAGCATCGGATGAGAGCGCTTGAATTGGCGCAGCAGTGCGCCCAAGTGCATAGTTTGCCGCAGTGGTGCTTGGCGGCTGGGTTTGTCCGCAATTTGGTGTGGGACAAATTGCATGATATTCAGCAGCGTCCGTTAAACGATATCGATCTGATTTACTATTGCCCCTTGGATACTCGTCCCGAGCGGGATAGGGCGATAGAAGCATACCTGCAAACTCTGGCGCCAGAGTTACCTTGGTCGGTAAAAAATCAGGCGCGCATGCACCTTAAGAATCACGACACCCCCTATCAATCGACACAGGATGCGATGTGTTATTGGCCAGAACAGGAAACTGCCGTCGCCGTTTTTCTTGCGCAAATACCTAACCCACCCACTTCCGTCATCGATAGCTTACAGCTTATCGCTCCCTTCGGTTTAACCTCATTATTTGCCTTGCAGTTAACCCATAATCCCAAGCGTGCGTTGGCGGTGTTTGAGCAGCGCCTTGCCGCAAAGGGTTGGCTTTCGCAATATCCGCACCTGACCTTGGCCGAGTAAGAGCATCAATCGTTAACGTTAGACTCTTTCACCCGTTAGTGACTCAAGCCCATATCAAGCTCACCAGATTAACGAGTTTGAGTGTGATGACTCCTGGCTTGATTGAAGTCTGTGTCGAGTTTATTCCTCCCTATTTTTATGCCCGCTTGTACCTCAATAGGCTGAGTTTTCTTAAAACCGATGTAAACATTTTGTAAGCGGCGCGATGACGCAATTACTCCTTGTGGAGGTATTTAGTTGTGGCTAATGAACGCGACAAGTCACAAAAAATGAACTGGCATTATCAATAAATGTTTAGATAGCGTGATGCGGATCCCATGACTCATACCTCAAAATAAGTATCGCCACTTAATCTTGATTTGGATCAATAAGGTAAACGAATTTATCTGGCAGTGTAGGCGTCAATTGTTAAGGATGTAATGTAAAACAAAAACCTATGTTGTACATATGGAGTATGATGATGAATAAAACTACTGTTTCTACACTGATCGCTGCCACCCTGTTAGCCGCTGGTTTCTCTGCTTCTGTTTCTGCCCATCAAGCGGGCGATATCATAGTTCGTGCCGGTGCAGTGGTTGTCGCACCCAATGAATCAAGTGATGATGTCGCGGGCAATGGTGAGTTTCAAATCAGTAATAACACCCAACTGGGCTTGAACTTTGGCTACATGTTGACCGATAACTTCGGCGTAGAGTTATTAGCAGCGACTCCATTTAGCCACGATGTGTCTTTAAAAGGCGTTGGTAAAATTGCAGAAACTAAGCACTTACCACCAACCTTAGTTGCACAGTATTATTTCGGTGATGCTCAATCTAAATTACGTCCATATGTGGGCGTTGGTGTGAACTACACTAACTTCTTCGACAATGAATTCACCAACGATTTAAATGGTGCCTTAACTGACTTAAGCATGAGCACCTCTTGGGGTTTAGCGGCGCAAGTGGGTTTAGACTACCAAGTGAATAAAAACTGGTTAGTAAACGCCTCTGTGTGGTACGCGCAAATTAGCAGCGATGTGAAGTTTAAATTAGCGGGTGATACAGTGGTTATCGATACCGATATTAACCCATGGGTTTATATGGTTAGCGTGGGTTACACTTTCTAATTATCTGATTTTAAAGTAACAAAAAAGGAGCCTGAGGCTCCTTTTTTGTTTTTCGCAGTTTATAAAGCTAAACGTGGCATAACACTACTTTTTAGCCTTTTTCGGCTTCCAGTGGCGAGTGTTGTAGATAAACTCCGGCAACAATTTCGTTAGCCAAGCCACTAAGCGCCAACGCTTGGTCACATACACGCGGCGTTTACCCTGCTGCATGGCCTTAATGATTTGCGCCGCCACTTGCGGGAGTGGGGCAAGCCATAGCGTACTTTGCTGCATGGCGGCCTTATCCAGTAAACCGAGTTGGATATCGGTAATGGTAATGGGCAGCTTAAGCCGCTGGGCATGCATGCTTAAGCCTTCCAAATAGTTTTGCGCAAAGGCTTTAGAGGCATGGTAAGCCACACTTGGGCCGCCGCGCAGACCGGCAATCGAGTTGATGGCGGCAAGCTGGCCATAACCCTGCTCGCGAAATAATCTAAATGCCGTATTGCAGATAGCGGCAAAGCCCCGCACATTGACATCGATAATGTCCTGCTCATGTAGCCATGGCAGCTCAGGATCATAGCTATTGAGTCCGGTATTCACTAAGACTAAGTGGGCGCCACCTAAGTCGTGCCAGACGCTTTCGAGTTGCTTGATGATGGCACTTGGCTGCTCAATTTGCAGTGAAAAGACCTGAACTTTAGTGGGCAGGGTCGAGGCAAATTCGCGGAGTGATTCGACATCTTGGGCAAAAAGGGCTAATTCAACCTGCTGATCGGCCAATTGTTTGGCAAGTTCGCGGCTTAAATGTGAGCTAGCGCCCACAATTATCGCAGTTGCTTGGGTCATAAATTTTTCGGCAACGAAATGGTGGCTTATCATAGGAAGATATGCCCAGCATGACAAGATTTATAGCTTGGGCGTATAGACATCCAGAAGTCTTTATGTATGATTAGGAGAAATGAAATGAGACAAGGGTTAAGGATTAGCGGACTGACATCTGCATGGCAAAAATTAGCGGCTATGGTGTTACTAGCCGTCACCACGGTGATTTCAGGTTGTGCCACACCTAATGCGATTGTTGAGATTAAAGGTGAGGCCATGTACCGCGAACGTATCGCATTGCCCGCCGATGCCAAGTTGATAGTGCAGTTGCTTGATGTCTCTAAGATGGATGTGCCCGCCGTAGTCATGGCAGAGCGCGTTTCCCAAGGGGCGAAAACCCCAACGCCGTTTAGTTTTTCGATGGGGCGTGATCAGTTTCAAGCGGGGCATACCTATGCCATTGGGGCAAGGATAATGCTCGGTGATAAGTTATTGTTTATTAATACTCAAGCCTATCATGTCGACCTCAATTCGACAGAGCCTATGACGATACTGCTTGAGAAAGTCGGTCGCTAATTTGTTTGCTCTTTGATGAGTGGCATACGCGCGCCGGAACCTTTGATTGTTGAATAGAAGAGGCGCGGTATGCCAGTTAAAATTCCAGATCATCTGCCTGCAGCAGGGATTTTAGAATCTGAAAATATTTTCGTCATGTCCGAGACCCGGGCTGCCAATCAGGATATCAGACCGATGAAGGTGCTGATCCTGAATCTGATGCCCAATAAAATCGAGACAGAAACCCAGCTTCTACGCCTATTAGGTAACACGCCATTGCAGGTGGATGTGGATTTACTGCGTATTCACGATAAAGAGTCGAAGCACACCTCAATCGATCATATGAACACCTTCTACCGTGACTTTGAGGACGTGCGTCATAAAAACTATGACGGCCTGATCATCACGGGCGCGCCCCTTGGGCAAATCGATTTCGAAGAAGTCACTTACTGGGACCATATCCGCGAGATTATCGATTGGTCACAGCAGCATGTTACCTCAGTGCTCTTCCTCTGCTGGGCGGCTCATGCGGGGCTTTACCATCTCTATGGTTTAAATCGGAAAATCCTGCAGCAAAAGCGTTCAGGGGTGTTTGTGCATCGCCGCACCTGCCAACATTTCCCGTTACTGCGCGGGTTCGATGATGAGTTCTTTGCGCCGCATTCCCGCTTTGCCGAGATGGATGTCGAGGAACTTAAACTGCACCCTGAGCTGCAGGTGTTGGCGGAATCCGATGAGGCAGGGGCTTACTTAGTTCTCAGTCGTAACAATCGCAACCTGTTTGTCATGGGTCATCCCGAATACCAAAAATCTACCTTAAACGATGAATATCATCGGGATTTGGCGCAGGGATTAAATCCCAATGTGCCGCAAAACTATTATCGTAATGACGATCCTAAGGCCGATGCCATTGCCCGTTGGCATAGTCATGGCAGCTTGCTCGTCAGCAACTGGCTCAACTATTACGTTTACCAATTAACGCCCTATGACTTAAGCGATATGTCGGCCGTCACGCCGTGGGAATCGCAATAATTCCCTCTTAACTTTCGGCGTCACACTGTTTTAGTGTTTGTTTTGGCGTTTATTTTATTGCTCTCTTAAATCGAGTGGCTTTGGCTAACTAAGGCCACTCTGCTTATCACGCTGTGTTCGCCATATCGTTTTGTAAACCCCTCTTATCCCGCCTCTTTTAACTCGGTCTAAATTGATTTCGGGCTTGGCAACTTCAGCCTCACCGCATTAACGCTGCTTTTCACTCCCTTGACTGTAAATCCTGACTGACAATTTTTGTGGGATTTTCTCGACACATTAGACCAAGGAATACTTGCTTTACGTTCGCGTAAACGTCAGAGTGGTTTCATTGTCATTATTTATCCGCCGCTGGCGAGTGTTACCGCCAAGGCACATTTAGCTTGGAGTCCCCATGAGTACTGAACAATTTAACCAAGAGATCGTTATTGTTGCCGCTAAGCGCACCCCAATGGGTGGCTTTCAAGGCAGTTTGTCTGGCGTAACGTCTCCGAGCTTAGCGGCCACCGTCATCAAAGCCCTGTTAGCTGACACCCAAGTAGCGGGTGACAAGGTCGATGAAGTGTTAATGGGCTGCGTATTGCCAGCGGGTCTGGGTCAAGCGCCAGCGCGTCAGGCGACCTTAGGGGCTGGTTTACCTCTGTCTGTGGGTGCTACGACCGTAAACAAAGTTTGTGGCTCTGGGATGAAAACCGTAATGCTTGCCCACGATTTACTCAAAGCGGGCAGTGCTAAGTTGGTGGTTGCTGGCGGTATGGAAAGCATGAGCCAAGCTCCTTACTTGCTAGATAAAGCGCGCTCAGGCATGCGTATGGGCCATGGCAAAGTATTAGATCATATGTTCCTCGACGGTTTAGAAGATGCCTACACTGGCGGCGCCATGGGCACATTCGCCCAGAAAACCGCCGATGAATACGGCTTAACTCGCGAGCAAATGGATGCCTTTGCCCTAAGCTCACTGGAAAAAGCCAACGCGGCCATTCAATCTGGCGCCTTTAAGGCGGAGATTGTGCCCGTCACAGTAAGCGATCGCCGTGGTGATGTGACTATCGATACCGATGAGCAGCCAGGTAATGCTCGTCCTGAAAAAATCCCAACCCTGCGTCCAGCCTTTGCTAAAGACGGCACTATTACTGCGGCAAACTCAAGCTCAATTTCCGATGGTGCGGCGGCGCTGATGCTAACCACCCGCGTCAATGCCGAGCAGTTAGGCTTAACTGTGCTTGCCACTATTAAGGGCCACACAACCCATGCTCAGGAGCCATCACTCTTTACCACTGCGCCTGTTGGCGCTATGGCAAAACTGCTGAGCAATGTGGGCTGGTCTAAGGATGAGGTTGACCTATTCGAAATCAACGAAGCCTTTGCCATGGTGACCATGCTGGCGGTTTCTGAATTAGGTTTAGACATGGCAAAAGTGAACGTGAATGGCGGCGCCTGCGCCTTAGGTCATCCTATCGGCTGCTCGGGCGCACGTTTACTGGTGACTTTAATTCATGCACTTAAAGCCCGTGGGCTTAAGCGCGGCGTAGCCTCACTCTGTATCGGTGGCGGTGAAGCGACCGCTATGGCTATTGAGGTCTAATCAAAGGCTTAATCGCGAATAACGGCAAAACAATCAACAAGACCAAGACTGAGCTGGCAAGGGCAAACATCCCGCTGAGGATAAACATAATATCGCACCGCCAGCTCGACCCTAAACAAGGAAAAGGATTGCAACATGACCACACAAGTTAAGCATTATATCGATGGCGAATTCACCACAGGCACTGGTACATCACAAATCGTGGTGACCAATCCCGCTAATAACGAGCCAATTGCCCTTATCAACAGCGCTACGGCCGATGAAGTGCACGCGGCCATTGCCAGTGCCAAGGCGGCTTTTAAGACGTGGAAAGAAGTGCCAGTGTCTGAGCGTGCCCGTGTCATGTTGCGCTACCAACACTTGTTAAAAGAACACCACGACGAACTAGCGACAATCCTTGCCAAAGAAACGGGCAAAACCTTTGAAGATGCCAAGGGCGATGTGTGGCGCGGAATTGAAGTGGCAGAACATGCCTGCAACATTGCTTCATTATTGATGGGCGAAACCGTTGAGAACGTCGCGCGCTCTATCGATACCTACAGCTACACTCAGCCTCTGGGTGTGTGTGCGGGCATCACGCCGTTTAACTTCCCTGCGATGATCCCGCTGTGGATGTTCCCACTTGCGATTGCCTGCGGTAACACTTTTATCCTTAAGCCATCCGAGCAAGACCCAATGACGCCGCAGCGCTTAGTTGAGCTGTTTGTTGAAGCGGGCGCGCCAAAGGGCGTATTACAACTGGTGCATGGCGATAAAACGGCGGTCGATATCCTGCTGGCAGACCCTACGGTGAAAGCCATTTCCTTCGTCGGTTCTGTGGCTGTAGGTCAATACATCTACAAAACCGGTACCGATAACTTAAAACGCGTGCAAGCCTTTGCTGGGGCAAAAAACCACTGCGTGATCATGCCTGATGCGAATAAGCAGCAAGTGATCAACAACCTAGTTGGGGCATCGGTTGGCGCTGCGGGTCAACGCTGTATGGCGATTTCGGTCGCGGTATTTGTCGGCGCGGCTAAAGAGTGGATCCCTGAGCTTAAAGAAGCCTTAGCTAAGGTTCGCCCAGGTTTATGGGACGATAAAGAAGCCGGTTACGGCCCGCTGATCAGCCCAGCCGCTAAAGCGCGCGTGCTCAAACTTATCGCCCAAGGTAAGGCAGAAGGGGCAGAGTGTTTACTCGATGGCAGCGACTTTAGCGTGGTAGGTTTCGAGTCAGGCAACTGGGTAGGGCCGACCATGTTCACTAAGGTCACGACCGATATGAGCATCTACAAAGAAGAAATCTTTGGCCCTGTGCTTTGCTGTATGGAGTCCGATTCATTAGAAGATGCCATCGAACTGGTTAACGCCAGCCCTTACGGCAATGGTACCTCTATCTTTACCGCAAGCGGCGCCGCCGCCCGTAAATATCAACACGAAATCGAAGTTGGCCAAGTCGGTATTAACGTGCCTATCCCAGTGCCATTACCTTTCTTCTCGTTCACGGGTTGGAAGGGCAGCTTCTATGGCGACCAACACGCCTACGGTAAGCAAGCGGTACGTTTCTACACTGAAACTAAGACCATTACTTCCCGCTGGTTCGAGTCGGACATTGCCGTGGCCGCAGGTCCAAATATGAGCATTAACTTGCGCTAAGCGGTTTTAAGAACAGTTTCAACGCATTGTGAAACGGCAGGTTTTTCAGTCTAAACGTGGCGCCAGTTAGTGCCCATTGATGATAAGCCTGCCGATAAATTCACTGTGTATTACGCAAAAGATATTGACGAAAAGAAATGGCCAAAGAGTCATAGGAGAGCCAAATGGATTTTAATTTCAACGAAGACCAACGCCAATTTGCCGATCTGGCCCGCCAGTTCGCGGCGGATGAACTCGCCCCCTTTGCCGCCAAATGGGACGAAGAACATCATTTCCCTAAGGATGTGATCCAAAAAGCCGGTGAGCTGGGTTTCTGCTCCCTCTATTCCCCCGAGTCGGAAGGCGGTATGGGTCTGTCGCGTTTAGATGCCTCGATTATTTTCGAAGAGCTATCGAAAGGCTGTACTGCCACAACGGCTATGCTGACCATTCACAATATGGCCACTTGGATGGTTACCACTTGGGGCACAGAGACGCTGCGTCAAGCTTGGTCAGAGCCTTTGACCACAGGCCAAATGCTGGCGTCTTACTGCTTAACTGAACCCGGTGCGGGCTCGGATGCGGCATCACTGCAAACCAAAGCGGTGCGTGAGGGTGATGAATACGTGGTCTCTGGCTCTAAGATGTTTATCTCGGGTGCAGGTTCAACTGAATTGCTGGTGGTGATGTGCCGCACTGGGCAAGCGGGGCCAAAGGGGATTTCGGCGATTGCCATTCCTGCCGACAGTGAAGGCATTATCTATGGCAAGGCCGAAGATAAGATGGGCTGGAACGCGCAGCCGACGCGCTTAGTTACCTTCGATAATGTGCGTGTGCCGGTTGCAAACCTACTCGGTGAAGAAGGCCAAGGCTTTACCTTTGCGATGAAAGGCTTAGACGGTGGCCGTATCAATATCGCTACTTGCTCTGTCGGTACGGCGCAGGCGGCTTTAGAGCGTGCAACTCAGTACATGAATGAGCGTCAGCAATTTGGTAAACCGCTGGCAGCCTTCCAAGCATTGCAATTTAAGCTTGCCGATATGGCGACCGAATTAGTGGCTGCGCGTCAAATGGTGCGTCTGGCCGCCTTTAAACTCGACAGTGGCGACCCAGAAGCTACCGCCTATTGCGCGATGGCGAAGCGTTTTGCCACCGATGTGGGTTTCCAAGTTTGTGATGCCGCGCTGCAAATTCATGGCGGATATGGCTATATCAGGGAGTACCCCTTAGAGCGTCACTTCCGTGATGTTCGCGTACACCAGATTTTAGAGGGCACTAACGAGATTATGCGCCTCATTATCGCCCGTCGTTTACTCGACGAAAATGCCGGACAAATCCTCTAAGCTGCCCAGATGGGACTGTAGGATTTGGCGATAACCGATTGGAAATATAAGGGAGCCGAAACAGATGGAATATTTAGTTGAGCGTATCGAAGGCCACACGGCGATTCTGACGATGAATAATCCGCCGGCCAACACTTGGACCGCCCAGAGTTTGCAGGCGCTCAAGGCCAAAGTGCTGGAGCTTAATGCCAACAAGGACATTTACGCGCTGGTGTTAACTGGCGAGGGCAACAAGTTTTTCTCCGCGGGTGCCGATTTAAAACTGTTTAGCGATGGTGATAAGGGCAATGCGGCGAGCATGGCAAAACACTTTGGCGAAGCATTTGAAACCTTAAGCCAGTTCCGCGGCGTGTCGATTGCCGCCATTAACGGTTATGCCATGGGCGGCGGCTTAGAAGTCGCGCTGGCCTGTGATATTCGTATCGCCGAAACCCAAGCCGTGATGGCGCTGCCTGAGGCCACTGTTGGCCTGTTGCCCTGTGCAGGCGGTACCCAAAACCTGACCGCTTTAGTGGGCGAAGGTTGGGCGAAACGGATGATCCTCTGCGGTGAGCGGGTGAATGCCACCCAAGCGCTGAATTTGCGTTTAGTCGAGGAAGTGGTTGAAACGGGTGAAGCCTTAAATGCGGCGATTGCACTGGCCGCCAAAGTGGCGAATCAGAGCCCAAGCAGCGTAACTGCCTGTAAGACACTTATCCAAGCTGGGCGTCAAATGCCGCGCAGCCAAGCCTTACCGATAGAGCGTGAACTGTTTGTCGGATTGTTCGATACTGAAGATCAGACCGAAGGCGTGAACGCGTTTTTGGAAAAACGTAAAGCTGATTGGAAGAACCGCTAATGACACATTTAGTAGATAAGGCTGCACACACGTCCACCACACAAAATGTGGTTTTTCAAACCTTAGCCACCGCCTCAGGTAAATTAGTTGGGGTGGTGACGCTCAATGTT
The DNA here is from genome assembly GCF_023283775.1 of Shewanella seohaensis. Taxonomy (NCBI): domain Bacteria; kingdom Pseudomonadati; phylum Pseudomonadota; class Gammaproteobacteria; order Alteromonadales; family Shewanellaceae; genus Shewanella; species Shewanella seohaensis. The sequence continues at coordinate 214,244 of NZ_JAKILE010000002.1, forward strand.
GAAAAAGCCCTCAACGCCTTGGATCTCGATATGGTTCGGGCCATGACGGTGCAGCTCAATTTGTGGAAAAAAGATCCGTTAATCGCCTGTGTGGTACTCGATGGCAGCGGAGAAAAGGCGTTCTGTGCGGGTGGCGATGTGCGCGCGTTATACCACGCGTCTGTTGCTGCTAAGGGACAAGTGACTGAGGTCGCTAAAGTATTCTTCGAAGAAGAATATCGTCTCGATTATCTACTGCATACCTATGGCAAACCTGTGCTGGTATGGGGTGATGGCATAGTGATGGGCGGCGGTCTCGGCCTGATGGCGGGCGCAAGTCATAGAGTCGTGACTGAAACCTCCCGTATCGCCATGCCCGAAGTCACCATTGGGCTTTATCCCGATGTGGGCGGCAGCTATTTCCTCAACCGTATGCCGGGCAAAATGGGGCTGTTTTTAGGGCTAACGGCCTATCAAATGAACGCCGCCGATGCCTGTTACGTTGGCCTTGCCGATCATTATCTGAATCGTGACGATAAAGAGCTGATGTTCGATGCCATGGCGACCCTCGATTGGAGCGATACGCCAGCGCTGAACCATCAAAGACTCGACTCGATGATCAACGAACTGTCTAACCAAGTGGACATCCCTAAGGGTGATAGTTTACTGGCCGAGAGCCAAGAGATGATCGACCGACTGATGGCGGGCAGCTTGACGGATATCGTCAGCCGTATGTCAACCTTAAGCACCGAAGAAGCTTGGTTAAATAAAGCCTGTGCGACCATGTTGGCGGGCAGTCCTATCAGTTGGCATTTGGCGTATATCCAAACGCAACTCGGCACCAAACTCAGCCTAGCACAATGTTTTAAATGGGAATTAACCGTCAGTGTTAACACCTGCGCTAAGGGCGATTTCTGTGAAGGCGTACGGGCACTGCTGATCGATAAAGACAGACAGCCCAAATGGCAATTTGCCGATGTGCAATCCGTGCCAAACAGCGTTATCGAGGACATTTTGATCTCACCTTGGGGAGAAGAACATCCCTTAAGCCAATTAAGCTAAGCCAATCGATGGCAGGCAGAGCGAGCGCTTTGCCTGCCATTTTTGTCTGGAATAACAACTATCTGGAATAATAAAGACACCAGAACACAGGAGTGATGGCATGAGTACAGTAGCATTTATCGGTTTAGGTAATATGGGCGGCCCAATGGCGGCCAATCTATTAAAAGCGGGCATGACGGTACGTGTCTTCGACTTAGTGCCAGCCGCCATGCAAGCCTTGGCCGACCAAGGCGCTTTAGTGTCGAGCACGGCATGCGGCGCAGCGGCGGGAGCCAATGTGGTGATCACTATGCTGCCTGCGGGTAAGCATGTTCGAAACTTGTACTTAGGCAATGGTAGCGAGAAGGGGCTACTCGACGTAGTCGCTGGCGATACCCTGTTGATTGATTGCTCGACCATTGATGCCCAAAGCGCCCAATTGGTGGCGGCCGAAGCGGCTAAGAGTGGTATCGAATTTATCGATGCGCCAGTATCGGGTGGTACGGCGGGCGCGGCGGCAGGCACCTTGACCTTTATCTGTGGAGGCTCGGACATCGCCTTCGAACGTGCGCAACCTGTACTTAACGCTATGGGCAAGAATATCTTCCATGCGGGCGGCGCTGGTGCGGGTCAGGTTGCTAAAATCTGCAACAACATGCTGTTATCTGTGTTGATGGTCGGCACTTCTGAGGCGCTACAAATGGGGATTGACCATGGTCTCGACCCTAAAGTGCTGTCGGACATTATGAAGGTCAGCAGCGGCGGTAACTGGACCTTAGAGAAGTACAATCCTTGCCCGGGCGTAATGGAGAATGTGCCTTCTTCTAAGGGCTATCAGGGCGGCTTTATGGTAGATTTGATGGTTAAAGATCTCGGCCTCTCTCAAGAAGCGGCATTATTGAGCAATTCGAGTACACCCATGGGCTCACTCGCGCGCAGCTTGTATGTGAATCATGCAAGACAAGGCAATGGTCGCCGAGACTTCTCCAGTATTTTTGAACAATTTGCACCACTTAAAAAATAGATAAACAAGGGATAACCAGATGGATTTAAAAGATAAGGTTGTCGTCATCACTGGCGGCGCGGGTGGTTTAGGCTTAGCAATGGCGCACAATTTTGCGCAGGCGGGCGCTAAGTTGGCGCTGATCGATGTTGATCAAGAAAAACTCGAGCGCGCCTGTGCCGATTTAGGCTCAGCCACCGAAGTCCAAGGTTATGCGTTAGATATTACCGACGAAGAAGATGTGGTCGCAGGTTTTGCTTACATATTGGAAGATTTCGGCAAAATCAACGTATTAGTGAATAACGCCGGCATCCTGCGCGATGGCATGTTAGTTAAAGCTAAAGACGGCAAAGTGACTGACCGTATGTCATTCGACCAATTCCAATCGGTGATCAATGTTAACCTTACTGGCACCTTCCTCTGTGGCCGTGAGGCGGCTGCGGCGATGATCGAATCGGGTCAAGCTGGGGTGATTGTCAACATTTCTAGCCTCGCCAAAGCGGGTAACGTAGGCCAATCTAACTACGCGGCCTCTAAAGCGGGTGTGGCGGCCATGTCTGTGGGCTGGGCAAAAGAGTTAGCCCGTTACAATATTCGTAGCGCAGCGGTAGCCCCTGGGGTGATTGCCACTGAAATGACCGCGGCGATGAAGCCAGAAGCGCTTGAGCGATTAGAGAAGCTTGTGCCCGTTGGCCGTTTAGGCCAAGCGGAGGAGATAGCCTCTACCGTACGCTTTATCATTGAAAACGATTATGTAAATGGTCGTGTCTTTGAAGTGGATGGCGGTATCCGTCTGTAATATGCTATCTTATTGATATTAAACAAAACCGAGCATTTGCTCGGTTTTTTATTGGGTAAAGATTTGTGTGTGGCAGACGATTTTCGCGCCGCACAACGGTGGATCGGAGTTGACATTTACTGGCTATCCTTCAACAATCGCACTCCACTTTTTTTACATAACTTTACAAATAGGGTTGACATTATAGTGATGGAGTTGATTATCTGAATGTCATGGCAGGATAAGGCCCTTTGGCTTGAAAAAATCACTAAGCGGATGATGCTGATAGTCGGTGTCTTGGGTGTGATAGTGATCTACGGCGGCTTCTTCTTTCTTCTTTTCACAGGTCGTTCGGTCGCGGTGATCCCGTGGTTTTTTCTGCTGTCACCTTGGATTTGTATTTACTTTGGTCTCACGCAAGTGCAGCAGGCCAATGTCATCAAGTGGTTTATCAGAAAAGTTAAAAAATAAGCCCAAAAGGGCTGTAGCATATTTCGGTTTGTTCAGTTGGCAAACTTGGGGAATACAATGGGGTTAGGACGCTATTTACCATATCTGCTGAGTGCAGTTTTGCTGCTGGGCGGGTGTGAGCGTACGGATACACAGGATTTACCCGCCAAGGAAAATGGCGATATTAAAGTTGCACCCTATGGCAGTTGGCAATCGCCCTTGTCTGCGGCCTCGGTGTTTGAGCAGGCCGATGATATTGCAGAGCTGCAAAGCGTGGGCGACGCGATTTATTTTGCCGAATCCAGCGGCAGCGCACAGGGCAAAGTTGGCATTAAACGCCTCGATGACCTTGGCAAAGTGACCGAAGTGGTTCCCCCTGATTTTAATGTCAGATCTACCGTGCATGAGTATGGCGGCGCGGCATTCTTAGGCATAGGCCAGAGCTTGTTTGCCACTAAATTGCAGGATCAGCTGTTTTATCGTTTCGCCCCGAATCAACCGCCATTGCCATTAACCCCCAATGGCACCCGCCATGCCGATTGCGTGGCGTACCCTAAGGGCTCGCGGATTATTTGTGTGCGTGAAGATCACCGTCAGGGCGGCGAACCTAAAGCCAGCCTAGTGACCATCAATCTTAACTTTGCCGGTGAAGGCGATACCTTTGTCACTGGCCATGACTTTATTTCTTCCCCCACGATTTCCCCCGACAACACGCAATTGGCGTGGATTACTTGGGAACATCCCTATATGCCTTGGGATAACAGCGTGCTCTGGCTTGGGGATCTTGACCGTAAAGGCCAGTTAAAAAATATTCGTAAGGTGAATACGCCCAAGGATTCTTCGGTGACTCAGCCCTTATTTGGCCCCGATGGTAACTTATATGTGGTGTCCGATCTCAGTAACTGGTGGAACATTTACCGCGTGACGCCACAACAAACTTTAGCGCCAGTGCTGAGTAAAAATGCCGAGTTTGCAGTGCCCGATTGGCGTTTAGGCAATCATAACTACGCCTTCGAAAATGCCTCGACCTTGATTGCCAGCTATGTCGAAGGCAATCGAGCGGCATTGCTGCGAATGCACTTAGATTCGGGATTAACTGAATCCCTTGCCGTTGATTTTGCTGAGATTACTCAGGTGGTGAAGGGCGAAGATGGGGTTTATTTTGTCGGCGCTAAGGCGACGCCAGAGAAGGGCATATATCGAGTTGTCGGCCGTGGCACAGAGTTAGTCTATGCCCCTGCGCTGCCGAATCTTGACCCTAATTATGTGTCGCGGGCGAAAAATATTGCCTTCGCGACGGGTAAAAATCAGCAGGCCTATGGTTATTTTTATGGTCCGGTGAATCCCAATTACATTGCGCCCCATGATACAAGGCCGCCGCTTATCGTGATGTTACATGGCGGGCCGACGGCGCGCGCATCACTTGCCTATCGCAGTGAGATCCAATTCTGGACCAGCCGCGGCTTTGCCGTGTTGGATTTAAACTTCCGTGGCAGCAGTGGCTTTGGCCGCGCCTATCGTCAGAGCCTGTATGGCAAATGGGGTGAAAGCGATGTGGAAGATGCGGTCAATGCGGCCAAGTATTTAGTGGCTAAGGGCTGGGTCGATGCAAATAAGTTGGCGATTCGCGGGATCAGCGCTGGTGGCTTAACCGTCATGTCTTCATTGGCGTTTTATGATGTGTTTCAAGCGGGTGTGAGCTACGAGGGCATCAGCGATTTTGAGAAGCTCGCTAAGGGCACACATAAGTTTGAATCTGGCTATTTAGATCAGCTTATCGGCCCCTATCCCGAGAATAAGCAACGCTATCGTGAGTTATCGCCACTCAATCACTTAGATGGCTTGAACGAACCCTTGCTGATTTTCCAAGGCTTGAGAAACAAGATTGTACCGACGGCGCAGTCGCGACAAATTTATGAGGCACTGAAAGCTAAAGGCGTGCCGACGGCCTATATCGACTATGGTGATGATTCCGATGAGGGGCGAACGCCTGAGCATAAAGCCGCAGGCTTAGAAACCGAGTTAGCCTTTTATGGCCAAGTATTTCACTTTACCCCTGCGGGTAAGTTGCCAGCCTTGCAGCTGGATAATGTGGCCGCGCTAAAGTACTAAAGCTAACGCACTAAAACAAAAGCACTCACGCCTTGGCGCTTAAGCCTTAGCGACAACCCCATAAAAAAGCCTGCATCCAAGCAGGCTTTTTTATGGCTGGGTTAATGCAGATGATTAAGCATTTAGTGCTGGTGGTTAAGGCTATCAATAATCGCGCAGTGGGGCTGGTCGCCACCTTGGCACTCGCTGACCATTTGCTGTAACTGGCTTCGAAGATTCTGCAATTTACCAATTTGCTCCTCAACATAGGCCAAATGGTTGCGGGTGAGTTGCTTCACCTCTTCGGCATTGCGGCTGTCGTTATTGCGAAGGCCAAGCAGGAGTTTGCAATCCTCGAGACTAAAACCTAAGTCGCGGCACTGGTGGACAAATTTCAACGATTCGATATCCCGATGGCGATACACCCTGTATCCCGCCTCGTTACGCTCACCGCAGACAAGGCCGATATCGTGGTAATAGCGTATGCTTTTGACGCTTAACCCTGTGTGCTTCGCGACTTCACCAATTTTCATACTGACCTCGGTTCTTATCTGTTCTAAAGACTCGTGCAGACAAGTGTGATACTTGCCACAAAAACACCCTTGACTCTCCCGTGATGGGAGACTTTATCTTATACCAATCGTATTAAATATCTGTTCATTCAGCGGGAGTTAAACGGGCTTTAGACAAGGCGAAGGCTTGAAGGCATAGTGGTGCTATGTCGAAAGCCTTAAACGCAGTATAAAGCCCGTTCAACCCCGCCCTTCGGGAGCCTCACAGGCATCTCACTCCCGTGTTACATTGACTTAAAAGGGAATAACCATTTCTTCGTCAATGCGCCTTGGATTGAAATGCCTGTGAGGCTCTGAACTGATTAGATATTTAGTGTGATTGGTATTAAAAGTGCGGCAATGCTAAGAGTGACGCTAAGGCATGAGGTCATTGCTGCGTTTTTAGGGAAGAGGAATAAGATTTTTATGTAACAAAAGACGACTGAAAATCGCAAGATTTTCGCGGTGTGTTTGAATCGAGATAAAAAAAGCCCGCTTAAACTAAGCGGGCCGCAAAAAATGCATTTGCAATCAACAAATTGAAGGAAGGAAGTCAAGCATAAGAACCAGGGATGAACTGACGTCTTAAAAAGACACCAGTTTAAAAGTTCTTTGTTTTCCATATCCGCTAGCGGATATCTCCTGAAAACAAGCACATTCTAGTGTGTCCCAAGGGCTCAAGCAAACGAGAAAAATTGCCCTGACACATTAGCAAAACTAATGATTAATTAAGTGATCTGGCTCACTTAAGTCACTATTTAGCTTGATTAACAGCTTGTCAGTCAGAATTAATGCATAAAAATACACTTCAATAAACTCATCATTGCTACCACTTTGTTAAATCTTGCCTCTTCGCTAGAAAAGCTCATCTTTTGTTGCGGCATTGCCATGAAAAATTTTGCTTGTATAGTACTTGCTGCAAAAGAGCGTTAAGCCGGACATCACCAAAAGGACGATAAAAGATGGCATTAAGATTTCGCCTTGCCCAGCAAGGTTTATTAGTGGCCACATTGGGCATGGCGTTGGCCGCCTGCCAGAGTGGCAATACGCCAGAAGAGGCCGCACAGCAGGTCAGCGCAAACAAATTGGTTTACCCAGAAACCCGAAAAGACAACTTAGTCGAAACTATTCACGGTGTTGCAGTGGCGGACCCTTACCGTCACCTTGAAGAAAACACGCCAGAAACTGAAAGCTGGGTAAAAGAACAACAGGCCTTTGGTCAAGCTTACTTGGCGAAGATCCCCAACAAACAAGCCGTTGTTGACCGTATCACAGAGCTGTGGAACTACGAGAAAATCTCTGCTCCCTTCGAGAATGGCGATAACCAGTTTTATTACCGTAACGATGGTTTACAAGCGCAATCGGTGCTGTATGTAAAAGGCAAAGATGGCGTTGAGAAACCTGTACTGGATCCAAATGGTTTTTCAGCCGATGGAACTGTGGCACTTTCTGGCGTTTCCGTCAGTAATGACGGCAAGATTTTAGCTTACGGTGTGTCTAAGTCAGGCTCTGACTGGCAGCAGTGGCAGTTTATCGATATTGCCACGGGTAAAAAGCTGAAAGATGAACTCAACTGGATTAAATTCTCCAGCGCAGTGTGGGATAAGGAAAACCAAGGTGTTTTCTATGCCCGTTACGATGCGCCAGCGGGCGGTGATTTACTGGCCGATGTCAATTTTAATCAAAAAGTGTATTACCACAAATTAGGCACAGATCAGCGCCAAGATTTATTGATTTACGAACGCCCACAAAATAAAGATTGGGGTTTTGGCATCGATGTGTCTGAGCAGGGCGAATATTTACTGTTGTCAATTTCGCAAGGCACAGACAAACGTAATCGTTTCTTCTATAAATCACTGTTTGAACCTAAAGCGCAGGTGGTTGAATTAATCCTTAACCTCGAAGCGGAATATGAGTTTTTAGGGAATGATGGCGCCGTATTTTATTTCAAGACCGATTTAGATGCGCCAAACGGTAAAGTGATTGCCATCGATACCCGTAATAGTGATAAATCCCAGTGGCAAACCATTATTCCAGAATCGAAAGATCCTATTAATAAAGTGGCCATTATTAATGACCATTTAGTCGTGAGTTATTTGCACGATGTATTGGGACAGTTATCGATTTTCAGCATGGGCGGACAAAAGCGTCAGGATGTCACTTTACCTGGTAAAGGTAATGTCGCCGGGCCTTTCGGTAAGGCGAGCAAAGACTATTTCTACTATGTCTTTAACAGCTATATTCAACCCGAAACCACCTATAAGTTCGATTTTAAAACGGCAGAGTCCACAGTGGTCGCTAAGCCGAAGGTGTCGTTCAATCCCGATGACTATGTGTCTGAGCAAGTGTTCTACACAAGTAAGGACGGTACTCGCGTCCCTATGATGGTGTCCTACAAGAAAGGGCTGGTGAAGAATGGTCAAAGCCCAACGCTTTTGTATGCCTATGGCGGCTTTGCGATTTCAATGACACCGCGTTTTAGTCCTGCCAACATCGCTTGGTTAGATATGGGCGGTATTTACGCCGTACCAAGCCTACGTGGCGGTGCGGATTACGGTGAAAGCTGGCATCAAGCAGGGATGTTCGATAAAAAGCAAAATGTGTTTGATGACTATTTTGCGGCGGCCGAATACCTAATCAACCAAAAATACACCAACAGCACTAAGTTAGGTGCTTATGGTCGCAGTAACGGTGGTTTGTTGATGGGCGCTGCGGTTACTCAACGTCCGGAACTGTTCGCCGCAGTGTTACCGGCCGTGGGGGTGCTAGATATGCTGCGTTTCCACAAGTTCACTATTGGTTGGGCTTGGACCAGTGAATACGGCAGTGCTGACAACGCCGAGCAATTCCCTGCGTTATTGGCTTACTCGCCATACCACAACGTTAAAGCGCAGGCCTATCCTGCAACTATGGTGATGACGGCTGACCATGATGATCGCGTGGTTCCGCTACACAGCTTTAAGTTTGCCGCCATGATGCAAGAGAAGCAGCAGGGCGATAAACCCGTCATTATGCGCATTGAGTCCAATGCCGGGCACGGTGCGGGCAAACCGACGGCAATGAAGATTGACGAGTTTGCCGACATTTACAGCTTCCTGTGGCAAAGCTTCGGGCTGACATTGCCGCAAACCCTCGCAAAATAGCGAACTATGTTAATGAAATGGGGTCGTTTGACCCCATTGTTATTTACAAATCCCTCAATTGCGCTGAAACCCGCGCTATCCCTATCTATATCTTCGTCGGGTCATTCACAAGTCTTGTTTCCCTAGGTATAGTAAGCGTCAATTTTTCAACCAAAATTTGCTGATTTCAAATGACGTTTAATTGGCCCATTTCAGTCTATTACGAAGACACCGACGCAGGCGGCGTTGTCTATCATTCGAACTATCTCAATTTTTTTGAGCGGGCGCGAACCGAGTGGTTAAGAGCCTTAGGCGTAAGCCAGACTGCACTGTTAGCCGATGATACGGCGTTTGTGGTTAAGCGGGCGGAATTAGATTTTAAAAAAGCCGCGCGTTTTGAACAGAACCTTATTGTAGAAACTAAGGTCATAGAGTTGAAAAAGGCCTCGTTGGTATTTCATCAACGTTTGGTTGATCATCAGGGAGACTGTTATTGTGAAGGTACAGTGCTAGTGGCCTGTGTTGCCTTATCACGAATGCGTCCCCGAGCTATTCCCTTAAATATTGTGCAGGAGTTTGACAGTGCAAGCTGATATGTCGATTGTTGGGTTATTTTTACAAGCCAGTTTATTAGTGAAATTTGTGATGTTCACTTTACTTTGCTTGTCTGTAATGTCTTGGACGGTGATTTTACAACGCCGTAGCTTATTGACATCTGCAAAAAGTAAATCGGCAAAATTTGAAGATAAATTTTGGTCAGGCGTTGATTTAAATCGTCTGTATAAAGAATTATCGGCTCGTCCAGATAATACTGGCTTAGAGTCATTATTTGTGACGGGTTTTAAAGAATATTCACGTCTAAATAAATTAAATAACAAAGTGCCCGATGCAGTGATGGATGGGACTTCACGTGCCATGCGCGTCACCTTATCCCGTGAATTAGAAAAGTTAGAAGCCAACTTACCTTTATTGGCAACTATTGGTTCGACTAGCCCTTATATCGGTTTGTTTGGTACGGTATGGGGTATTATGAATTCATTTATCGCTATCGGCTCAATGGAAAACGCGACGCTTGCCATGGTGGCGCCAGGTATTGCAGAAGCACTGATCGCAACCGCAATGGGTCTGTTTGCGGCCATTCCAGCAGTTATCGCTTATAACCGTTTTGCGACTCAAGTTGAAAAGCTGGAAATCGGTTACGCTAACTTTATGGAAGAGTTTTCTAGCATCCTGCATCGCCAAGCATACAGTGAGAAGGAAGGCGTATAATGCAAGTCGGTTATCAGCGTAAACGTCGTCGCCCCGTTGCCGAAATCAACGTGGTGCCTTATATCGACGTCATGCTCGTGCTGCTGATTATTTTCATGGTAACAGCGCCGATTGTGACCCAAGGGGTGAAAGTGGAGCTGCCTCAAGGGGCGGCCGAAGTTCTGCCAGCGGACAGTAAGCCGCCAGTGGTCGCGTCTATCGATGCCGACGGGGCTTATTTCCTCAATCAGGGCGGTTCTAATAACGAAGAGATGGAATTGGATGAGTTAGCCACCGCCGTCGCGGCGATCATGGTGACAGAGCCTGAACGCCCAGTGGTGGTGAAAGCCGATAGAAATATTCCTTACGATAACGTGATCCAATTGATGGTGACCCTGCAGCAGGCAGGCGTTCCCTCAGTCGGTTTGATGACGGATTCACCCAAGGAGAAATAGGTGGCGGATAATTCAAATGTTGCATTACCTCTGTCAATTTCAGCAGGTATTCATATTGGCGTGATAATTATTCTGGCCATTGGCATAGATTTCACCCATAAACCTGAACCTGTGCAACAAGTTAGCGCCCCTGCAGTAAAAGCTGTTATGGTTGATCAGCAAAAAGTGGCTAATCAAGTTGAAAAGCTTAAGCAGGAAAAGCGCGATGCTGAGCGCCGCGAACGTGAGCGCCAAGCCGAACTTGAACGCAAAGCACAGGAAGCAAAGCAAGCCCGTGAGCGTGAACAAGCACAGTTGAAGAAACTGGCGGAAGAACGTAAGCAGCAAGAAATTGAGACCCAAAAGGCCAATGATGCCGCGAAAGCCGCGCAGGTGAAGCAGCAACAGGAAAAGGAAAAAGCGCAGAAAGCTGAAGCCGACCGCAAGCAGAAGGAGCAAGAACGTAAACTTGCTGAAGATGCAGCTCAAAAAGCGGCGGAAAAACGCAAAGTAGAAGAGGCCGCAGCCGCGAAAGCCGAGGCAGACCGTAAGCAGAAGGAAGCCGAAGCCAAGGCGAAAGCAGAGGCAGACGCTAAGGCCAAAGCGGAGGCAAAAGCCAAGGCCGATGCTGAAGCGAAAGCAAAAGCCGAAGCTAAGGCAAAAGCGGATGCAGAAGCTAAAGCGCGCGCCCAGCAAGAGCAGGAAATGGCCGATGCGTTAGCCGCCGAACAGGCTGCATTATCGCAAACCATGAATAAGCAAATGCAGACGGAAGTGGGTAAATACACCGCGATGATTAAATCGACGATTCAACGCAACCTGGTGGTTGACGAGTCGATGCGTGGTAAAACCTGTACTGTTTCTGTGCGTTTAGCCAATGATGGTTTTGTGATCAGTAGTCAGACACAGGGTGGCGATCCTAACGTGTGTCGTGCAGCAAAAGCGGCGATTTTAAAAGCGGGCAAGTTACCAGTGTCTCCGGACCCTGCGGTTTATAACTTGATGAAAGAAATTAACTTAATCGTTGAACCAACGTTTAATTAAAGGAGTCCCATGAAAATTTTGGCAAAATGGTTAGCATTGGCGGTTCTGCTTTGCACTATGCCGGCAAAAGCGGCGCTGGATATTGTGATCACTGAGGGTGTGGATGCGGCGCGTCCAATCGCAGTGATGCCATTCCAATGGCAAGGAGCGGGTGCGCCACCTCAGGCGATCGCCGATGTGGTGATGTCTGATTTAATACGTAGCGGTACCTTCAAACCATTAGATGAATTAGGGTTACCACAACGTGGTATCGGTGCTTTAGCCCAGTTTGACGCGAGTGCGTGGGCCAATGTGGGTGCTGAAGCCGTTGTTGTGGGTTCGGTAAAACCCTATGGCACAGATCAGTTTTTGGTGAGCTTTGACCTTATCGATTTGGTTAAGGCGCAAAACCAAGCGCTAAAAGGGCCTACCAGTGCGACAGAATTTTTGATGGATAGTCGCCAAACGGTGATTTCTGCGGCGCAGTTCCGTCAATATGGCCACCGTATCAGCGATATCGTCTATGAGAAACTGACAGGTATTCGTGGTGCTTTCTTAACCCGTATTTCCTACGTGGTGGTTAACCATACCCAGAAAGCGGCTTATTCACTGATGATCGCCGACTATGACGGTTACAACGAGCAGATGTTACTGCGCTCTCCAGAGCCGCTGATGTCTCCTTCTTGGTCACCCGATGGCCGTCGTTTAGCTTATGTGAGCTTTGAAAACAAAAAGGCTGAGATTTTTGTTCAGGATCTTTACACCCAAGTACGTACTAAGGTGAGTAGCTTCCCTGGCATTAACGGTGCACCGACATTCTCGCCCGATGGTAAATCCTTAGCAGTGACCCTCTCAAAGGATGGTCAACCTGAGATTTACGTTATCGATATCGCCACTAAAGCAGCAAAACGTATTACCAACCACTATTCCATCGATACTGAGCCATCTTGGTATCCCGATGGCAAGTCATTGTTGTTTACCTCCGAGCGCGGTGGTAGACCACAGTTATATCGTGTAGATTTAAATTCAGGCAAAGTGACCCGTGAAACCTTTGAAGGTGAATGGAATTTAGGTGGTTCAATTACCCCTGATGGTCGCAGCATGATTTTTGTGAATCGCACAAACGGTAAATTTAATATTGCACGTATGGATTTAAGTACGCGCTTTATGCAGGTGCTGACATCGACACGTTTGGACGAATCTCCAAGTGTGGCCCCTAATGGTACTATGGTGATTTATGGCACTACGTATCAAGGCAAGCAAGTTTTAGCAGCTGTTTCTACGGACGGACGCTTTAAAGCGAGATTACCGGTAGGTCAGGGCGAGGTGAAATCACCTTCTTGGTCTCCGTTTCTCTAATGTATTAGCTAGATTTATTCACATTTAATTTTATAAGGAACAGATAATGGATCTGAACAAGTTGTTAAAAGCTATGTTGGTAGCACTTCCAATTATGGCTATTAGTGCGTGTAGCTCAACTTCTGAATCAGAAACTGATGCAATGGGCTCTACAAACGGTTCTGGTAGCGAACTGAATGGTGGTGGCGTTCAAACTGGCGGTATTGGTGGAATGTTGTCACCTGAAGAGCAACAACGTCAGCAACTCGAGCAGTTGAGAAAAGAACACATCATTTACTTCGACTTCGACCGCAGTGAAGTTCAAACTGAATATGCCGCTGTACTCGAAGCACACGGTACTTATTTAGTTGAGCACCCAAGCGTACGCGTATTGATTGAAGGTCATGCCGACGAGCGTGGCACACCAGAATACAACATCGCACTGGGTGAGCGTCGTGCTAAAGCTGTTGCTAAATACTTACAAGGCATGGGTGTACAACCTAGCCAAATGAGCATCGTAAGCTATGGCGAAGAGAAGCCACTTGACTTCACTCGTACCGATGAAGGTTTTGCTAAAAACCGTCGTGCAGTTTTAGTTTACTAAGATTGAATTACGGAGAGTAACTAGATGAAACGTGCCGTCTTAATTACGGCAATGTTCTTCGGAGCAGGAGCTGCAGTGGCAGCTCCTGCTCCTGTTGAAGATATTGCTGGTGGTTCAGGTGATGACAGACTTGCTCGTTTAGAGCGCATTGTAAAATCGAGACAACAAAGCGAAATTGATATGCAGCGCCGTCTGGATACTTTGCAGCAAGAAGTTCTCGACTTACGTGGTTTGACCGAACAACAGAATTATCAAATAGAGCAGATGCAACAACGTCAGCGTCAGCTTTACGATGAAATTGCCAATTTATCCTCCAAAGCCGCTGCCGCGCCAGCAGCTTCTACTCCTGCAACGCCCGCTGCTGCCGCAGCAAGTGCCAATGCCGCCGCCAGTAGCTTAAGTGAAACGGCCAGCTACGAAGGTGCGGTGAACTTAGTGCTGAAAGAGCGCAAGTATGACGATGCTATCCCAGCGTTTCGCGCCTTCATTAAACAGTATCCGGATTCAGTTTATGCTGCCAATGCCAACTATTGGTTAGGACAGTTACTGTTTAACAAGAGTGAATTTGCTGAAGCCAAACAAGCCTTCAATACCGTCGTGACCCGTTTTAGTGATTCCAACAAACGTGGTGACAGTCTAGTGAAGCTTGGCATGATCGCAGAGAAAACCGGTGATAAAGCCGGTGCGACTCAATACTACCAACAAGTAGTAAAAGACTACGCCAACAGCGCTGCAGCACGCATTGCTCAACAACAATTGGCTGCAATTAAAGCATAATTAACTAAAAAACATACTCTTAGTCTGTTTTTCATGCAAACGACAAAAAATTGGGAATTTACGCTTGCATGGGAAAATGAAAAAGGTATTATAGGCGCCCTCGGAACGGCGAGGTCGTTCGGGGCGCAAAATACCAGTAAATGGGTCGTTAGCTCAGTCGGTAGAGCAGTTGGCTTTTAACCAATTGGTCGAAGGTTCGAATCCTTCACGACCCACCACTTACTCTAGTAAATAGAATAAGTTAGCGGTATTTAAAGTGTTGTAAATAAGATGGGTCGTTAGCTCAGTCGGTAGAGCAGTTGGCTTTTAACCAATTGGTCGAAGGTTCGAATCCTTCACGACCCACCACTTTTCTGGAAGTGTAAAACTCAGAGTCCAATAGATGGGTCGTTAGCTCAGTCGGTAGAGCAGTTGGCTTTTAACCAATTGGTCGAAGGTTCGAATCCTTCACGACCCACCACTTTTCTGGAAGTGTAAAATTCAGAGTCCTTAGATGGGTCGTTAGCTCAGTCGGTAGAGCAGTTGGCTTTTAACCAATTGGTCGAAGGTTCGAATCCTTCACGACCCACCACTTTTCTGAAAGTGTAAAACTCAGAGTTAAATAGATGAGTCGTTAGCTCAGTCGCTTATTTTATAAAGCTAGGGCAGTTGGCTTTTAACCAATCAGTCGAATGGTTTCAATCCTTAACGATTCACCACTTTACTGAAAGTGTATAAATCAGTGCAAAACATATGGGTCGTTAGCTCAGTCGGTAGAGCAGTTGGCTTTTAACCAATTGGTCGAAGGTTCGAATCCTTCACGACCCACCACTTTACTGAAAGTGAATAAATCAGTGCCCAAATAGATGGGTCGTTAGCTCAGTCGCTTTTTTTATAAAGCTAGGGCAGTTGGCTTTTAACCAATCAGTCGAATGGTTTAAATCCTTAACGATTCGCCACTTTTCTGAAAGTGTAAAATTCAGAGTCCTTAGATGGGTCGTTAGCTCAGTCGGTAGAGCAGTTGGCTTTTAACCAATTGGTCGAAGGTTCGAATCCTTCACGACCCACCACTTTTCTGGAAGTGTAAAATTCAGAGTCCTTAAATGGGTCGTTAGCTCAGTCGGTAGAGCAGTTGGCTTTTAACCAATTGGTCGAAGGTTCGAATCCTTCACGACCCACCACTCTTAAATTCCCTAGTAAACTCTTCCTCAGCTTGTAATCACAAAGCATTTTCGCTTTATTTTTAGCATTTTCTACTTTTGTCTCATAGACTTATTGCCAATGTTGCTCGCTTGTTAAATTGTCCATATTGGCTGCGGACAAATAATAACAACTGGGGAAACATAAAATGAAACAAGCAAAACTTAGCTTGCTTTACTCTGCAACCTTATTGGCATTTATGGGCTCTGCCAATGCGGCTTCTTTAAAAAATACTGACGTTGAATTTGGTGGCTATATCAAGGCTGACGTAATGTTCAGCGATTATGGCAATGGGGCGCCTGATTCAGGGGATTTATCCCGTCAGTTTTATGTACCAGGTACCATCTACGGCAAAGAAGGCAATGGTAACCAAGTGGTGGATTTCCAAGCCCGTGAGACGCGATTCAATTTTAAGGCGGCAACGGATCTTGATGGTCATAGCCTATCGGGCTTTATTGAGCTGGATTTTATGACCCACACAGATGGCAATGAACGGGTGTCTAACAGCTATTCACCACGTATCCGCCATGCCTATGTGTCCTATGATAATTGGACCGTAGGTCAAACCTGGACCACATTCCAAAACCCTGCTGCCTTGCCTGAAAACCTCGACTTTGTGGGTGCCGCAGATGGTACACCCTTTGTGCGCCAATCGTTACTGCGTTATACCCATGGTAATTTCCAATTTGCGATAGAAAACCCTGAAACAACGGTAACACCGAACCAAGGTGGTGCACGCATCACCAGTGGTAATGGTGTCGTGCCTGATGTAGTGGCTAGATATAATCTCAAGACGGATGGCGGCGCTTCATTCTCGTTTGCAGGTATTGCTCGGCAACTCAATTTAGAGACCAAAATTGGTGCGACTCAAATCGATAGTTCGAGCTTCGGTTACGGCGCCAGTGTGGCGGGGATTATTCCCATTGGGAAAGATGATCTGCGCTTTACCGCAAGCTATGGCGACGGTTTAGGGCGTTATATGGCACTTAATTACATTAATGCGGGCGTGTTAGATGCGAGCGGTGATATTGAATCCATTCGTACCTTCGGCGGCTTTGTGTCTTACCGTCATTGGTGGAACGAACAGTGGCGCACCAGTGTGACATTCTCTGGCATGCAAGCAGATAATGATGTGGCCTTAACGGGCACAGGGGTGAATAAGGATGCTTATTCTGGCTATATCAACCTGTTGTATTCCCCTAGCAAACCACTGACCTTTGGGGTGGAATATATGTACGCCCAGAATAGTAAAGAGAATGGTGATGATGGTGATTTAAGCCGGATCATCTTCTCGGCGAAGTATGTGCTCTAAGGTTTTATAGAGATAAATAAAAAGGAGACCTCAGGTCTCCTTTTACATCACATTAGGATTAACCTAACAGATTGTTATCGCGAACATATTGTTCGAAATCGGTGCAACCACCTACGTGTTTTTCATCAACGAAAATCTGTGGCACAGTTTCGACTGGCTTGCCGACAGTCTTCTCGAGATCCGCTTTAGAAATCCCTTCGGCGTGGATATCCACGTATCTAAATTTAAAGTCATCACGTTTTTCAACGAGTTGCTCTGACAGTTGTACTGCTCGCACGCAATAAGGACAGCCAGGACGGCCAAAAATAACAACGTACATAATAGCTCCTTAGGATTACTTTAAGCGTTTTATACCATAGCGCTAACCGAATTGATAATGTCAGATGTGTTTATTTTCAGTTTGATAGCGCCCTTGGTAATCGAAATAGCTTTCGAGCAGATCCCAGCCTTTTTTATGCTTTTTCAGCAGTAACAGATCTGGCATCCGAAAGGCGGCACTATCGGCAATCAGCTCAGACACTTTTTTGTATTGCTTAGGTTTTAGGCCCGGCGTGCGACTATGGGGGGAAATAAATAGCGCATACAAGGCACGCCATTGGGCGGGCGTTTGCAGTTTAAAGCGTCGATTAAACTCGTTTCCTTCTATGTCCAGATATTGCACCTTAAGATCGCCAGCATCATCCATTAACGTCATATGCTGGCAGCGGTACAGATGATGGTGTTGCTTATTCAATACTTGCTTAAGGCGTTTATCGGGGTCGATTAAGGTCGACTGGCAATGCTGGCAAATACGCGCTGCTATGTCGTTCTCTTGTCCGCAATCGGGACAGGATTTAGATCTAAATCGAAAGTCACATTGCTGCTTTTGTCCATGATGCTCGACTATGCCCTGACAGCGACGGCCAAAGTGTTCGATAATATCGCCATCATCGTCGGTTAATCCCCAAAAGATATTGGCAAACTGGCAGACAGGGCAGTGCACTTGTACCGGAACCGACTTGCTATTGGGCTTAGCTTGGCCGACTTCAGGAAAATACAAATCATAGCCATTGGCTGCGTAATCAATTACTAAACAATCTTTTTTACCTTCACAGATCCTAAGACCGCGGCCAATCATTTGCTGAAACAAACTCACCGATGCGGTGGGGCGTAAAATCGCAATCAAATCCACATGGGGCGCATCGAATCCGGTGGTCAATACCGCGACGTTGACAAGGAACTTAAGCTCCCTCGCTTTAAAGCGCTCGATAAGTTCATCACGTTCATTATCTGGCGTTTGCGCCGTGACGATTGCCGTTTGTTCGCCGTGCTCCTTGTTAAGCTGGCTGACAATTTCTTCAGCATGGCGTACTGTTGCCGCAAAAATAATGATCCCCTGGCGATGGTGACTCAGTTCAATCAGTTGCTTCACAATCGCCGTTGTCGCTCGTCCAGCGTGATTCAGCAGCGCATTGACTTGGGCCTCGAGATATTCGCCATTGTCATTGGGCTTGATTTGGCTGAAGTCATATTGGGCGCTTAAACCATCAAATAAAGTGGGCGCGGTTAAATAGCCTTGTTTAATCAGCGGACGGATGGGGAGCTCGAAAATACACTGCTCGAAGATCCCAAGTTCAGGCGAGCCGACTTTGCCGTGGTAGTGGCGTTTGTAAATCCAACCAGTCCCTAGCCGATAGGGAGTGGCCGTCAGGCCTAATAATTTGAGCTTGGGGTTACGCTCTTGTAAATGACTTAAGAGTTGCTTATATTGGCTGGTTTTTTCGAGGCTGACTCTGTGGCACTCATCGATAATCACTAACGAGAAGAGCTCATCGAATTGAGTTAAGGCGCGCGCGGCGGATTGGATACTGGCCACGACGGTTTTGCCGTCAGTCGATTTTTGATTTAACCCAGCGGAGTAAATGCTGGCCTCAGTCGTCAGTAATCCGACCTTTTGCGCGTTTTGGGCAACCAGTTCCTTCACATGGGTTAAAACCAGCACTCGTCCTCTGGCGATGCGGGCCAGCTCGGCAATAACGATACTTTTTCCGGCACCCGTTGGCAGGACTAACACGGCGGAATCGGTGCTTTTTTTAAAATGCGCGATGGCGGCATCGACGGCTTGTTGCTGATAATCCCTGAGGGTAACGCTTGGGCTGGAATTAACTGACACGCTGCTAGATATTCTTGGTCGACTGAGTTTGGCGCCAAGCTTAACACAGAACCAAAAAAATGCCCCTTGGTTGGAGGGGCAACTAAGAGAAAGGGGCAATCAGGCACTTTCTCAACAGGGTTTGCTTCATTTAAAGGAACCAGTACTCGACGGAGTCAGGTTCAAACGTACAGGAGCTAAAGCAGCGCTTAACCGTGATAAATCACGATTAAGCGCGGGATAACGATTACTCGTTACGATTCAAGCGAGTTTCAATCAAGGTCTCAATCACGGCTGGATCGGCCAGTGTTGATGCATCACCTAAGTTGGTCACTTCGTTCGCGGCAATCTTACGCAGGAAGCGGCGCATGATTTTGCCAGAACGGGTCTTAGGTAATCCTGTTGCCCACTGGATAAGATCCGGTGTGGCTAGGGCACCAATTTCTTTGCGAACCCATTGGCGCAGCTCTTGGCGAAGTTCTTCGCTTTCTTCTGTGCCGCGGGTTAAGGTCACATAGGCGTAAATACCTTGGCCTTTAATATCATGGGGATAGCCCACAACTGCGGCTTCAGCGACCAGTTCGTGTGATACCAGTGCACTTTCTACTTCAGCGGTACCTAATCTGTGGCCGGAGACGTTAATCACATCGTCCACACGGCCGGTGATCCAGTAGTAACCGTCTTCATCGCGGCGCGCGCCGTCACCGGTAAAGTACATGCCACGGAAGGTTTTGAAGTAGGTCAGTACGAAGCGTTCATGGTCGCCATATACGGTACGCATTTGACCTGGCCATGAGTCGAGCAGCACTAAGTTACCTTCGGTTGCGCCTTCTAAAATGTTACCCATGTTGTCCACTAGCGCCGGTTGTACCCCAAAGAAAGGGCGAGTTGCCGAGCCGGGTTTGGTATCGGTTGCGCCGGGTAATGGGGTAATTAAGATGCCGCCGGTTTCGGTTTGCCACCAGGTATCGACAATCGGGCAATGTTCATGGCCGATGACCTCGTGGTACCAGCGCCAAGCTTCAGGGTTGATAGGTTCACCCACTGAGCCCATGATGCGCAGCGAGCTGCCATCGTACTTGTCAAAATGCTGTTTACCTTCGGCCATCAGTGCACGGATAAGTGTCGGCGCGGTATAGAGAATATTCACCTTGTGACGGTCAATCATCTCGCCTAAACGCGCTGGGCTTGGGTAATTAGGGATCCCTTCGTGGATAAGCACGGTCGCACCGTTCGCCAGTGGGCCGTACACCATGTAGGAATGCCCCGTGATCCAACCCACGTCGGCGGTACACCAGTAAATCTCACCGGGTTTGTAGTCGAACACATACTCGTGGGTCATAGAGGCATACACCATATAACCGCCGGTGGTGTGTAATACGCCCTTGGGATTACCGGTTGAACCTGAGGTATAAAGTAAGAAGAGCGGATCTTCGGCGCCCATTTCTTCAATGGCGCAGTGCTCGGATGCGGTTTCAACCAGTGAGTGCCACCACACATCGCGGCCTTCTACCCAATCAACCTTGCCGCCAGTACGTTTAAGTACAATCACCTTCTCAACGCTGGTGACATCGGGATGCTTGAGCGCATCGTCGATGTTGCGCTTGAGTGGGATCGCGCGGCCACCACGCATACCTTCGTCGGCGGTGATAACCACTTTAGATTTACCGTCGATGACCCGTGAAGCGATAGAATCGGGTGAGAAACCACCAAAGACCACCGAGTGCACGGCACCGATGCGGGCACAGGCCAGCATAGCCACTGCCGCTTCTGGCACCATTGGCATATAAATGGTCACAATATCGCCACGACGCACGCCTTGGCTGCGTAGGGCGTTGGCAAACTTACACACTTGAGTGTGCAGCTCACCGTAGGTGATTTTACGTTGTTCGCTGGCGTTATCGCCTTCCCAAATGATGGCAACGCGGTCGCTGTGCTCTGCTAGATGGCGATCTAAGCAGTTGGCTGAGGCGTTTAGGGTGCCGTCGTAGAACCAGTTAATCGATAAGTTATGATCGTCAAAAGTGGTTTTTTTGATTTTAGTATATGGCTTTATCCAATCGATCCGTTTGCCGTGCTCTCTCCAGAAACCCTCTGGATTGACAATCGACTCTTGGTACATTTTTTTATATTGATCGTTATTTACAAGTGCATTGGCAGCGATATTGCCGGAGACTTTGTAGAGAGACTGCGAGCTCATAGGGCTTCCCTTTCTAAAAATTGCGTAGTCTGAGTATGGTATGCAAGGGGCTGGCAACTCCATTAGACCTTGGTCTAGTTTTAAAATTTCCTTTATATTTAGGCTGTTGCACTCGAAAATCTGGCTAGATTTCAGCCATTATTTATCGCACAATAATGGAAAAAAGAGCAAAAATATGAATCTAACCTTAGTCGTCGCCGTTATTGCTATTTGTTATGTCTCACTTTTATTCCTTTTAGCCTGGGGCGCGGAGCGTTGGTTTAGCGGCGTGACCAAGAAGCTGCAGGTCGGCATTTATGGCTTAAGTCTGGCGGTTTATTGTTCTTCCTGGAGCTTTTTAGGCACAGTAGGGCAGTCGGCTAATGATTTTTGGTCCTTCATCCCGATTTTTATCGGTCCTATTATTATTTTCACCCTAGGTTTTGGCATGCTGCGCAAGATGGTCCTCGTGTCCAAGGCGCAAAATATTACCTCGGTCGCCGACTTTATCGCCGCCCGTTACGGTAAGTCACAAACCTTAGCGGCCATTGTTACCCTCATCGCGCTATTTGGCATCATGCCTTACATTGCCCTGCAACTTAAGGCGATGGTGTTTAGCCTTAACTTGTTTCAGCCAGCAGACGATCCTTTAAACGGCATTACTATTCCTTTACTTATCACAGCGTTGCTTGCGATTTTTGCCATTCTATTTGGAACGCGTAAGCTCGACGCCACCGAGCATAACCCCGGCATGATGCTGGCGATTGCCTTTGAATCGTTAGTCAAACTGGCGGCGTTTTTGTTGGTGGGGATTGTGATTAGCTTTGGGGTGTTCGACGGTTTTGGTGATATCTGGCAGCAGGCGAGCGAAAAAGCATTAATTAATTACCCAAATCCGCGAATCGAAGCCTTAATGCCTGAGCTGCTCGTCGGCATGGCGGCGTTTTTATGTATGCCGCGGCAATTCCACGTGATGGTGGTGGAGTGTGCCGATGAGTCGGTGTTGTCTAAGGGGCGCTGGTTATTCCCGCTGTATTTGGCCTTATTTGGCTTATTCGTTGGGCCACTGGCTTTGGCGGGTAAAGTGATCCTCGGTGATAGCGTTGCCGCCGATACTTATGTGATCAATTTACCGCTTGCCTTAGATCATCCACTGCTCGCTGTGATCGCACTGTTAGGCACTTTATCTGCGGCAACCGGCATGGTGATTGTGGCGGTAGTGACGATAAGCGTGATGGTGAGTAACGAGTGGCTGGTGCCAGTCATGCTGCGCACGGGCAATATCCGTGAGAAAAATTTCAGCCAGTTTTCGCAGATGCTGTTAAATGCGCGCCGCCTTGCCATCGTCATTATCCTTGGCTTGGGTTATGGCAGTTATCTGGCGCTTGCCGACAGTGACTCGCTATCGCACCTTGGGATGTTATCCTTCGGGGCGTTTGCCCAATTAGCGCCAGCGCTCGTGGGGGGACTCTATTGGAAACACGGTAATCGTGCCGGGGTGTTTTTAGGCTTGAGTGTGGGTTTTGGCCTGTGGTTTTACATCATGCTAAGCGGCATGAACGATGGCCAAAATGTGGCGACCTTATTGTCGAGTAATATCGATCTGTTAGATGCCATTACCCCCAATGTGCGCGATGCCCTCACAGCCTTGTTCGCCAATATTGCCTGCTATATCTTAGGCTCGATTTGGTTTAGGGCAGGGGTTGCTGAGCGTATTCAGGCTAGCGCTTTTGTCAGCCCGGGTAAGCT
The DNA here is from genome assembly GCF_023283775.1 of Shewanella seohaensis. NCBI lineage: Bacteria > Pseudomonadati > Pseudomonadota > Gammaproteobacteria > Alteromonadales > Shewanellaceae > Shewanella > Shewanella seohaensis. The sequence goes on from NZ_JAKILE010000002.1 coordinate 237,233, forward strand.
TAAAAATAATGCCAATAAGAAAAATGGCCCCATCTCTCAGCAGGATCTGCTGATCTTAGCCAGCCGCTTTGTTAGCCCTACCCGCGCCTATGAAAGCTTTAGCCGATTCTCCACCGAGGCGGTTAAGAGTGATAGCTGGCACAAGGCTGCGACACCTGAGCTTATCGCCCACACCGAACGTTTACTCGCCGGTGTGCTTGGCGCTTCCAGTGCCTCCTTGGTGATGGACTCGGTGTTACAGGGGCGCGACTTGGCCCTAGATGAAGTCTTTAGCCTAGTGGATGAAGCCTCATCCAAAATCATGCTCAGCCAAGATATGCTGCGCGGGGCTATCGAGCATGCCTATGAAGGGATGAGCGTTATCGACAGCGATCTCAACTTGGTGGCATGGAACTACAAATACGTCGAGCTGTATCAATATCCGGAAGGATTTTTACAACAAGGCATGCCGATTGGCGAAGTGATTCGTTTTAACGCGGCGCGGGGATATTGCGGCGTGGGGGATATTGAGTCGCAGGTCGAAAAACGCGTGCAGCATATGCGCAATGGCACGCCGCACACCTCAGAGCGGCAACGTAAAGACGGCAAAGTGATTAAAATTCAAGGTAATCCTATGCCTGATGGCGGCTTTGTGATGACCTTTACCGACATTACTCAGTATCGTGAGCAAGAGCGGGCTTTGCTTGAGGCCAATGAAACCCTCGAATCGCGCGTCAAAGAGCGTACCTACGAGTTAGCCATGCTAAACAGTGAGTTACTTGAGGCCAAGGCGCAGGAAGAAATGGCGAACGCTTCTAAGAGTCGTTTCTTAGCGGCGGTAGGGCACGACTTAATGCAACCACTGAATGCGGCGAGATTGTTTACCGCATCTTTGTCCCAGTATCCTAATTTGGATCGTGAGGCGCGCACCACCTTATCCCATGTGAATAGCTCGCTCAAAACCGCTGGCGAGTTACTCACCGACTTATTGGATATTTCTAAGCTCGATTCCGGCATGGTGGACGTCAATCGCCGCGATTTTGCCATATCCGAGCTGCTTAATGGTCTGTCGGTCGAATTTGAGGCGATGGCGGCGGACAATCAAATTCGCTTTAAGATGATCCCCTGTAGCGCTACAGTTAACTCCGATCCTTCGCTACTGCGGCGCGTGTTGCAAAACTTCTTAACCAATGCTTACCGCTATGCCCGCGGTGGACGGGTGCTGTTTGGCTGTCGCCATCGCGGCAGTGAATTAGAGATCCAAGTATTGGACACGGGCTGCGGGATTGATGAGCACGAAACCCGTGAAATTTTCAAAGAGTTTAAGCGCTTAAATAACCCTCGTAGTAAAAGTGTCAGCGGCCTCGGCCTAGGGCTGGCGATTGCCGATAGGATCAGCCGGGTGCTGAATCACGGGATCCAAGTGTCGTCGCAATTGGGACGAGGTTCAGTGTTTTCTATCTGCGTGCCCCTAGGGGAAACCGTGCGTCAGCCGCAGGTGAAGGCATTGCCATCTCTATTGCAACCTTTGTCAGGGATTAAAGTCCTGTGTATCGACAACGAAGAAGCCATTTTAGCGGGGCTTGAGAGTCTACTCAGCCGCTGGCAGTGCGAGGTGATATGCGCCAAAGACTTGTCCGATGCGCGCATAAAATTAGGCCTGAAAGGGGTGGCGCCAGACATAGTGTTAGCGGATTTCCACTTGGACGATGGCCAAAACGGCGTCGATGCGATGGACGGGATCCGCGCGCTCTATGGCAAAGAGTTACCGGGGATTTTAATCACCGCCAATACTCGTAAAGAGTTGGTGGAGGATGTGCAGCGCCGGGGTTATCACTATATGGCGAAAATGATTAAACCGGCGGCGCTGCGGGCCTTGATCTCAAGCCTTGTCAAAAAGGCTTAATGACCAATGTGTTGCCACATTTAACCGTGACTGATGGTGATGCTTTCATTCGCAAGCGCCTCGGTTTGAACGGCCTGTGGCGGCGTAATCGTCGCTGCCACTTGCTTCATCGCCCGAGTCAGTTGTGTCAGCTGCTCGGGGCTTATCACATAAGGCGGCATAATATAAATCAGGTTGGCAAAGGGGCGAACCCATACGCCTAAGTCAACAAATTGCTGCTGCAGCGCCGCGGTATTGACCGCTTGGTGCATTTCGAGCACACCGACCGCGCCGAGCATGCGCACCTCTTTCACGCTGGGAATATCGATGGCATCGGCAAGCTCGCGCTGCATTTGCTGCTCGATGGCGGCAACCTGCGCTGGCCACTCCTGTTGATTGATCAGATCTAAACTTGCGCAGGCGGCGGCGCAGGCGAGGGGATTGCCCATAAATGTCGGACCATGCATAAAGACACCTGCGGGCGATTGGCTAATGCCTTGGGCGACGTTATCCGTGCATAAGGTGGCGGCAAGGCTGATATACCCCCCCGTTAAGGCTTTGCCTAGGCAGAGAATGTCGGGCGTGATATCGGCATGTTCATAGGCAAATAACTTACCGGTTCGGCCAAAACCCGTGGCGATTTCATCGAGGATAAGCAGCACATTATATTCATCACACAGGGCACGCAGGCCGCGTAAATATTCGCTGCTGTAGAATCGCATTCCCCCTGCGCCCTGCATAATCGGCTCGATAATCACGGCGGCAATCTCTTGATGTTGCTCGCGTAAAATACGCTGCATTGGCGCTAAATCATCTTGGCCTAATGGCTCGCCGAAGGGCGTTTGCGGCGCGTCGACAAAACACTGTTTCGTTACAGCCTCGCCAAACATGGTATGCATGCCCCCTTCGGGATCGCAGACACTCATGGCGGCAAAGGTATCGCCATGGTATCCCTTTTTCACCGTGAGAATGCGCTGTTTTTGGGCCTTTTGCGCTAAAGGCAAATCTTGCCCCTGCCAATATTGCAGCGCCATTTTGATGGCAACTTCAACGGCAATTGAGCCCGAGTCGCACAGAAAGACTTTAGTAAGGGGCTCGCAGGTCATCGCCAGCAGTTTTTTACAGAGTGTAATGGCGGGCTTGTGGGTAATGCCGCCAAACATGACATGGCTGAGTTGGTGCAGTTGCTGCTCCATCGCCGCTAATATCGCCGGGTGTCCATAACCATGTACGCAGGCCCACCATGAGCTGGTGCCATCGATAAGCTTACGGCCATCGACCAATTCCAGCTCGCAGCCTTGGGCACTGTGTACCCCAAAAACAGGAAGTGCGCGGGTCATTGAAGTATAAGGATGCCAAATATGGGCGCTATCAAAATCAAAATCGAGTAAATTGCGCATAAAAGCTCACAGTGTTGGTTGAAAATTAATCAGTGGTAAACCTTTATCACTGGTTGGCGTTGACAGTTTAAGGGCTGAGGTTATCCTAGCCAAGGTAAAATACAAAAATAAAAGGGTGTTCAATGTCGCAGTTGCAAGTTCGTCATGATTGGAAGCGGGAAGAAATCGAAGCCTTATTTGCGCTGCCGATGAATGACTTATTATTTAAAGCACACAGTATCCACCGTGAAGTGTACGATCCTAACGAAGTGCAGATCAGCCGCTTATTGTCGATCAAAACCGGTGCTTGTCCTGAGGATTGTAAATATTGTCCGCAGAGTGCGCGTTACGACACTGGCCTTGAAAAAGAGCGTCTCTTAGCGATGGAAACCGTATTGACCGAAGCGCGCAGTGCTAAAGCCGCGGGCGCTTCTCGTTTCTGTATGGGCGCCGCTTGGCGTAACCCGAAAGATAAAGACATGCCATACCTCAAGCAAATGGTGCAAGAGGTGAAAGCCCTCGGCATGGAAACCTGCATGACCTTAGGCATGCTTAGTGCCGAGCAAGCCAATGAGCTGGCCGATGCCGGCCTTGATTATTACAACCACAATTTAGATACCTCGCCTGAATATTACGGCGATGTGATCACCACCCGTACCTATCAAAACCGTTTAGATACCTTAAGCCACGTGCGCGCATCGGGCATGAAAGTCTGCTCTGGCGGTATTGTTGGCATGGGCGAAAAGGCCACAGACCGAGCGGGTTTATTGCAACAACTGGCGAATTTGCCTCAGCATCCCGATTCTGTACCCATTAACATGTTGGTCAAAGTAGCGGGCACCCCCTTCGAAAAACTCGATGATTTAGATCCGCTGGAGTTTGTCCGTACCATCGCCGTGGCGCGTATTTTAATGCCTAAGTCCCGTGTGCGTTTATCGGCGGGCCGTGAAAACATGACTGACGAACTGCAAGCCATGTGTTTCTTTGCGGGCGCGAACTCGATTTTCTACGGCTGCAAGTTACTGACGACGCCAAACCCTGAAGAAAGTGATGATATGGGCCTGTTCCGCCGTTTGGGCTTACGTCCTGAGCAGGGCGCTGCCGCGACTATCGATGATGAACAAGCAGTCTTAGCCAAAGCTGCGGCCCACCAAGATAAAGCCTCGGCACCTTTTTATGATGCGGCGGCGCTGTAACCAAGACTTATTGCCTCAGTAAAACTCGCTTCTTTGGACCTGTGCTTCGTTAAGCGGCGAAGCGCAGGTTCCAAAGAGGATGTGGGCGGTGAGACTCTGCGAGAATTTAGCCGTCGTTATGCCAGAGGCTAAACGAATAACGAGTCAAGACGCCGAGTAAGCCAGCAAAGTAAAATGCAGAGCAAGAAAAGTTGAGCAAGACAAGTTGAGTAAGAAAAAATGAGTTCACCACTCACCTCAAAACTGAGTGCAAAAATCCTCGCCCGTCAGCAGGCGTTAGCCGAGCAAGGTTTGCTTAGGCAGCGTCAGGCACTGTCGAGCGCGGCAGCACTCAGTGATGATGGCCCTCAGTTTGGCTTAGCGGATCGGCACTATCTTAACTTCAGCAGCAATGATTACTTAGGGCTATCCCGTGCTCCCGAATTGGCCGAGGCGCTGCACCTTGGCGCTAAGCAATATGGCGTTGGTAGCGGCGCATCACCGCTGGTGACGGGCTACAGCGAGGCGCATTTGGCGCTAGAAACAAAGCTGTGCCAGATGACGGGATTTGAGGCGGCGCTACTCTTTAGCTCAGGGTTTAGTGCCAATACCACCTTGTGTAAGACCTTGTTCGATAAGCAGGATGTGGTGTTGGCCGATAAGCTGGTCCATGCATCGATTATCGATGGATTGCGCGACAGCGGCGCGGATTTTAAGCGCTTTTTGCATAACGCCACCGAAAGTGCTGAGCGCCTATTAGCGAAGAACGCCGTTTCAGCCTTGATCACTGAGAGTGTGTTCAGCATGGATGGCGATATCGCGCCGATTGCGGCGTTATCCGCACTTTGTCGTGCACACAATGCTTGGTTGATTGTCGATGATGCCCATGGTTTTGGTGTGGTGGATGCTGTGAGTGCTCAAGTTGAGTCGATTCCAGCTTCCAACCTTATCGATATCCAGATAGTGACCTTTGGTAAGGCGTTAGGCTGTCAGGGCGCGGCGATCCTCGGGAGTCGGCAGTTGATTGAATTTCTAGTCAGCAATGCGCGGGAATATATCTATTCCACGGCCTTGTCGCCCGCCAATGCGGCCCTTGCCTTGGCCGCAGTTGAATACGCAGAGGCCCATCCTGAGCTTAAGCAAAAATTGCAGAGCAATATCTTATTGTTCAAGCACTTGTGCCAAGATGCTGACATTCCACTCCTCGGTAGCGACACCGCGATTCAACCTTTGATTATTGGTGATGCGGCGCAAACCTTGCTGGTGGCGGAAAAGCTAAAAGCATTAGGCATTTGGGTCGGCGCCATTCGTCCACCCACAGTGCCCGTTGGCTCGGCAAGATTGCGCATTACCTTAAGCGCATCCCATAGCGAGGCGGCAATACGGCGCTGCGTCAATGGGATTGCCACTGTGCTGAAGGAATGCGCACTGCCGAGGGTTTCTGAGCGGCCTGAACGGTAAGCCAGTGTTTGATTCAGAATATCCGGTGAATTGCAGGGCACTTCAATGCTCGGGTATTGAGTTGTTGAAAGTGAAGAGTTTGAACGTAAAAGCTTATAAGTAAGAGCTAATAAGTAAAAGTTTGATGTTAAAGTGAGAATAATCTGTGATGTCTATGCCGCTTGGCGTGAGTGTTAATTCCCATCAATCTGCCAGTCAGGTCGAGCATATTGCCGATCGGTTTTCTGCTGCTGCCAAGCACTATCAAGAGCATAACTGTTTACAGCGTTTAAGCGGCGCGAGTTTGTTGCAGGGATTTGCTGCCAAAGGCGCAATTCTCGATATTGGCGCAGGGCCGGGGACCGATTTCGCTAACCGAGCAATGGGCGAGGAGGTTAGGGTTTATGCCCTCGATATCGCCCAGGGGATGCTGCAACAACTTCAAGCGACTTTCCCGAGCTACCTATGCGTGTGCGGTAATGCCGAGCAACTCCCCTTTGCCAATGGCAGTATCGATAGTATTTACTCCAATTTAGCCCTGCAGTGGTGTCAGGATTTTTCGGCTGCGACCAGCGAAATGGCTAGAGTCTTAAAATCCGGTGGAGAAGCGCATCTGAGTATCGTGGCCGAAGGCAGTCTGGCGCAGTTATCCCATCTTGGTTTGAGGGTGAACGGTTTTCTCTCCCTTGAAAGCTTAAAAGCGGCCTTTGATACCTCCGATTGGCAACTGTTTGATGTCCAACTTGTGCCAATAACCGTCTATTTTCAAGATCTTAAAACCTTGCTCTATTCCATTAAAGGCGTGGGCGCATCGGTACAATCCTTTGCCCAATCATCTGTACAGTCATCAATGCCTGAAGAGCAGGGGAGTGATACGTCAGCATCTGACTCTCACTCCCACTTAGGCAAATTGCGTGGCCGCCGCGATTGGCAGGCTTTACAGCAACGTGCTGAGCTGTTTCGTGAGACACAGGGCCTGCCTTTAACCTATCAAATTGCCCAATTTCGTGTACGTCGCCACGGCGGCTCGGTATAAGACGCTAGGCCATGGCTTAGCGTGTTATTGGTACAGCTTTACAAGGAAAAATCATGTTTTTTGTAACAGGAACAGATACCGACAGCGGTAAAACCTTAGTGTCGACGGCGCTTTTAACCGCATTCAATCGTGAAGCTGCTCGTACAGGTGCTGCACACTTAAGCCTTGGGGTAAAACCTGTGGCCTCGGGTTGTGAAACCACAGAGCTGGGGTTACGTAACAGTGATGCGTTGAAGCTGATGTCGGCCTCATCTTTAAAGCTTAGCTATGAACAGGTCAACCCAGTGAGTTTTGAGCCTGCCATCGCACCGCATATAGCGGCAAAACAGCTGGGGGTTAACATATCGCCAGAGGCGATTTTGGCAAAACTCGACAGACAAGCCTTTGAACAGGCTGATTTTTGCTTGATAGAAGGTGCGGGCGGCTGGCGTTTACCCTTAGGGGACGGACGCTATTTATCGGAATTAGTGCAGCAGCTTAATTTACCGGTGATCTTGGTCGTGGGGATGAAACTTGGCTGCTTAAATCATGCCTTATTAACTCAAGAGGCGATAATCGCCGATGGTTTAACCGTTGCGGGTTGGGTGGCAAACTGTGTCGATCCTAATATGAGTGTGTTCGATGAAAACTTAGCATCGCTCAAAGAGATGATGACAGCGCCATTCCTGGGCTGTATTCCTCATCTTACACAAGCGGATGCGGAACATGCCGCCAACTTTATCGATATCCAATCCTTATTGCTGAAATAAGCTTATTCAACTAGGGCGTGTTGACGTTTCGAGATTAGATTTTGTTCGCTCTGGCAAGCTCGTGCTCGCGAAACGAGGAATGATGTGTAGCTATTCTACTCAAATGACGAGTGACAAAGAGCAAGGGCTTGCCAGACGAACCCTTCGGGCAGCATTTGGCTGGCGTTTCTGCTGCGTTATCGTCCGTTTATGTAGAATAACTACACAGCACGGACTTTGCCTTGCATAAAAGCCAGCCAAATTGCTGCAAAAATAACCCTGAAACGTCAACACACCCTAATAAGTTTGATATAAAAACAGAGGCTATATCGCCTCTGTTTTTTGTTAGCATATCTTTAAAATATTGTGATTATAATTTAACGCGATACCCAATATTAAAGGCAATGTCAGTGCTGTTATCCATATTGAAATAATTTTCAACGATGGCGAACTCTATTGCACTATTGTCTAAGTAATAGCGGTAGCCGAGTAATATCTCATTTGAGGCTTTTGAAAAATCATTTTCGGTTTCGAGTAACCCTTGATAATGATGCAGTTCAATTAACCAGCCATGGCGCCCCGTAATATATTCATAGCCTAAATTAACGGTATAAGCATGATTATCGTAGCGGATCCCAGAAAGCACCTCATTCCCCTGTCTAAAACTGACTGCGGCGGTGGAGTGAAAATAATGATTGGCATAGCGGAAACTGTAATTAAGCTGCAGTGCTTGTTCAAAGGCCTCATTTTCAAAGGGGCCTGTGTCGACATAGTTATAATATAAACTGCCACCAAGAGATAAGCCGTGGTGTGAGTTCTCAAATAATTGATAGCCAAGATAAAGCGTTATCGCATTATTTAAGGTTTCCCCCGAAATGTTTTGCTGATTAATTCCATCCTTAGAGAAGATCTGGTTCTGATGCTTAGCGGCATCTTCGCGACCATTTTGGCTAAATCCAAATGCATCATGGAACCACATAGTCACTGAGTCTAAGTGATTATCACCACTAAAGCGCCAGTGATAGCTAGTGTCTAGCAGCCATCTATCGTTAATTTGCCAGGAGAGTCCGCCTTCCAGGGTGTTATGGTAATAATCGGCAAAATAATCATCGGTTTCAGCCCAGACGCTGGCGGCACTGGCCGAGAGGTGTAACTCCTTTTGTCCTTCGGGTAAGGAGAACCCCGAGCGTAACATTGGGGTCAAACTGCCCGCTTGGGTCGGGGATTGCGCATAGCTGCGTAGTGGGCCGTAATCGTGATAATCGACAGTGTTAGCAAAGGCATTAGGCACCAGCAACAACGAAATTGCGAGTGTTGGTTTTAGAGGTAACAATGGCATAGCGTAAATATCCACCCACTTTATTAAAAAATAGAGTCGGTTCGATGGTTGATGAAACTGAATATTGCGAGCAAAGAAAGTGCGCTCGCAATATAAATCAAAATGTTAATTATTGTGGCGGAATTAACATTTGAATTTCATTTAAAGCAGTGTGTAGCAAAGTAATACGAGCGCAAGCCAAATAACACGCCCCAGCATAGGCAGTGAATAGAGGGCGAGTAATACAATCATAATTAACAATATTGTTGCTGGCTTACGCAAATGCGCCGCCGTTAATGTGGGTAACTTCATTTTATCTCTGACATATTCATGATGCGAAATATAACAAAAACTGAATATGGTGAGCGCAATAGATAAATATCTTGGGAAAACGTGATTTGTGCGAGTATTCAGTTGCTTTGAGGGGCTAATATAACGCCGTAGGATTGGGGAGTAAATCTTATGAGCCGTGAAATAGGATTCAAAAACTGGAACTGAAAATCCCTATTTTTGTTAGATAAAAATAATCCTATTTATTCCGCAAAATACTGTGATTAGTCAGCGGAAATATTAAACCGCTTAACTGTAAGGTTATTAACCTGAGTATTGCTATATCAATTTTACCCATAAAAAACGCCGGACTTTCGGCGTTTTTATGGTGTTAAGCAAAGCGCTAATTGAATGTTGCTTATTGGCGGCCTAGGGCCAATCATCACTGTTCCAGCGATACAGCCAAGTAGCGGCAAGGGGTTTTTCATCTTTACGCAGTTGAATTCTGAGCTCTGCCACATTGGTGCTTTCAGGTTCAAAGGTCACGAAAACGCGAGCACCATTGATATCGGGATGAGCCACTATGCGGGAAGACAGAATTTTGCCTTTGCTGATACTGGCATCAATGGCAATTTTTTCAATCTCTTGCGGTTTGATATTGCTGTAATCGATCAGTAATTCTTTACCTTTCGCTTGTTTTTGTCCCTTAGAGCTGCGAACCACTCGCGCCTTAGTGTTGGCACTAGGGCTATCGTTAGACGCCGTGATGCGATAAGAATAACGATAGGGCTCGCCTTGCTTTAAGCCGCCCTGAGGCTCCCAGTAGGTGACGATATTGTCGTTGGTTTCGGCGCTCGATGGGATTTCCAGCAGCACTAACTGGCCTTTACCCCAATCGTTTAGCGGTTCAATCCAAGCGGAAGGACGTTGCTGATAGTTTGCGCTCAGATCTTCATAGTAATCGAAGTTACGATGACGTTGGATTAAGCCAAAACCTTTGATGTCTTCGTCGCCAAAGGCGCTGATCTGCAATTTATTTGGGTTATTAAGTGGGCGCCATAAGCGCTCGCCATTTCCGCGATCGATTTGTAATCCTTCGGAGTTATGTACTGCAGGACGATAGTCTGGCTTATCTGAATTATCTAACCCGCCATAAAGGAACATCGAGGTCAGCGGTGCGAGGCCCACATGGGCGATGTCTCTGCGTGGGAATAGCGTGACATCCACTTCTACCCGCGTTGGCGCGCCCGGGTAAATACCAAAGCGGTAGGCCCCAGTAACGCTCTGACTGTCTAACAGCGCATGCACCACAATGGCGGTTTGATACTTAGAGGGACGCTCTACCCAAAAACGTTTGAATAATGGGTATTCTTCACCTTTGGGCTGGGCCACATCAATAGCCAGTCCACGGTTGGATAAGCCATAAATTTGTCCTTTAGACAGCGCTCTAAAATAGCTCGCGCCTTGGAACATGATGAACTCGTCTTTGACTTCATCGTCATTGATAGGGTAGTGCAGGCGCACGCCCGCATATTGGCCAACCTGAGTGAGTAATTTTTCAATGGCGCCATTAGGGACACTAAAGGAAGACTCGGTCAGCTCGATGGGCAAGGCTTGGCTGTTTTCAACTACATCGATATCCACGAGGTTTTTGTATAAAAAACCGGGGGCAAAGAGTTGTACCGAAAACTTAGTGGGAGTGCCGCCCCAAATCGCGGCGTTTTCTTGATAATTAATTTTGCCGTAGGTGGCGTAATCAAGATCAATGAGCTCTTTGGGGGCTTTTCTTGCTTCTTTAAACGGTTTTTGTGCCAGTTGCTGAGCCAGTTCAATGACAGTGTCATGGGAGAAGGCCTTGGCTTTCTTCTCTGGGGTCGAGTCGGCGCCATAGGCTGGGACTAAACTGCTGATGCTCACCATACAAGCGAGTAAGGAACCGAGAAAAAAACGCGGTTGGCTCGTTTTTCGCGGTGTGATAGGGGCTAAATGATTGATTGTTGAATGCAGTCGCAAAATAGGAACTCCTCACTTCAATGGGCTAAGGGGCAAGATTGGCACCCGCAACGTGCCCAAAACTCCCGATTTATAAATCACTTAGAATGCATTAGTTCGGGAAGTGCTTAGGGGTGGATAAAAATTTAATCTTGTTAATCAAAGTGTTCGACAACGAAATTAGAGCAGTTACTTAAGTGGTGCAAGTATTTTCTCCCGCAGGATAAGTGCTGACCTTATAGATTAAAGCATCTGGTAGCTTGGGTGTTAACTTGGGATATTACTGCTATCCGGTTTCACCGCACGAGGTATAGATGCCTCTTTTATATGATATTTTGCGGCATTTTATCGGCCAGCCAGTCTGATGACAAACTCACACTCGGTGGCCGATATTAGCAGATTAGCTGAGGCAATGCCGCCGAATAGATCTTATTTCAGTAAATGGGATAAATCGCTGCCCACAGGGATAGGGATTTCCTGCTGCTCACCACAGAATAAATAGGCTGGGTTGTCACCGAGCAGGGATAAAGTGTCTCCCTGACGCCAGAGAGCGCTGCCTTCGACGATACCCACAACTGGGGTGATAGGATCGACACGGGTGAATTCGAGTAAGCGCTGGGCGCGGGTTTCGCCGTTATGTCCCGGAGCGCGGTAGTTCGAATAATGTGGATTTAACTGAAATGGCACTATATTTAACGCGGTAAACGACGGCGGCTCGATAATCGGCATATCGTTGGTGGTGCGAATGCTCAATCCCGAGACGTTAGAGCCCGCGCTCCAACCAATATAAGGTTTACCATTCAGAACTTCTTCACGGATAAGATGCACTAAATCGTACTTATAGAGCTCGTGTAGTAAATGGAAGGTGTTGCCGCCACCGATCAAAATGCCGTCGGCATCTTTAATCGCTTGGCGCGGATCAGGATGTTGATGAATGCCGCTGATATCGAGCCTGAGTTCGCTTAACCCCGCCACGACTGAGGCCAAATAAGTGTCGTAACTCATGCTGACACCGGCATAGGGGATAAAGATCCATTTTTGGGCGTTAGCGGTGAGCGGTTTGATAAAGGGAATCGCATGGGAAAGGTAAGGCGTATCACCGACGCGAGAACTGCTCAGTAGTAGGGCATTAACTGTCATTTTTTTATCCTGAAATCTCGGAATGTGCTGGCATGTTAACAAAGTTTAATCGCGATAAACATAGATAAACACACATGAATTTGGCTGTAATGCTGACAGAGCCTAGATTTAAGCTTGGATTAATATACTGTCCCTAGACTCACGAGCCATGAAAGGCAATGTCTAAATTGAGAGAAAAATTAGCGAGTAGAAAAACTCTTATCTTTACCCCTTGAATTTCGATTGATTGGACATATTATGTCTTTGAGCAAAGTTAAATGGCATGTGTTTGCCGTAAAGGAGCTGAAATGAAGCGTATTTTTTTATTGATTGCGACTAACCTAGCCGTGTTGCTGGTAGCCTCAATTGTGATGTCTATTCTGGGCGTGAATACGTCTACTATGGGTGGACTACTTGTGTTCGCTGCGATTTTTGGATTCGGCGGAGCCTTCATCAGCTTAGCCATTTCAAAATGGATGGCGAAAAAGACTATGGGCTGTGAAGTGATCACCACGCCACGTGATAGCACTGAGCGTTGGTTATTAGACACTGTTGCCCGCCAAGCGCAGCAAGCTGGGATTAAAATGCCAGAAGTGGCAATTTACCAATCGCCAGAGATGAACGCTTTTGCCACTGGCCCAAGTAAAGACAACTCATTAGTTGCCGTGAGTACCGGTCTGTTGTACGGCATGAGCCAAGATGAAGTTGAAGGGGTACTTGCCCACGAAGTGAGCCACGTTGCTAACGGCGATATGGTGACACTGACCTTAATTCAAGGCGTGGTGAACACCTTTGTTATCTTTGCTGCGCGTGTTGTTGCGGGCATTATCAACAACTTCGTCTCGAGCAACGACGAAGAAGGTGAAGGTCTAGGCATGTTCGCTTATATGGCGGTCGTGTTTGTCCTCGACATGTTGTTTGGTATCTTGGCCTCAATTATCGTGGCTTACTTCTCACGTATCCGTGAATACCGCGCAGACGAAGGTGCAGCACGTTTAGCGGGTAAGCATAAGATGATTGCAGCGCTTGAGCGTTTACGCCAAGGCCCTGAAAGCTCAGCAATGCCAGCGCAAATGTCTGCCTTCGGTATTAACGGCAAGCGTTCAATGGCAGAGCTGATGATGAGCCACCCGCCATTAGAGAAGCGTATCGCCGCTTTACAGACCCGTTAATCGAGGCTGTAAGATCAAAAAAGGAGACCTAGCGTCTCCTTTTTTATTGGGGCTTTTCTTTTTCTACGGATTAGGCTAGGGCCGTTTTTAGTTGTGAGCGATAGGTTAAGTCAATGTAAAACTCTTATATAAGCATGTGGTTACATGATGCAGCGCACATTTTACCCCTCGGTATATTGATAAAGTTACATTGCATAAGATTGGGTTGCTTATTGCTCAATCCTTAGCTAAGTTAAATCGAGTCGTGCTATTTACATTGGTTGCGAGATGGAAGTCACCCTGACAAGAATTTCCACTGTCAATCGCCATTGGAGGATACAATTGTGAGCAAAAAACTATTAAGTGCGCTTTTCGGGGCAAGTCTTGCAGCGCTGGCGCTGTCACCAACCGCATTTGCCGCGGATCAAAAATTATCAGACTTCCATGCTGAGTCAGGTGGTTGTGAAAGCTGTCATAAGGACGGTACGCCTTCTGCTGATGGTGCTTTCGAATTTGAACAATGTCAAAGCTGCCACGGCTCTTTGGCTGAAATGGACGCAGTACATAAGCCACACGATGGCAACTTAGTTTGTGCTGACTGCCACGCTCCACATGATATGAACGTAGGTCAAAAACCTACCTGTGAAAGCTGCCATGATGATGGTCGTACTCCAGACTCTATCCTGAAGAAGTAATAATTAAGTATATAAAGCGTTACGTATTCAAGAAGCTATAAACTAATAATCCAAAAGCTCAACTAACTAATAGTTGGGCTTTTTCTTTTTTACTCAAGAATGAGCTTTTTGATCATTCGATTCGAATATTGTCATTTTTAGTTAGCTTAATTAGGTAAAGTCTAATTTTTGACTAGCTGCATAAAAGTGTGAAACATTGTTGACTTGTGTCTCCGCTACATAGGTCTAATTTGGCGGGTATGTTATTGACCAGGGTGATTAGTGCTGTTAGTTTGTTGAAATAGAGTTTTACAAGGAAGTAAGTGTGTATGTCTAGGCTTTGTGATTATTTTAGCGTTGGATGTTTAGTCAATTTTACTCTCGCAAAAGTGTTTAGAGCATTTTGGGTGTACTTTAGTGTCAGCCTTTCTTTTGGCTGCGTCTCTACTCTTTCGGGGGATAAATCATACTCCTCTCATCGATTACCTATACCAGAAGCAAACACCGAATTATTTCGCATTGAGAGCATCGAAGTTCCTTCAATAGATAGCATATCAAACCTGACCGCTGAGCAGTTAGCTGAGCTAAAAAACTTTATTAAAAAAAATGACATTTCTATTCTTTCCCCCCGAGACCAAGTTTTTGAATTTGTTAGCCGAAAAATGCAACATTTTAATTATGAGGGAAAGACTTACACAGCCTCCGAAGCTTTACGAGTTCAAAGTGGTAACTGTATGAGTTTGGCTTTACTGACATATGCAGTTGCCAAGCAGCTAAATGTAAAAGCAAGCTTCCAAGTTATTCATGCCTCTCCCTTACTGATAAATATCGAAAATGATCTTGTGGTGAGTTCAGATCACGTTCGAGTTTTTTTATCTGATCAGGAGTTCAAAGGACATTATCTCAGTGGTGGTCAGTACACTATGGTCGATTATTTCCCCGACACAAATGATAGGGCTGGAGCTCTGATTTCTGAACAGGAGTTTCTGGCAATGTTTTACCGAAATATTGCGGCTGAGGCATTGTTAGTAAATGACTTTAATTATGCCTATGCGATGTTACAGTATGGTTTTGTGTTATCACAGCAGTACCCACCCATTATTAATATGCTAGCCGTGCTACATCGTCGATTGGGCGATTTTGAAACTGCGGAGAAGTTTTATAACTATGGGCTTTCGATCGCTGAAAGCCGAGTTGTATTGTTAAGCAATTATCGTCAATTACTCCTGCAAAGGGGAGATGAACAAGGTGTTATTCAAATTGACAAGCAGTTGTTAGCGTTGAACGATTCAAACCCTTATGACTGGTACAGCTTAGGGGCTGAAGCATTAAAAACATCTGATTACGAGAAAGCACAAGCATACTTTAAAAAATTTATAGAAAATACACCTTATTTTCATCATGCGTATTATGAGTTGGCTAAAGCACAATTTGCTTTGGGAAATATAAACGCCGCTAAAAAATCAATAAATACAGCAATTGAGTTAGCGGCTTTACCCGAAAATCAGCAGAAATATAATGCAAAATTAAAATGGTTAACTACACACGCCAATTAACTCTCACTCGTCCTTGGGTTGCCCTTGGATCAGTTTTTTACCGGAAAACATGGCCGAAATGATCCCAGGTTGACGTTTGATTTCGGTATAGACCACTGCAAATACATGCAGCACGATAAGAAGCATTAATAAATACACTGCGTATACGTGGACTTCACCGGCCAGTCCCTTCATGGGCTTAATGGCATTGGCTTTATCGGTATCTACGCCCGTGGCATCGTAGGGTTTTAAACTACTCGGGTCGACATTCGCTGCCGCTAAATACTGTTGTACTGTGCTGCCGAGCGGTGGATAGTAAATATCAGTGCCAGCGCGGATTAGGCCAGTAAACATTATGGTGAGCAATAAGAGTATGATGGCGAGCACGGCAAATTTTCCTTTAGGATTGTGGCCTAGGTATTGGGGATTTTTACCTGCGGCAAGCTCTGCTTTATAGGTTTGTAACTCGGCCTTGCTATTAGCATTGGGGAACATATGGCTAAAGCGGGCGTATTTATTGCCCATAAACCCCCACACTAAGCGGATAAGTAAATTAATCGCAAAGCCATAGCCAATGATGACATGCAGGGTTTTAAGCCCGATTTTGCCGGAGAGTTCGGTTATGCCTAAGTCGCTGCGAAACATCATCATGCCACCCACAATCAGTAGGGCGAGCACGAGGAGCAGATTGATCCAATGAAACAGGCGGGTCGGTCTGTCCCATACCCGATATGATTTCATTTCGACTGGGATTGGTTGTTGATTGGACATAATATTTCCTTATTATTTGTGTTGATTTATCTTACGCCTTTCAATCATGAATAGCGCATTATTTTCAGTTTAGATTCAGCCTTCTGATTGACAATACTCAATGCTAAAGTTGCAGAAGTTTTTGATTTGCGTACGGTAAATATTTTTATCGTAAGTCTTTTGAATCTGTTTTATCTAATGCTAATATCGTGTGCACGGTAGACTTGGAAGTCTATTGAACGGATGTTGAAGTGGTATTGAGAGATGTTTCTCCTCTCAAAATGAATAATCGTTAACCAGACAGGGAGTGAGCAGGATGTTCAAAATATTACATTGGATTGTAGTGTCAAGATCGCAAGTTCTGATGGAATTACTGGCAGGACGCTGGCCGCAGGAGTTTCTCGTTAAGCTGTCGCAAGTCAGCCCAGACGAGATGTGTGATCAAATCAAAGATAACCAAGCTTCTATGGTGGTGATTGACCTTTCCACCGTCGATCTTCAAAAAGCCTATCAATTTCAACGCTTGCTTGCCCGCGAACATCCGAGTGTGCGAGTCGTTTATATCCAGTTCCCTAAACAGGTTGATGCCCGTTTCTTAATGCAAGCCTCGACTACGGCAGGGGTGTTTTATCTGGATGCAGGACTGACTGAAATCAGCCTTGGCCTCTCCAACATCTTGCGTGGGCACAGAGTGATCCCTATCCAATTGGTGAACGGGGTGAATGATGACTTTGGACTGTTCGAAGATACCGAGCCATTGACCATCCGTGAGCGTGAAGTGTTACAAGCCCTGCTGTCTGGCAGCACTAACCTCGATATCGCCAATCAATTGTTTGTGAGTGAGAGCACCATTAAGACTCACTTGTATCGTGTCTTCCGTAAGATTGGTGTGTCGAGCCGTGGTCAAGCCATCGCTTGGGCGCAAACCTATTTACATGATGTGGTGGTGTAACCCAGTGTTGATGGGTCGCTAAGCCAATATTCAATTGCACAAACAAAGAAACAAATAGAAAGGGGCAATCGTCGATACGATTGCCCCTTTTGTGCTTTATGGGTTAAAGACTAATACATTAAAGATCAACGACCTAGCCAAGCCTGCAGTTTGTCTTTATCTGTGATGCTTAAGGCAACCGTATCTTTTGGCGCCTCTGCAATAATCAGTTCCCCCGTCATCAATTCATCGCGTCTAAACCAATGCAGGCTTAGGCGTTGTCCGAGTGGGTATTGCTGAAGCTGCGCTTCAAATTGACCTGTCACCTGCAGATTATCCGCCGCAATTAAGATATCTCCGGCGCTTAAGCCCGCAAGGTGCGCAGGGCTGCCTTGGGCGACCGTAGTTACTTTAAGGCCGATTGGTGCGGCTTGCGTCTTAGCGCCAAAGGCAATCTCATACCCTTTGGCCGAGCCACCGCCGACATCCTGCGCGCCTTGGCTCGCTCTCAGGTTCAATTCAACGCCAAACTCGGCCAGTAGCGGTGCCAGCGGGATATCGTCTGTATTGTCTAGATAGGCGAAGAGATCTTGGCAATCGCGCCCCAATAAGCGTTCAACAATCCTTTGATGACATTCATCCGTGGTGCCGCGATTTTGCAGGGCATATTCCTGCCACAGAATGGTCATTAGATCGTCGAGGTTGTATTTTCCTTGAGTCTCGCTTCTTAGGGTTAAATCCAGATACAGCGCAAACAGGGCGCCCTTAGTGTAATAACTGATAATGGCGTTTTGGGCGTTCTCATCCTGCTTGTAGAACTTAGTCCAAGCGTTAAAGCTGGAGTCCTTAATGCTTTGTTTAAAGCGGCCTTGACTGCGGTATACCCTTGTAAAGGTTTCGCTCAGCATATCTAGGTAGCTTTGCTCATCGACTAAGCCTGCGCGATAGGTAAGGAAATCATCATAATAGGAGGTGATGCCCTCATAGGCCCACAGCTGTGGGGTATAGGTTTCTGCCTCGAGTTGATAGGGTAAGAAGCATTCTGGCTTGATGCGCTTAACGTTCCAGCTGTGGAAATATTCATGGCTGCAGAGCGATAAATAGGTGCGGTAGTCATTATTAATCGGTGCATCCATCGACAGCGGCAAATCCTTGCGCGAGCACATGAGTGCCGTCGATGCCCTATGTTCTAAACCACCAAAGCCATTGTCGAGCACTGTCGTCATAAACAGATAACGTTCAAAGGGCGCTGGCGTGCCAAACAGCTTGATTTGATACTCGCAAATCGCCTTTAAATCTTGGCAGAGTCTCGGCATATGGGCGCGGTGGCGACCGTTTAGTACGATATCGTGTCTTACGCCGCAGGCTTCAAAACTGGCGTGGGTGAATAGCCCCATCTCAACTGGATGATCGATAAGTTCGTCATAGCTTTGCGCGCAAAACTCACCAAAGGCAAATTCATCGCCGCTTTGACGTGTCATGCTAGTAGCGAGTCGCCATTCGTTTAGGCTTGGCTCGGTCGGCGCCGCCATTGTTACTGTGTGTAAACCTGCCTCAAAGCCGTGGGCGGCTAAAAACACACTGCTGCCGTTAAAGAAACCGTGGGTCATATCAAGGTGCGCGGTGCGTACCGACAAGTCCCAAGCATACACTTGATAGGTTAAGGTGAGTTGGGTGCAGTGATGTTCGACCGACCAGGTTTGTTTATCCAGCTGAGTGAGCTTAAGCGGCTCGCCGTTATCGCCTGTGGCTTTAAGATCGATAATATTCTTGGCAAAATCCCGCACCATATAACTGCCGGGAAGCCACGCGGGCAGGCTAAAAACTTGCTTAGGGTGAGGCTTTTGTACCGTCATGGTGACGGCGAACAAGTGCGCCTTGGGATCGACGGGAATGATGTGATAGTGGATCATAATTTATCCTGTAAAACCGATGCGTTTTAATGGGCGTCATGCTGCCAAAAATGCGCACAACAGGCAAATGAAACGCAAAATATCTGGAGACACAAAGCGTTGAATTGCTAGTATACTATCCCAATTAACCCAAGGAGGACTCCCCATGGCCGAAGAAACCATTTTCAGCAAAATTATCCGCCGCGAAATTCCCGCCGACATCCTGTATCAAGACGAGCTGGTGACCGCATTTAGAGACATCTCACCAAAGGCGCCAACCCATATTCTGATTGTGCCGAATCATTTGATCCCAACTGCAAATGATATGAAAGCCTCGGATGAACCTGCACTCGGCCGGATGATGACAGTGGCGGCTAAACTGGCGGCAGAGGCGGGGATTGCCAAAGATGGTTATCGTTTGATCATGAACTGCAATAAACATGGCGGACAGGAAGTGTACCATATCCATATTCATCTCGTTGGCGGAGAGCCACTGGGACCCATGCTGAGCCAAGGTCAATGAAGGTAAATCCTGATTTTTTTCCGCTGACTCAAATGGCGCAGCGATTTGTCGATCAGCTCGCCCAGTGCCGTCGCTTAGGGTTAACCGTGCTCGAAGCCAGTGAGCACCATGTACTGATTGAGTTGCCCTATAGCACTGAGTTAATTGGTTATCCCGATACGGGCGTTATCCACGGCGGGGTGATCACTACCCTGATGGACACCGCTTGTGGCAGTGCGGTGGTGAGTGCGATTTTTCAAAAATATCAATCCTTAGAAATTTCGCCGACCCTCGACTTACGGGTCGATTATATGAAGCCCGCGCAGCCCCATAAGCCAGTTTATGGTTTTGCCGAGTGCTATAAATTGTCATCTAATATCGCCTTTACCCGCGCCATCGCCTATCAGGACAGCATTGATGATCCAATCGCCCATGCGGTGGGCTCCTTTATGCGGATCAGCCCTGAAATGGTGGGCGATGCCTTTAGACAAGCCTTGATGGGAGAAGCCGTGCCGCCCTTAGGAGAGACAGATGAACTCAAATAAGTCGACCGAGCAGAAAACCCTCGATGTGCAGGGAATTGTAAAACGCGCCACCGAGCTGAACGACTTTGGTCATCTGCTCGAACATGTACCTTATGCTAAGTTTATTGGCATGAAGGTCGAGCGCTTTGGCGATGAGCTGATTTTCAAACTCCCCGCTAAGGATGACAATATCGGTAATCCCATTCTGCCCGCGATTCATGGTGGAGTGATTGCTGGTTTTATGGAAATGTCAGCCATAGTGCAGTTAATGGTGTTTATGCAAACGGCGAAAGTGCCAAAAGTAGTTGATTTCTCGATTGATTACCTGCGTGCAGGTCTACATAAAGACAGCTTCGCCGAATGCCGTATCACCCGTCAGGGTCGACGGGTCGCCAACGTGAATATCAATTGTTGGCAAACCAATCGTAAGCAGTTGATCGCTACCGCAAGGGCGCACTTTTTGATCGATTAATCGCGAGGGCGGGGCAAGATGAGTACGTTAAGCATAAGTTCAGCTGGCGTAACGTAGTGTCATTGCCCATCCGTTGTTCGGCAACTAGGTTTTTGTGAGTGAGGGAAAACAAAATGAAAGCAATTTACAGTGGAGTAATCTTGGCTGCAGCTCTGACACTCGGCGCCTGCACAAATACGGCGGGCATTTCGGTGAACTCACTGGGAGAAACCCGCGTCGATAACAACAGCTTCGCCCGTGATATCAGTGTTGAAGGGGTTGAGGCGCGCCGCGTTGGTGATCTGATCCAAGGTTCGGCCTTGATCGTCAGCAAGTCCTCAAGCGATATGCGAGTGCAATATAAGTTTACTTGGTATGATGCCAGCGGCTTTACCATTGAAGATGAAGCCACCAGTTGGAAATCGGTGAAATTACACGGTAAACAACAGCTGCAAGTATCGGCCGTGGCCCCAAATGCGCAAGTGGCGAAATTCGATGTCTATGTGCGCGAGACCTATTCAAACTAAACTTGAACCATAGGGTTTAGTTGTCAC
Source organism: Shewanella seohaensis (assembly GCF_023283775.1). NCBI lineage: Bacteria > Pseudomonadati > Pseudomonadota > Gammaproteobacteria > Alteromonadales > Shewanellaceae > Shewanella > Shewanella seohaensis. The sequence continues at coordinate 258,518 of NZ_JAKILE010000002.1, forward strand.
AATCGCGTCAGAGCATTTAGCACTTTAAAGCTAAGTTAACGCGCATTGATAAAGGCTTACGCCCCATTGATAAAGACTTACGTTTTGGGGACGTAAGTCTTTTTCTTTTATCTACCCTCATCTTACTTATGCTCGTTTGCGCGAGATGAGTTTGTCCAGTGACGGTTGCTACGCCGAGAAGCAAAATTGCGATAACTGACTCAGTTCGACGGAAAAGACTTAGCCGCGATAGAAAAGCGGACTTTAGTCCTAAAACTATTTCAGGGTTGAGCACTACTATCAGCATAATATTAGATGAGGATAGAACTATGACTGCTCATATTAATGCACAACCTACTGATTTTGCTGAAACTGTAATTATGCCTGGCGATCCGCTACGGGCGAAATATATTGCCGAAACCTACCTTACCGATGCTGTAGAAGTCACCAACGTTCGCAATATGCTGGGCTACACCGGTTATTACCAAGGGCAGCGTATTTCTGTGATGGGTCACGGTATGGGGATATCCTCAATGGTGCTCTATGGCCATGAGTTGATTAATTTTTTTGGTGTTAAACGCATCATTCGTATCGGCAGTTTAGGCGCAACCCAAAAACACGTGCAAATGCGTGATGTGATTTTAGCGCAAGCGGCGGGTACCGACTCACCCACGAATGCCAAGCGTAGCAGTGGCTATCATATGGCAACCTCGGCCACCTTTTCCTTACTGCACAAAGCCTATACCCAAGCCACTGAAAAAGGCATTAGCGTGAAAGTCGGCAACGTATTTAGTGGCGATCTTTATTATGATCCCGACGAAGATATGATCCCGGCTCTAGAGCGTTTTGGGGTATTGGGTATCGATATGGAAGTCGCAGGTCTTTATGGCTTAGCGCATCAACAGGGCATTGAATCATTGGCCATTCTGACTGTATCCGATCACTGCCTAACAGGTGAGGAAACTACCGCCGAAGAGCGTCAGTTATCCTTCAATAATATGATCGAACTTGCGCTCGCGACTGCGCTGAATTAGGTCACACGCTAACCTTTGCACCTTTCGCATTTCACGATGGAATGACAAAAATGAATAATAAAATCACCTTAACCGCCATTAGTTTTCTCGCGAACTTTATTATGGCAGGTTTTGCGACGCAATTTGGGATGTTGATAGAACCCATAGCGGAGAAGTTTGCGGCCGATGTGAATGATGTGGCCTCAATCTTCTCCTTACTTAATGGTGGCGCATTGGCGGGGACCATTGCCGCCTTTTTCTTTATTGAAAAGTTGGGCATTAAGCGGATCACCTTACTCAGTTACAGTCTAGTCGCGCTTTCTGCGCTGGCATTACACCTTACCAGTTCGCTACAAGTGGTGATGGTAGCCATGACCTTAATTGGGGTCTGCGGTGGGATTGGTCTGTGTATCGCGGGCACCATTGTGGTGTCTGTATGGCAAGCCAAAATGCAGAGCACTATGTTAGTGGTGCAGGATGCGACCTTTAATGTTGCTGGGGTGGTGTTTCCGCTGATCACAACCTACGCCTTAACCAATGCCCTGTCTTGGAGTTACAGTTACTTAGCCGTGGGTTTGGTTGCCTTAGGCACGGTAATTATTAGCTTGTTCACCAATTTTTCTCTGTGCGAGCAATCATCGAATACTGAAGAGAAACAACAATCGGAGTGGAATTTCGGTATTATCAGCGGCGGCATCGGCTTATTTTTAGGCATGCTGGCACTGTATACCTTTCTCACGTGGGCGCCGTTATTTGTAAAACAAAAATTTGATATCCCATTTGAGGAGGCGGGCAATATCATTACCCAATATTGGTCTGCCGCGCTGATTGGTGCTTTGATTTCAACCTTAATCGTGACTCGGGTAAAAATTCATCATTTCTTAGTTGGTATTATTGGTTTAGCCATGGTGATCACCTTTGTGATTGTGACTACCGACAAGTTGAATTGGATTGCTTATTTAACCTACGGTTACGGCTTTGTCTGCGCGGCACTTTACAATGCGTTTATTGCCTATGGCGTGTCGTTTGTGAAGCAAGCCAGCAGTAAGAATGTCTCCTACATTTTGATCAGTGGCAGTACGGGCGCCATGTTTAGCCCGGCTATCAGTTCGTTCTTCGAGCGTATTATTGGCTTACAAACCGTGATGTATGTAATCCCCGTACTTTACGCCGCAATCTTTATGCTGCTGATTGCATCGAGCCGGATGAAACCTTCGATGTCTGCACAATCACTTTCGGCAAGTTAAGCTAAAGGCCCATACTCAGTTGATATCCGCCGAGTATGGATGTTGTCGAAGTGGGTTAAATGCCTGCTTCGACAAAAGCTTTAAGTGCATTCAGGTTTTTAATCCGAATGCCTTCTTTTTTACGCTCGATTAAACCGCGCTCTTCCAAATGTTGTAATGCCCGTCGGTAGACTCTGTCAGTGGTACCAAAACGCTCCGCCTCTAAATAACGCTTACTAAAACCATCGACGGGTAAATCGTTTAAATACTCATGGTAAATATCGAATGCCACGTTATAGCTGATGGGATAAAGTAGTCTGCGGGTAAAAATATCGACGGTATCTTGGTAATCAATCGCAATGGCACTGGCAAAAAACAGCGCCAGTTGTGGGTGTTGGCCGAGGGAGTGTTGCAACTTTTCGGTGCTAATTAGCGAAATTTCCAAGGGCTCGTTGGCGATGATGTCCAGCTGGCACTGGTATTGGGTAAAAAACTCCATCTCACCAAATAGTTGCGAATCACAATCGATAGTCCCTAATTGGAAACAACGGCCATTTCTGGCGGTGTGCCCCAGCGATACACGGCCTTGCTTGACTAACACCAGCGAGTTTATGGCTTCACCTTGTGTCATCAGGTGAGCGCCTTTTTTGAGCATTTTGACTTCGCTGATACAGCTAAGAATCACAGCTTCAATAAGAGGATAGTCTTGTTCCCATCGCTGGCTATAACGTCCCTTGGCTAACGGTTTTAGCTGCATTGAGTTGACCCTTCTACCATACTTAAAATCGTCGCCTTCTATAGCACTAGAAAGCATGTTGGGTCAAATCAGCCTAAGGAGAGAAGGGCGTTTGTATCGGCCAATTGTGAGCTGTCAGATGTTTCAATCGGGGCTTAAATGGCGTGAGCTAAGCGTCATTTACCTATGTGCAGATACAAGAGTGTCTACTTTATGATTTTCGTCATGTATACTTAGCGCCGCCAAGGGGTGTTTGCCAACAAAGTGGCAGACTGAGATGTCATCAGACGAACCCTTAGAACCTGATCCGGCTAATACCGGCGTAGGAATGGGCCAATCAACAGCACACTTCTGAATCGCTTATTCGTTGCCGGATCTCAAACATGTATTTGAGGTCCTATGTCTAACAAAAAGTCTACCAAGAGTTCCACCTTCTCCTTTTCGTTAACGCGTGCGCCATTAGCGCTGGCCATTTCGGCTGCGTTAAGCACGGCCGCATGGGCGCAAACCGATGCTATCGATAAACCTGAGCCTAGCAATGATATGGAAATCATGGTGGTGACTGCAGATTTTCGCAGTGCCAGCTTAGAAAAAATGCCATCGAGTATCACCGTTATCGATGCCCAGCAAATTCAAGATGAAAGCGCCCAACATTTTGAAGACGTGATCAATTCCATCGCCAACGTTAACTGGTCGGGTGGCAGCTCACGTCCTAAGTATTTCCAGATCCGCGGCGTAGGTGAGCAGGAACAATATCAAGGTGCGCCTAACTCATCTGTGGGTTATATCATTGATGATATTGATTTATCGGGTATCGGCATGGTGTCGAGCATGTACGATCTGCAGCAGGTTGAAGTATTACGCGGCCCGCAGGGTACCCGCTATGGCGCCAATGCGTTAGCGGGCTTGATTTACCTTAAGAGCAACGACCCGACGGATGTGTTTGAACATGGCGCCGAGGTTTCTTTAGGCAATGACGATTTGCAAACCTTCAGTGGCTTTAGCTCTGGCCCCTTGAGCGATTCGGGCAAATTGTTATACCGCGTGTCGCTGCAGCAACATCAACAAAACGGTTATCGCGATAATCTCTATTTAAATAAAGAAGGTACCAATGGCCGTGATGAATTTACTGGCCGCGCTAAATTACGCTGGTATGCCACCGACAATCTGCAACTGGATTTAACTCTGCTGCATGCCGATTTTGATAATGGCTATGATGCCTGGAGTTTAACCAACGATCCTAAACAGACTATTTCGGATCAGCCGGGTGTCGATAGCCAGCGCACCACGGGCGCAGGATTTAAAGCAACTTATTCGGGCGCTGAGTCGTTTGAGCTGACCTCGCTGACCTCATTTGCCAATACCGATCACCATTATAGTTACGATGGTGATTGGGCTAACCCTGAATATTGGGCCTCCAAGCAATGTGAGGATGAGGGCAATCTCGCCCCTTGTCAGTACGATTACTTCTGGGACAAAACCGGTCAGCGTAAGACCTTATCCCAAGAGTTCCGTTTAAGCTCGACCGACCAAGGCCGTATTTTTGCCGGTTCAACCGATTGGTTACTTGGGGTTTATGCGATGAACCTTAAAGAAGATAACCAGCTGTATTCTGAGTATAATTCTTGGCCAGATGAGGTGTTAGATTCCGAATATGAAGCAACCAATTACGCCGTATTTGGTCAGCTGGATACGGATTTAGGCGCCGATTATGCCTTGTCTGTGGGACTGCGTGTTGAGCTTCGTAATAGCCACTACTCAGACACCAACAATGATAATTTTGACCCGAGCGAAACCATGTGGGGCGGCCATATTGCACTGAGCAAAGTGCTGAATCAATCCCATAATGTGTACGCCCGTGTGGCGCGCGGGTACAAGGCTGGCGGTTTTAACATGACCTTGCCAGTCGAACTCAATGATAAAAAAGAGTTTGATACCGAAACCCTATACAACTACGAAATTGGTCTTAAATCCCATTGGTTTGAAGGGCTTATCGATACGAATCTGGCGCTGTTCTATATGGACAGACAAGATCAGCAAGTGGCCGCATCCCAGCAAGATCCTAACAAGCCACAACGCTTTATCCTCTACACTGAGAATGCGGGTAGCTCACACAACTACGGTGCCGAGTTGGACGCCACTTGGTATGCCACCGATAATCTCCAGTTTTACTCAAGCCTAGGTTGGTTAGAGACGGCGTACGGCGATTACCAGTACCAAGATAAATACGGTAGCGATGTGGATTTAACGGGCCGCGATTTGGCCCATTCACCACACTTAACCTACAGCTTAGGCGGTACCTATCGTGCGAACTCGGGTTGGTTTACCAACGTCAACATGAGTGGTAAGAGTGAGTTTTACTACTCAGACAGCAACGACTCGCGCTCTGAGCCATACACCATTGTGAATGCGCGCTTAGGTTACGAGGCGAGTGCTTGGTCGGCGTATTTATGGGGCCGCAATCTGTTCGATGAAGAATATGGTGTGCGTGGTTTCTATTTTGGTAATGAGCCGGATAACGGCTGGGCGGAAAAGCAATATATCCGCTATGGCGACCCACGCCAAATTGGGTTCACACTAAACGTTAAGTTTATGTAATCCCTTAAGAATGATACATCAGATGTCAGGCTGTGCTCGCTCATTGCGTCACCGCCTGACGATTGCATTATTAGCATTTGACCTAAGGAGTGAAGATGAAACTCACCGCCGAAATTAGCATGTATCCCTTTAATGAAAATTATCTCGATCCGATCAAATGGTTTATCCATCGCTTAGACAGTTACCCCACGATTCAACGTGTTACCAATGCCATGGCGACGCAAGTGTGTGGCGACTATCAAGACGTGATGGCCATGCTGGCGACCGAGATGCAAGCCGCCCATGAAAAATGGGGTAAAGCGGTGTTTGTATGTAAGTTTATTGGTGGTGAGCTGAATTTAGCCCACAGCGAGTAACGCCCTGAGTTAACTTGAACGCTAAAGCGAAGTGGTTCAAGCAAGCGATATAGAGTGAGAGTAAGGCAATGACAGAATTATGGTTAACGCTGGTTAATAGTGTTAATGCGGCCCTAGGGGAAGTCCATGTGATGACCGCATGGGAAGCCTTAGCCGTGGTATTGGCCATGGCCTATTTGCTACTGGCCATGAAGGCAAGCGTTTGGTGCTGGGCGGCGGCATTTACCAGCACGGCCATTTACACTGTCTTATTTTGGAAAGTCGCACTGCTGATGGAGTCGGTGCTGAATATCTATTACATGGCCATGGCACTCTATGGTTACTGGCTCTGGACCCAAGGCGGCGACAAACATCAAGGTGTGAAAGTGACTACTTGGCCGCTGAAAACCCATTTAAAGTTGATTGTCGCGACCGGTATTATCTCCCTTGGCGTTGGCCATGGGATGGCAACCTTTACCCAGGCTTCCTTTCCCTACCTCGATGCAGCGACCACTTGTTTTGCGGTGATGACGACCTATTTAGTCGCCAAAAAAGTGTTGGAAAATTGGCTGTATTGGGTGGTTATCGATCTGGTATCGATTTACCTTTATCTCAGTAAGGGACTGATGCTGACATCCTTATTATTCGTGCTCTACGTTGGCTTAGCGGTTGTCGGCTATTTCCTGTGGCGAGCCGCCCTTGCCGATAGCCGCAATCCCCATATTGAGTCGAGCGCCGCAAAACTACTCGGCTAACGGCGGCAGATATCAACAGATGATGGCCAATACACAAGGGCTGCGAATGCCTAATACGCTATTTAACATGATTGTTGTGGTAAGCCACTAATGCCGCCGAGCATTGGGCAGCACAAGGATGTGTTGCTTGCGGTATTAGCGCAGGCAGGGCTTACTGATATCAGCCAAATCCAGCCGTTAGCGCATGGATTAAGTAACCACAACTATCATATCGAGACACCGACGGCGCATTATGTCTTGCGTGAAAACGCCGATGCCGCCGACAGCTTTTGTTCGCGGGAGCAAGAGTTGTTCTATTGGCGCCATCTTGCCAAGGCAAAGCTTGCCCCCGAGTTGCTGTGGGTGAGTGGCGATCAGCGTTATTACCTAAGCCAGTATATCTTCGCGCAGTCTCTGCCAAGCCTTCCCATAGCATCTCAGTTTGCGCCGCTGATGGAGGATATTGAGGGGAGGGAGGATCTGGTTACCGACAAGGCTATTTCGGCAAGTGGTATTGATCGACTTGATAACCTAGTGCCACGCGAGCCAAGTATGGCATCAGGTTATCAAGAGCTGAGCCTGCCAAACTTAAGCTCGAAAGAATTAAGCTGGAAAGAACTAAGCTGGAAAGAATTAGAGTCTCAATGCTGTGCGGCGACCTTTTGCCAAGGTGAAGCGCATATTGAGGCTTGGCTGCAATCTCATGCCGATATCAAGGGCGCAGCAGACAAGCTGGCTTGGTATCCGTCTGAACGGCTCGCCCTATTGGAAGCCTTAACACCGAATCGCGCCCATAGCCTGTTACTGCAATTGCTGCAACAGCTTCGCGAGCAAGCGACTGGGCCGTACCACATCAGTATCACTGAGCAATGGCAGGAATATCACGCGCAGTTGTTAGCCTTTGCCGCAGCGGATAAGGGCGAGGTGTGGCAGAGCCGATTGGCGCAATTGCTCAGCATTCAAAGGCAGATCCATGGCTGGACGGCAACCTTAGCCGATTGTTTAGTCAAACCGCAGTTTTGCCATCGCGACTTAAATCCCCATAATCTGCTGCTTAAAGATAACCAGTTGTATTGCATCGATTTTGAGTATACAACCGCTTCCCATCCACTGTGTGAACTGGCCGTTGTGCTCGCCACGCATCAATTAACGCCCGCGCAGCGGCATCTGTTAGTGCGGCAGTATCTGACAGGGCATCCCGGCTTAACCTCGGATGCCATTAAAGCGATACCCGCTGCCATCGAGATGTATTGGGTGTTTGCCGTGTATTGGGCATTATTGATGGCGGCGCACACCCATGGCGAGCGGCAGCAGGAATACTTCGACTGGTTCGATCATTTTTGGCCACTTATCAGCCACGCATCCTAAGTATTTTGTTTCTCACCGCCACGGCTTGGTTAAGGTTGTTGTGTTAAAAAAATAAACTTTCTATTAACCTCAGTGTCATAGGATGACCAAGGCTGAACGGATGCAAATTGATGAAAAAAGGTGTGTTGTTACTGGTGTTGCTGTTTGGCTTAACGGCCTGCTCGACCAAATTTAGTTATCATTTTCTTGACTGGGCCATAGGTTGGGAGCTGGATGACTATGTCAGCCTTGATAAAAACCAGCAAAAGGTCGTCGATGGGCTTATCGACAAGTTTGTACTTTGGCACCAATCCGAAGAACTCGGCCATTATGTGGCGCAGCTAACCGAAGTTGAGCAGCAGATCCAAACCAATACCTTAACTCCCGCATTGTGGGCCGAGCATGTCACACTCGCCAAACGGCATTGGTTTCGGCTATTTGAGTTTGCGCTGCCGGAAATGTTGCCGATCATCTCATCATTAACCGATGAACAGGTGAAGCAAATTCTTGCGCAGTCGCGAAAAGACGAGCAGGAATTGATTAAGGAATTTGCCGGTAAAACCCCCGAGCAGTTACAGCAAGAGGCCGATGAGAATCTTATTGAACAATTTGATGACTGGCTGGGTAGCATAACGGATGAGCAAAAAACGCTTATTCATCAATATAATCAGCAGCGACTGTCGACCTTAGACATGTGGCTCGATTACCGCCACGAATGGCTGCGCCAATTTGAGGTTGCCCTTGGGCAGCGCAGCGATATTCCGCTGCTGACCGAACGATTGACCCTGCTGATGACGCGCCCTGACGAGCTTAAGTCGGAAAAACACCGCGCCATTTTAAGGCAAAACACCGAAGCCTTCGGTGGCTTGTTACTCACGATCAATGCCAGTCTGTCAGCGAAACAGTCCAAGCATTTTTATAAAAAGCTGAACAAGCTTATTCAAGATCTTCGTGAATTAAATCAAAAGGGGATCGAAAAAGTGGCAAAAGCCACGAAAGATTAATCCCTAAACCAAGGTCTATTGGGCAACTCCATCTAATTCTGAGATTGCCCATGTCCCTTGTTAACCTTTATCAAAAATTCCTCAATGCGAGCCGTTATGCTGAGGGGCTTGCCCCCTTAGCCCTTAGGCTTTATCTCGCGCCAGTGCTAATGCAAGCTGGCTATAACAAACTCGCGCACTTTGAAGACACTGTGGCTTGGTTTGCTAATCCCGATTGGGGATTGGGTTTACCTATGCCGACGTTAATGGCTGCCTTGGCGGCGGGCACTGAGTTTTTTGGCGCATTTTTATTACTCGTTGGCTTAGCTACGCGGCTGATTTCTATCCCTTTGATGATAACCATGCTGGTGGCGGCGTTTACTGTGCATTGGCCTAATGGTTGGCTGGCGATTGCCGATGGTAGTTCATGGCTCGCCAATGAGCGGGTGCTCGAGGCAGGTGATAAGCTGGATAAGGCCAAATCCCTGTTGCAGGAATACGGCAATTACGATTGGTTGACCAGCTCGGGTAACTTGGTGGTGCTAAATAATGGTATTGAGTTCGCAGCGACCTACTTCATTATGTTGCTGGCACTCTTTAGCCTAGGAGGCGGGCGTTATACCAGTCTCGATTACTTTATCGCGAAGCGTTATAACGTAAAGTAAGCCAAGTGACTCTGCTTGCAACACTTTCAATCCCACCTTTGTGTGGGATTTTTTGTACCTCTTTAGCCGCAATTTGCTATGCTTGAGCCAATATACACGCACCTATTTTTCAGAACAGGGATAATCACTTGGACGCTATCGAACTTTTACTCACCCGCCAATCCACCCCAAGATTAACCGCGCCTGCGCCCAATGAGCATGAGCTTAAAATCATTTTAGATGCGGCGATTCGAGTGCCAGATCATGGCGCCTTAGCTCCGTGGGAATTTATTATTGCCACAGGCCAAGGGTTAGACACCTTAGCGGATGTCTATGTCAACGCGGCCAAAGCCAGCGGCGCCGATGAAGATTTTATCCATAAAGCCAAAGGGATGCCGATGCGCGCTCCTATGGTGATTACAGTTGTGGCTAAAACCCAACAACACCCTAAAGTGCCAGTACTTGAGCAGCAAATCGCAGCGGGCTGCGCCACGATGGCGATGCAGCAAGCGGCATTCGCGCTAGGATTAGGCGCAGTGTGGCGCACCGGGGATTTTGCCTTCGACACCAACGTGAATGCGGCATTAGGCTTAGCGCCAGAGGATCAAATCGTCGGCTTTTTATACGTGGGTACCCCAGCGGTAGCCGCACCGAAAAAACCGCAAAAGGATGGCAGCCAGTACGCCCGCTACCTATAACCCAGTTTATCCCCTCTGAATGGGAGTCCTTAGTATGCAAGTTGCCCACACCCCAAGGTTGCTGCTTCGACAGTTAACGCCCGATGATGCGTCATTTATTTTGGTCTTACTCAACACCCAAGGATTTATCGACAATATCGGTGATAAGGGCGTGCGTAGTTTGCAGGATGCAAAGGACTATATCGCCAATGGACCCGCGATTAGCTATCGCGAGCATGGTTTTGGCTTGTTTGCCGTGGTGCTGGCCGAAAATAGTTTTCCGATTGGCATTTGCGGTCTGATTAAACGGCCGACGCTGGCGGATGTGGACTTAGGCTATGCCTTTTTGCCGCAGTATTGGGGTAAAGGTTATGCGTTTGAAGCCGCTAAAGCCTCACTGGAATTCGGTAAAACCTTAGGCATTGAACGGATTGTCGCGATCGTCAGCCCGCATAATCAGGCCTCTAAGTCGCTGCTGAATAAATTAGGCATGTCGTTTGAAACTCAGTTGCAGCTTACTCCTAACGATGCGCCGGTGGAGTTATTTAGCTAAGCAGTGGTTTTATGTGCGGTGAGTGCGTTTACGCGCAATAAAATGGGGAGCTTAGCTCCCCATTTTTATCTGTTCGCTTTTCCCCATAGGGATGCGATTACTCCGCTAACAGACCACGACTACGTAGCAGTGGCTCAATGCCAGCTTCTTTACCACGGAAGTTTTTATACATCAGCATAGGGTCATCACTGCCACCCTTAGACAAGATGTTGTTACGGAAGGCATCGGCCGTCGCTTTATCGAAAATGCCATTTTCTTTAAAGGCTTCGAAGGCATCGGCGCCTAAAATATCAGACCAGAGGTAGCTGTAGTAACCGGCTGAATAACCGCCCGCGAAGATATGCGAGAAGTAAGTGCTGCGGTAACGTGGGCTGATCTCATTAATCAATCCCATGGCGGCTAAGGAGTCGGCCTCAAACTTGGCGGCATCCTTAGGCGTGGTATCGGTTAGGGTGTGCCAATCTAAATCGAGCTTAGTGGCGGCCATATATTCAACGGTCGCAAAGCCTTGGTTGAATTTGCTGGCGGCTTGGATTTTTTTCACCAGTTCCTGCGGGATCACTTCACCAGTTTTGTAGTGCTTCGCAAATTGCGCCAGCACTTCGGGCTGAGTCATCCAGTTTTCGTTGACCTGTGAAGGGAACTCCACATAGTCGCGAGGAACTGCCGTTCCGCCTTGAGAGCGATATTCGACATTGGATAACATACCGTGGAGCGCATGGCCAAACTCATGGAACAGGGTGCTGGCTTCATCGAAGGTGAGCAGCGCAGGCTCATTACCCGCAGGGCGAGGGTAGTTCAACACGTTAACAATAATGGGTTTAGAATCGACACCGTTCATATGGTATTGCTTGCGGAACGAGTTCATCCAAGCGCCACCGCGTTTGCTATCACGGGTAAAATAGTCGCCCATAAAGATGGCCATGAGCTTGCCGTCTTTATCGTACACTTCCCAAGTACGCACCTCGGGGTTGTATTTAGGTAAGTCGGTGCGCTCTTTAAAGGTTAAACCATAGAGGCGATTGGCCGTGTAGAACACGCCTTTTAGGGTGCTGTCGAGGGAGAAGTAAGGGCGAGTTTGCTGCTCGTTAAAGCTGTATTTCGCGACACGGATTTTATCGGCGTAGTAATCCCAATCCCAAGCTTGCAGTTTAAACTTGCCGCCTTGGCTGTCGATTAAGGCCTGCATATCTGCAACCTCAGTTTTGGCTTGGGCAAGGGCGGCTGGCCAGACTTTATTGAGTAAGCCATAGACATTTTCTGGTGTCTTGGCGGTGCGCTCTTCTAACACAAAATCCGCATGGGTTTTATAGCCCATGAGTTGTGCACGTTCGGCGCGCAGTGCGGCAATTTTTGCCAGAATGACTTTGTTATCATTGGCATTATTGTTGTTACCGCGCTCGATATAACCCTTATAGAGCTTTTCGCGTAGTTCGCGATTATCGGCATACGTTAAAAACGGCGTGATAGATGGGCGTGATGTGGTAAATACCCATTTGCCTTCATGGCCACGCTTTTTCGCGGTTTCGGCGGCAGTGGCAATCACATCGGTGGGTAAACCAGACAAGTCAGCTTGCTTATCAATCACTAGTTCGAAGGCATTGGTTTCGGCTAACAGATTGTCACCAAAGGCTAAGTTAAGCTTGCCGATTTCTTCATTCAGGGCGCGCAGCTTGGTTTTATCCTGCTCGCTCAGGTTAGCACCGCCACGGGTGAACGACTTATAGGTGTCTTCGAGTAATTTGGCCTGCGCCGTGTTGAGCTTTAAGCTGTCTTTGCTGTCGTAAACGGCTTTAACACGTTGAAACAGCTTATCGTTCAATAAGATATCGTCTTCGGCAGACGATAACATTGGTGAGACTTCCTTGGAAATCGCTTGCAGCTCCGGAGTGGTATCAGCACCAGTTAAGTTAAAGAAGACGTTGGATACGCGGGTGACGAGATCGCCAGAAAACTCCATCGCTTCGATGGTATTGGCGAAGCTAGGCTTGTCTTTGTTATCGACAATCGCTTGAATTTCTTCGTGTTGCTGGGCGATACCCGCCTTAAATGCAGGGAGAAAATGCTCGGGCTTAATCTTGTCGAAGGCCGGAATTTCCATAAACGTATCATAGGGTTTAAAGAAAGGGTTGCTGGCATTTTGGCTAATGATCTGCGCCGACATGGCATTCGGTGCGACTTTCGCCTGCGCCGCAGTATCGCTGTGCTGTGCGCTGCAGCCACTTAAGGCGAGGGCGAGTGTGATGGCGCTAAAGGTCAGTTTAATAGCGCGTGGTTTGAGTGTGCGCGCGTTAAGGGCCTGTGATTTTAGGCTAAGTCCCTTCATGTCAATTCCCCGTTAGGTGATTATTATTCTGTTGGATTAATGGTACTGCAGACCATTAATGTTATTTTAAGGTGACTGTTTAGCATGTATCCGACTAAGGGTTCCATCGATTTTGTGTTTTGTTTGTAACAAATGGTTAGTCTGCGGTTTTTAACGGAAGAACTATGGCAAACTGAGCCGCGCACTAAGGCAATATTGGGCAAAGGATAAAGCCATTGCTTGGGTGCGTTTTAATGTAAGTCCCTAATCATACAAATAATAAATAGGACCTCTATGGAATTGCCTCAGTTTAACTGTACGAGCCTCTGTCGTCGTTTTTCTTATTCCCTATTAGCCGCTGCGCTGTGGACATCGACGCAAGCTGCAGCGTCGCCAATCACGCTTAGCCAAGATGCGCTTAAGGTGGCCGATTATGCAGTGAGCACCTATGACGCGCAGATGGTCGAGAGTCTGGCGCATTTAATCAGTTTTAATACCCAAGCAGTGGAGGGGCAAACGCCCGATACCAACCCTGCATTTATTGGTTTTAAGTCGAGTTTAAAAAGCTTGAGCCAAGAACTCGGACTCGATTATGCCGATCACGGTTATGTGGTGCTGATTGGCCTCGATGCCAATGCTATCGATGCCCAACCCTCACAGGTTGAGAAATTGGGCATCGTCACCCACGGCGATGTGCAACCCGCCAATCCCGCGCTCTGGGCCAAGAGCCCCTATGTGCTGGATACCGAGTCTGAACCTGGCAAGCTGATAGGTCGCGGCACTGAAGATGATAAAGGCGCGATTGTCACCGCCATGTATGCGATGAAGGCCATCAAAGATAAACAACTCAAACGGGAAAAACGCATTGAGCTGTTGGTGTATTTAGCCGAAGAGTCCGATTGGGATCCGCTAAAGGCCTTTTTAGCCCATTACACCCCAGCGCAGATGAATATCACCATAGATGCTGAGTATCCTGTGGTTACCGCCGAAAAGGGTTGGAGTAAGATTGGCTTTACTGTACCGAATCTCGATCCAACGCAGGAGCAGGGCGCGGCAGCGAATGTCCCGAGCCTAACGGCATTTTCCGGCGGCTATTTTGCTAGCCAAGTGCCACAGCAAGCCGAGGCGAAAATTCATGCCATCACCCCAAGCTTATTGGCACAGTTACAGGTGAGCGCTGCCAACCAGCAGGGGATGAAGTATCGATTCGAGCGCACTTGCGAGCAGACCGTGTGCGACTTGCATATTTTTGCCGACGGTAAGGCGGCCCATTCCTCCACACCAGAAGATGGGGTGAATGCCGTGACGCATTTGGCCGCGTTACTGCAGCCATTCACTTGGCCTAAAACCACGGCAGCACTCACTGTGGCTGCTATGAATGAGTTAGTGGGGTTGGGGATTTATGCAGAGCAGTTTGGCGAGCTGGCCTATAAAGATGATTTTATGGGCGCGTTAACGCTGGCTCCCACAGTCGTTGCGCAAACGAGTAAAGGGACGGAAGTCACCATTAATCTACGTCGCCCAGTGGGCAAAACGCCTGAGTTACTCTCCGCCCAAGCCAAGGATGCACTGAACAAATGGCAAGTTGAGCATCAAGTGACACTCATCGACGTAGAAAGTTATTGGGGCGAGCCTATGGTGATGAAGGATGCACCGCATCAGCAGACCTTACTCGATGTATTTGCCCACTTTACCGGCATAGCATCTCCCAAACCCGTGGCCATTGGCGGCTCAACCAACAGTAAATTATTCCCCAATGCCTTAAGTTTTGGCCCCGCCATGCCGGGCGTGGAATACACGGGCCACACGGAGAAAGAATTTATTACCCATAAACAGTTTATGCTGAATCTGAAAATGTACACCGCCGCCTTTATTGAGTTAACCGCTGCAAAATAGTGCGTTTTCAATTGTGATTAATTGAAGTTATGGGTGAAATACACAAGAAGGTGAAAGGCGCTGAGTTCACGCCAAGACTCATCGGTTTATAAGATAATGGCGGCTAATCCGAAATAGCCGCCATTACTATTTAATCGTTAAAACAAGATAACAACAGTTCATCTGGCTAAAAGCTTTTTGCCCCAAAGTGAGTTAACAAGTTGCCTGTGGTGCATCTAAAAGCAGACTTTCTTGCCTAAAAATTTTCATCCTTAATAACTCAACTTTTGCAATTCATACAGATGACTAAAGGCTGGATAGGCATACAGTCATATTTAAAAATGATGATTTTCATCCTAACTTTGTGCGCGTTTTCACATTTGAATACAAATAAATATATTTATAATCAATTACATATAAATCACATGGATTAGATAATAGGTTTGGAAAACGCGCATGCGCGTTTTCCAGATGGTGTATTTGGAAGAAAGCTGATAAGTTCTTTGCATACAGATAGTTAACCGTGCGCGTTTTCACTGGTCCAACGAGGTAAACGCGCATGCGCACGAATAAAATGTTATATTTCATAGGTCAGCATGACGATCTTTTTCTATACAAAGACAGATGAATTTGGCGAATTTAGTAACTTCTCAAAGTTCGGTGTTGAGATGGACGGGGTGTGGTGGCCCACAGTAGAACACTACTTTCAGGCTCAAAAATTTGAGGATAAAGAGCATCAAGAACGAATCAGAACAGCCCATACCCCAAAAATTGCTGCTGAACTTGGCCGGAGCCGGAAAGTAGCCATAAGAACTGATTGGGAACAGGTTAAGGATAACATTATGTATGAAGCAGTCCTGAAAAAATTCAAAACCCATCCTAAGCTCGCCGAATTACTTAAGTCCACAGGAGCCCAAGACATCGTTGAGAATGCGCCGGGTGATTATTACTGGGGTTGCGGTCAAGATGGGACTGGCCAAAATAAACTAGGAAAGATTTTGGCTAGGGTTCGCGATGAAATATAACAAGTTGCTGTTATTCGTTACGGCCACAAAAAGCGTGGCCTCCACCGGACGCGCTAACGCGCGCCGTAAAGCAAAGCGTTATGACTTTCGTATGGAGATAATGTGAAGAAAGCACTTTTAGTAACTTGTATAGTGTTATCAGGATGCGATAGCAATAAGCTTTCTGATGTAGAAAAGGCTTCTAAACAAGTCTCTACATGTAAAGTTCACCAAATTATGCCAAACGAGTGCTCTAAATTCGACGAGGCTTTGGAGATTGCTGAGTTAAAAGCAACCCAAGCAGGTATCGAACGCGAGAGGATTTTTGCAAGTAGACAAATTGGTGAAAAAGTCGTTTCGGGTAATGTTAGTGATAGTCCTTATCAAAGAGTAAAACGCTCATTAGAAAGCAAGCCCTTTTATATTGATCCAGTAGAAGAGAACTTTATTTCATATAAAGTAAGGTGTCCTGAATTCAACTTTGATGAAGACAAGCCTGATTTCGAGAAACTAACCAAAGCTATGGAATGGATTGGCAGAGACAAGAAGCAATATCAAACCGTCGCATACTTTCAAAAAGGTAAAACTTTAACCGTTTTGTTTGCAAAAGCTGCTGCACCATGCCGAACTGAATCATATTCTGAAATCGAGGACCAGTTTCCAATTATCACTGAAGAACAACTTACTAAATTTAAGAGTGGTGAGTATTTAAAATCGGCATCTTATCCTGGCTATAGCTCCGTTAGTGCAATTGTTTTTGATACATTCGAAGAAGCGAAAGAAAAGTACCATGAGCTAACTGGGCAGTCAGAAAAATAGTCATAACAAGCGGCTCCACCGGACAAATTTTATTGTCACCTTTTTTGTGCCAAAAAATCCGCCAACAAAATTTGCTCGGTGAGCCGGGCGTTACCCATAGATATTTTTATCTGAAACAAACGCGTTTGAGTTAAGGCTTTAACTCGAAAATGTCCCAAAGCATGCTGTATTTCTTTAAAACCAACAGGCTACGCTGATGCCAAACAGGTGAGCCATGGTGAATCGCGAGACGACCGTCCGCCCCATGGACGGGGCGGTCGAGCATCCACGGATGGACTTGCTGCGTGTCGGTGAGTGAACACCATGGCAAGCCTGAGTTAGTAAACTTCCTACAAAAACAATGGATTATTTAGGCGTGACATGGTCGTCATAACTTTCTTAATGTTATTTTCGATCTTTAGTGCATTAAATCCAAGGCGCTTTTGTCCCAAAGCGAGCCAAGTATCTTCTTTAGAATCGACATCCGAAAATGACAGTTGAAACTAACACAATCCCAACAGTCTCTTGATGAGTGCTACTGACTAAAAGTGTATCGCGGCTATATGTTCGCTCTAAATTAACTGTTGAAATAAATCTAGGTCAGTTAACCGCATTTTAGCTAGAGCAGGCTATTTCCTTGGGGCATGCTTGGGGTTGTGATGTCGGCTTTTAGCACTAAGACAATCAAAAAAATAACACCTAATAACGGAAACAATCCCAATACTGCGCCTAGCATCCCTGTGAGCTTAGGGTTCGTGGTCTTTTTGCGACCGAGCGAATAACTCAACATACCGAAAAACATCATGCTAGCTAAGAGCAATAGCAAAATCAGCGATACTATTGACACAATAAATTCCTTTTCAATTTGTATGTTAGAGCTGGATACTATAGAGCGAGTTAATGCTGAGTCAATCCATTCCCCTCCAGAAAGACATTCAGTTACATTTTATCTTTTTCATTGAGTAAACCACGTTAAAGCTAAACTCACTTTACCTGTTTGATGGCTTAGCATCTTCTGTTCAGCTTACAGTTTCGTGTTGGGATAGCGGTATTATCATCTTGATATCGCGACCGTAGCTCGGTCGAAGATGGTAAAGACTGAATGGTGTGACTGGGCTAGGCTTTTATCTCAAAGAGTAAAAAGCCCTGCGTATACAGTGGTGTATATCAGGGCTTGTTGATGCTGCTGACTCTTCCTGAACGATTCATTTTCGCGGCTTAGCTTGAATGCTCAATATCGAGCAGCTTTGTGCTTAGCCTTATCACTCCAATCGATGGCTTCCTTGCCTTTATACATATCACTAGTATGCCGAACAGTGATTAGTAACCGACGGCTTCGCTACCCGAATGGCGTGGGTCTGAGGCACCAAAAATCCCTTGGTCTGTCACCATGATGGATTGTGTGCTGCCCATGGCCGATTGCACTTTTACTTTATGGCCTTTAGCTTCGAGTAACGAAATGGTATCGCGGTTTAGGCTGCTTTCGACTCGCAGTTCATCGGGTAGCCATTGGTGGTGTACTCGCGCGGCATTGCTGGCTTCGGCAATGTTTAAGCCGTGATCAATCACATTCATAATGATTTGCAGCGTGGTGGTAATGATGCGTGAACCGCCAGGGCTACCCGTGACTAAGAAGGGTTTGCCGTCTTTCATCACTATGGTGGGGCTCATTGAACTTAAAGGACGTTTATTACCTTCCACCGCGTTGGCATCGCCACCCACTAGGCCATAACCGTTAGGCGTGCCGGGTTTTGCGGAGAAATCATCCATTTCGTTATTGAGTAAAATGCCCGTACCTTTGGCGACTAAACCCGAGCCGTAGCTGAAGTTTAAGGTGTAAGTGTTAGACACCGCATTGCCCCATTTATCGACCACCGAGAAGTGGGTGGTTTGGTCACTCTCATAGGGCGCTAGATTGCCGGGTTTAATTTCGGTACTGGGCGTGGTTTTGTTTAGCGCAATTTGGCTGGCGATTTTTTGGGCGTAGTCCTTATTGGTTAACTGCTTGACGGGCACCTTATAAAAATCGGGATCGCCTAAGTATTCGCTGCGATCGGCGTAGGCATGCTTCATGGTTTCGGCCATCACATGAATGGTTTGCGCCGTGTTATGGCCAAATTGATCGATAGGGAACTGCTGCAGTACATTGAGCATCTCAATAATGTGCACGCCGCCCGAGGATGGTGGTGGCATAGAAACTACGTCATATCCACGGTATTGACCGCGAACCGGTTCACGCTCGACGGCCTTGTAGTGTTGTAAATCTGCTAAGGTCATGATGCCGCCAGCGTCTTGCACGGCCTTAACCAGTTTCTCCGCAGTTTCACCTTCGTAGAACCCTTTAGTACCTTTCTCGGCGATAAGTTGCAGGGAGTGGGCGAGTTCTGGCTGTTTTAAAATATCATCCACTTGGTAGTCACGACCGTCGGCCTTATAGAAGATGGCTGCTGTGCTGGGCCATTGGCTCATACGGCGCTTTAAGCCTGCAAGGGATACCGCAAGATCTGGGGTCACGCTAATGCCTTCCTGTGCCATTTTGATGGCGGGCGCCGTGACTTGCGCCATGGTCATAGTGCCATATTTTTCAAGGGCTAAACTCATGCCCATCACAGTGCCGGGGACGCCGACAGCCAGGCCATGTTCACGGCTTAATTTAGTTACCGCATCGCCATTCTCATCGAGGAATATGTCTTTTTTCGCCTTTGATGGCGCCATTTCACGGTAATCGATGGCGATGGTTTTGTTTTCTTTGGCCAGATGCACAAGCATAAAGCCACCGCCACCAATATTGCCCGCGCGGGGTAGAGTGACGGCTAAACTGAATGCGACCGCCACCGCAGCATCGACGGCATTACCGCCTTGCTTCAAAATTTCGATGCCAGTGCGGCTGGCCAGCGCTTCTTGGCTGGCGACCATACCATGTTTTGCCCATACGGGTTGTGCCGTGGCCATTTGGCTGAAAATTGAAGGCTCTTCGGCATGGAGAGTGGGCGAAGACAACAAAGGCAGTGCCATGGCGATGGCGAGAATAAGAGGTCTAAAAGTTCCTGCGCGGCGCATATTCAATCCTGAATTTATTTTCATTTTGGCTATGCAATGTGCCGAGAATTAGGCTTAATTGCAACCTTGGATCTTTGCTTAGTGTGTTTAACGGATAAGAATTCAACGAATGAGACAACTGATATTGGCCTTTGCCAGCGTGGCGCAGAGTATTGACGCTAACAGCTGGGACCGATTGATAGGGACGGACAATCCCTTCTGCCAGCATGCCTATTTACTCAGCTTAGAGCAGAGCTTGTCAGCCTGTGCCGCGACGGGTTGGCGGCCACATCATTTAGGTGTGTTCGACGCAACTGGCAGTGAATTTGCACAAGAATTAGCACCAGATGCCATCATTATTAGCCAAAAAGATGCCGCAGATTTTATGGATTTACCCCTGCTAGCATTGATGCCGCTTTATCAAAAATCGCACTCCTATGGTGAATACGTGTTTGATTGGGCATGGGCGCAGGCCTATGAGCGCCATGGTTTTGAATATTATCCTAAATTGTTAAATGCCATTCCGTTTACGCCGGTGCAGGGGCGGCGGTTGGGGCTATCGTCTACGCTTTTGGCAGCGGAAGCGCAGCAGCTAAGTCGCGCTGTATTTACGTGCTTAAATGAGCAATTAGTTAACGTGGATGCGCCTATGTCCTCTTGGCATTGCTTATTTGTCTCGCCTTCGCAGCAAGCGCTATTTGCTGAGGCATCCAATCACTCTTCCCTTAAGCGTCTAAGCACCCAGTTCCATTGGCATAATCGTGGCTATAAAGATTTTGAAGCCTTTTTAGCGGCGCTCACCTCCCGTAAGCGTAAAAACATCCTTAAGGAGCGTGCCCAGTTACAGCCCTATGGCTTGCAATATGAGTTTGTCGCGGGAGCGGATATTAGCCGTCAGCAATGGCAGCATTTTATTGAATGTTATCAATTAACCTACCTTAAGCGCTCCGGCCATCGTGGTTATTTAACCCCAACATTTTTTAACATGATTGCCGAGCGGTTGGCTGAGCAAATTGTCTTGCTCGTCGTAAGTGATGCGAAAGGGCAGATGTTAGCGGGCGCGCTGTATTTTACGGGCCGCAACGAGCAAGGACAGACATGTCTGTTTGGTCGTTATTGGGGCAGCATTGTCGAGCTTGAGGGATTACACTTTGAGGCCTGTTATTATCAGGGCATTGAATACTGTATCGCCCATGGGATTGATATCTTTGATGCCGGCGCTCAGGGCGAACATAAAGTGCTGCGCGGCTTCGAGCCTGTGGCGCTTTATTCTTACCACAATATTGCTCATCCCGACTTTAAGCGAGCCATAGCGCATTTTACCGAGGAGGAAGCTGCACAAATGGAAGTGTATATGCAGCAGATGCGCGAGGTGTTGCCCTATAAAAAGGGCTAATAACCACCATAAACGTAGAGCGTCACGTCAACAAATACGTTGGCGCGACGCGAATGGGTCTACACAAAATAGTGATGTACTAAGCACATATCACTCAAGACAGCATGTTTAACTAGCTCACTGCTAACCAAATGCCAACGCCAATCATAAGACTGCCGGCGATACGATTTAGCCAACGAATATTATCGCCGCGACTTAAAAATATTCTCAGACTCTTACCGCCACTGGCGTAGGCCAACATAGAAGTAAATTCTGTCACCATAATAATGCTAAGGAGAGCTAGGAGCTGCGGCGCAACCTCGCGCTCGGCATTAATAAATGGCGGTAGGAGTGACACCATAAACGCCCAACCTTTAGGGTTAGCAATGGCGGTAATAAACCCCTGTGAAATCAGCGTAAAGTTACTGGCTCTTGGGTTAGTGTTATCATCGCTGAGCATGGCCATCTTGCCTCGTGCGCGCCACATCTGCACGCCGATATAGCCTAAGTAAATGCCACCAACCCATTTAAATACCTGAAAAACCTCAGGGTAGTTAAGCATGATACTCGCCACCCCCATGACCGCAGCGGTAGCGACCAAGGCAACCCCAACAAGCTCGCCGAGCATCATCCACAGGGTACGGCGCACACCAATGCTCATCCCAAGCGTCATGGCGAGCGTCATACACATCCCCGGGGTGATAGAAACAAAGAAAAAGGTCGGGATAAACACTGCGAGTAAGGCAAAATCTGGCATGGTCTAAACGGTCTACTAGAAGAGTGAAGGAACGCTAGTGTAATGAAAATGAGAGAGTTAGCCAATCGGCTAAATCGCACTCTGGTAAAATCGAACTCAGGCAAAATCGCTGATTCGCCCCTGCGTCCTGCGACATCGGTCTGAATGAGCGGGGCTAATTTTCATCGTGTGTGGAGGCATTGTTTGCTGACGTTAGCTTGGTTGGATGTAAAACCGTACAACAATTGATGCAAAAAAAGCATCGGATTTGTTGTTGCGCTTGAATTATTGATAGTCGATTGTTAGGGTTGCGTCATTATAACAAGGGTTAAATGTTGAACTTAGATGACAGAAAAGCAAAAAATGTTGGCGGGGGAAGCCTATCAAGCCTCCGATGAAACCTTAGTCGCCGAAAGAATGCGAGCTAAATTACTCTGTCATCGATTTAATCATGCCGATCCCACCCAGCTTGAGGCGCGCATGGCCCACTTGCGTGAGCTACTCAATGTGCCTAGCTGTGCTCATATCGAGCCTAACTTCTTTTGTGATTACGGTTATAACATCCAAATTGGCCAGCAATTTTATGCGAATCACAACCTAACCATACTCGACGTTTGTCAGGTCACGATTGGCAACCATGTGATGTTTGGGCCCAATGTACTGATTTCTACCGCGACCCATCCTATTGACCCCATTGCTCGTCTTACAACAGAATTTGGTAAGCCTATTCATATTGGTCACCATGTGTGGCTCGGCGGTAATGTCAGTGTATTGCCCGGTGTCACCATTGGCGATAACTGCGTGATTGGCGCGGGCAGTGTGGTGAATAAAGATATTCCAGCCAATAGTGTGGCTGTGGGTAATCCTTGTAGGGTGATTAAGCAAATCACTACACCTAACGCGGACTAAAGCTCAATCGTACTGGTTTTAGGTCGCAGGGCTTTTGGTCGCTGAGGTTAAAGCCTCGCCGAGTTTATATGTAAACTTGGTTATACTGCCATTTAATGCACATGGCATAAGCTTTATAGCGACCCAATAAACCGTTTAATTTTATCGCGTTAGCGCTCTTTGAGGTTGATTACCGATTGAAGACACTTTTTTCGCCTTTATTGCCAGCAAGACAAAGCCATATCGCACTGCTGTGCGCAGGCATTATCTACTGGCTAACCGGCGCCTTAGGCCAAACGTTATTTAGCTTGCAACCTGAGAATATCACCTTGATTTGGCTGCCCTCCGGCATTGCCTTGGTGATGTTACTCATGTGGGGGCGTAAGGCATTGATGCTGATATTCCTCGGCAGTTTTACTTTGAATTTTCAAGGCATGTTGCAACAGGATTCTCTCGGTCTTTCGCTGCTGCA
Organism: Shewanella seohaensis; assembly: GCF_023283775.1. NCBI lineage: Bacteria > Pseudomonadati > Pseudomonadota > Gammaproteobacteria > Alteromonadales > Shewanellaceae > Shewanella > Shewanella seohaensis. The sequence goes on from NZ_JAKILE010000002.1 coordinate 281,835, forward strand.
TACTTCGATTGCCGCGTTAAGCGATATGCTCGCGCCTGCGATGTCGATGTTGTTACTCAGACGCTTCTTGCCACAGGGTACGGGAAGTGCGAATGACTTGATGAAGTTTGTGGTGGTCGCAGGCATCATCCCCATTTTCGGCTCCAGCGCATTGTTATCCGCTAACTTAGTGTTTGGCGGTTATATTTTGCCCAGCGCGTTTTGGAGTATGGGGCAAATGTTTTTCTTTGCCGATATTCTGGGAATCGTGTTGGTGTATCAGCTGTATGCAGGATGGGTGGAACCCAATGCGCTAAGCATAGCCAAAACCCGCCATATCCTTCTGCCCTTGATTGGCTTGCCACTGTTTTGTTTGGTTGGGGTTAAGTTCGATCTGGGCTGGTTATTTTATGTGATCCCGCCGCTATTGGTTGTGCTCTCCTTTGAGGTCACGCGTTTTTACCTCGCGCTGTTTAGCAGCGCCTCCATGCTGTTTATGATTTTAGCGACAGCCCAGGGCTATGGTCCGTTTATCAATGCCACGCCGTATCAAACCAATGCGGAGATGATGGCTTTTGTGTTGTCATCGGCATTAACCATTTTTGGGGTGTCGTTACAGCGGGCACAACTGCGCCGAACCGAGAGAGATAAGCAGACCGCGGTGCAAGAGGCGCTCTACGATCCCTTGTCGGGGCTACTGAATCGCCGCGGCTTTATGCCACAGCTGGCAAATCTTAACGGCCCGACAGTGCGTTATTCGGTCGCTATGTTGGATCTCGATAACTTTAAGATGATTAACGACACCTATGGTCACAGTGTGGGCGATAGGGTTATTCAGCTGTTGGCCCAGTTGATACACAATCATAGCCGTAGCCAAGATATTGCCGCGCGCCTAGGCGGTGAAGAGTTCGCCCTTGTGCTTAGGGATATTGATGCTGAGCAGGTGTATCCGGTGCTTGAGCGTATTCGAAAATCCTTTGCAGAGATGTCGATAGCGGCCGAGGAGCACACAATTTACTGCACTGTGAGCATTGGTTGGGTGGAGTATCAGCAAGGTATCGCTGGCGAGTCGTTGCTGCATTTGGCGGATAAGGCTTTGTATCAAGCCAAGGCACAGGGCAAAAACACGATTGTAAAGTATCAGACTTAAGGACCACACCAAGAGGCTTTGTTCGAAAGTGCGATGCTCAAGCGTACCGTCAAGGGGCGATACTCAAAAGACCATGTTGAAAGACAATAATCGAAAGGCCAGACCGGAAGCGTGACAAACAACAAGTGAGAATTGGACATAAAAAAACGGTACGCAGTGCGTACCGTTTTTTCTTATAACATTAATGGTCGCGATTACAGCACGCCGCGGCGCATTTGGTCACGTTCAATCGATTGGAACAGGGCGGTGAAGTTACCTTCACCAAAACCTAAGTTGTTCTTACGTTGAATGATTTCGATAAAGATCGGGCCAAACAGGTTTTTAGTGAAGATCTGCAATAAATAGCCTGACTCGTCGCCATCCACCAAAATTTGGTGATGCTTGATACGCTCACGGTTTTCGGTAACTTGTGGGACTTTATCGAAAATGGTGTCGTAATATTCAGGAATAATATCCAAGCATTGAATCGAGCTACCTTCCATCGCATCTAAGGATTTAACGATATCACGGCTTCTAAAGGCTAAGTGTTGTACGCCTGGACCGTTGTATTCCTTCAGGTATTCATCGATTTGGTTCTTATCGTTGCCTTTACCTTCGTTAATTGGGATACAGAAGCTGCCATCGGGTGAGCGCAGGGCGTAAGACACCAGTGCGGTTTGTACGCCGCTGATGTCGAAGTAGCGCACTTCGGTAAAACCAAAGATGTTTTTGTAGAAGTTAGCCCAATGTTCCATGGTGCCTTTGTAGACGTTATTGGTTAAATGGTCTACTTCGACAAAGCCTTTCTCTTGGGTGATCACAGGCTCACTTAAGTCTTCAAAGTCAGTTGCATAGATATTGTTGTCGGCACCGAAGGTGTCGATAAAATAAATTAAGCTGTCACCAATACCATAAATGGCTGGATAAGGTAGATCCTTGGCCGAATCGGCTACGGCTTTGGCGCCGCGCTCTACCGCCACACGGTGAGCAAAGCTGGCATCTTCTACGCGCCAGCCCATAGAGCTAATGGCTGGGCCGTGTGATTTGGCAAATTCTGCCGAAAATCCTTCGCGCTCGTTGTTAAGCAGGAAGTTAATGTCATTTTGTTTGTAGTACAAAATGTCTTTATTCTTGGCTTTTTTCAGCAGTGAAAAACCAAAGTCGATAAACACTTTGTGCATAAAATCGCTGTCGGGGCTGGCAAATTCGGTAAATTCGATACCGAGTAAGCCCAGTGGATTGAGTTCGCTTGCCATGATCTGTTCCTCTTGATTAATTCAACACGCAGTCACTCTTTTTGCCTTGTTCGCTGTGGTGACTTACGGCTAGTAGGCTTAGTTAAGCCATTCACTTATGCTGCGGTGCAGCGTTAGTTTTCTAGCCAAGAGCGGTTGTAGTCTTTACTCATGCAATTTTGCACATGTTCGGTTAATTTCAGTGGGGCGAAGGTGTCCACCATCACTGCATATTCATAGGTTTCTTTTTTACCAATCGAGGCTTCGGTGCGGCCGGGTTGTGGGCCGTGCGCTACCCCTTTTTGATGTAGGGTGATGTAACCTGCTTCAATCCCTGTACGACTCATAAAGTCACCGTCGACGTAGTACAGCACTTCATCACTATCAATATTGTTGTGATAGTAAGGCGCAGGAATGGCACGCTCGTGGAAGTCATAAGGACGCGGCACAAAGTTACACACCACAAAGTTGTGGGCGGTAAACACTAAGTGGTCTGAAGGCGGTAAGTGAATTTTGCCGACTTTAGGTGCGTATTCGGTAATGTTAAATGCCCAGGGGTAAACACAGCCGTCCCAACCCACAAGGTCAAAGGGATGCCACTCTAAGGTGGTCAGTTGGTACTTATCACCAAATTTACACACCAGCGGGAAGGCGCCACGTTCAACCACGGCATCTTGCAATACGGGCGTGCGCAGATCGCGTTCACAATAGGGGGCAGACTCGAGTAACTGACCGTATTCATTACGGAAATGTTTTGGCACTTCCACCATTGAAAAGGCTTCAATCACAAATAAGCGCACATTACTGTAATCGTTGAATTTGAGCTGATGTGTGGTGCCGCGTGGGATCACTAAGTAGTCCCATTTCTTGATCTCTAGAGTGCCATATTCACTGTAGAGCGTACCTTCACCTTCATGTACAAACACCACTTCATCGGCGTAGGCATTGCGGTAAAACTCCGGCGTGTCTTGAGTCACTTTTGCGGTATAAATGGCCACATCATTGTTATAAAAGATTTTGTTGCGGGCGCTAAAGAAGTTGCCTTCGCGATCGGCCGTGCGAGAGTCTAATTTATAGTTTTGGACTAATGAATCTTCCCATTGGGCACCGTGACCGAGGCGGTAGGGCGCCACTTCCAATGCCTTAGTCGGCATATTGTGGTGATATTTATTCGAGTAAATATTGGAAAAACCATAGGTTGAAAACAGCTCCTCACGGTATAGCTCGCCGTTTTCTTTCTCAAATGCGATATGGCGCTTATGGGGGACTTGGCCTTGTTTCACATAAAATGGCATGGTGATTCCTTCAAAGTTACGCTGCAGGCTTGCCTACACCGCGAGTCGTTATGCTGCAAGTTGCATTAGTGTGATCTTCTTATCAATTTAGTTGCTTGAATGAACAAAAAAAAGAATAATAAATCTGTTATCTCAATCTAAAAATTAGATGGTATTAACTGCTTTACGCTTCGTAGCGTTTCCGTGACATGTTAATGAAAGCTTAGGAGTCCCCATGCGCATCGATATTGATGCTTTTAATGTGCTGCAAGTGCTGGTGGAAGAGGGCAGTTTTGCCAAAGCCGCCGAGCGTTTACACAAGGCGCAATCGGCGGTCAGCTATCAGGTCAAAAAGCTGGAAGAACATTTAGGTGTGCAACTTTTTAGTCGGGATCAATACCGCGCCGAGTTGACGAGTGAAGGGCGGGTGATCTTGGCCGAGGGGCAAAGACTGTTGCAACACCTTGCCAATATTGAACATCTTGCCAGTCGTTTCAGTGAAGGTTGGGAGCCTAAGCTTGAGTTGGTGATCGATGGCGCCTTGCCGATGGAGCCGATTATGACGGCACTTAAACGGATGGCAGAGCATCAAATTCCAACAAAAATTCAGCTCAACATGGAGTTTTTGGGTGGTGTGCAGCACAGATTCGAGCGTGATAATGCAGATCTGATGTTGGTTAAAGACTACCGCACTGGCCCCTATTATCACCCACAGCCACTCCCTGCGATAACCAGTGTGCTGGTGACGAGTGCTTCACATCCCTTGGCTCAGCATAAACACATCAGTTTGCCCGAGTTACAGCAACATGTTGAGCTGACCATCGAAGATTCCTCCCCCAATAAGACTTATCGAGATGAGCTGCAATTCGGTGGCGATAAAGTGTTCTATCTTTCTGGTTTTATTATGAAAAAGAACGCCTTGTTAAAAGGGCTCGGTTTTGGTTGGTTACCTGATTTTCTGGTGCAGGAGGAGTTGTTGAGCGGTGAGCTTGTGGAGGTAGACTTTGTCGGTGGCAGTCGCTATACCTTTACTCCCCAATTAGTGTCGACCCTTGAGCGCCCCTTGGGCCGTGCTGGCAAACTTTTTACCGAATTAATCCTAGAGGAATTTGCTAAAGCAGGGCAGTTTAATGGGGTGGGATTAGGTTAATCCTCTACTACTTGTCATCTTTTGAAACAACTTACTGACGCAATCTTGGGATAAAAACGATCGCCTTTTGACATTTTATGTCATAAAGTGAGTCCAATATCGTGGCACTGATGATTTCTGCTCGCCACATTAATTGGACTGGCAGAGTAAGGGGAATTGTATGTCTAGACGTTGCCATGAAGTGGACTATGAGATTATCGGTCACAGCATGCAGTTGGTTGAGGTCGAACTCGACCCGCACGAGACGGTGATCGCCGAAGCCGGCGCGATGAATTATCTAGAGCAAGACATTAGCTTCGAGGCCAAAATGGGTGACGGCTCCGAGCCTGAATCTGGCTTTTTTGGCAAGTTGATGGGTGCGGGTAAACGTGTGCTGACGGGTGAAAGCATCTTTATGACGCACTTTACAAACCTAGGACATCAGAAACGTAAAGTAGCGTTTGCCGCGCCCTATCCTGGGACGATTTTAGCTCTCGATCTTGCCCAATATGGCGGAGAACTGATCTGCCAGAAAGACAGCTTCCTCGCTGCAGCCCTTGGGACGCGAGTAAGCATGAAGTTTAATCGCCGCCTAGGCACGGGCTTTTTTGGCGGTGAAGGTTTTATTCTTCAAAGCTTACAGGGTGATGGCATGGCGTTTATTCATGCGGGCGGCACCTTAATAAAGAAAGAACTCAAAGGCGAAACCTTACGTGTCGACACAGGTTGTTTAGTCGGTTTTACCCCAGGGATTGATTACGATATCGAGCGGGCTGGCTCGTTAAAATCGATGGTATTTGGCGGAGAAGGGCTGTTTTTAGCGACCTTAACAGGCCATGGCACTGTGTGGTTGCAGAGTATACCGTTCTCGCGGATGGCGGATCGCATTATCGCTCACGCTCCCTCTGCTGGTGGGAGTGACCGCGGTGAAGGTTCAGTCCTCGGCGGACTTGGCCGCATGCTCGACGGGCGCTAACCCTAAAAGCAAAACGCGCACACTTAACGGGTTAAGTGTGCGCAGGAAGCTGTTTGTAAATTCAGATCAATAGGTGACCACATTGATGATATCGAGGATCTTACGGCTCTTTTCATCGAGCTTGATGATGGAGCCTTCGACTTCAATGCTGATTCTGCCGTCTCTGTCTATGGGGACGACAACGCGGCCGCGGTCATAAATATCGTAATCTAGGATATCGCCACGACGCAGTTTTTTCTGCCATCCAGGGGGAAGAGGCTGCCCCTTGTCGACTTTCTTTTGTAGACCAGGGGGCAGATCTTTGTCCTTCTTATCATTATCGTGCTTTGCAAAAGCCGCTATCGGGGCGACCAGACTGAGTACGACTCCACCTATCAGTGTTGCTGTTAATTTATTCATACTAGCTCCCTTAGGGAATAATGAGGTTGTTGTGTGTCAATCTAGGGCGTGTTGACGTTTCAGGGTTATTTTTGCAGCAGTGTGGCTGGCTTTTATGCAAGGCAAAGTCCGTGCAGTGTAGTTATTCTACATAACGGACGATAACGCGGCAGAAACGCCAGCCAAATGCTGCCCGAAGGGTTCGTCTGGCAAGCCCTTGCTCTTTGTCACTCGTCATTTGAGTAGAATAACTACACATCATTCCTCGTTTCGCGAGCACGTGCTTGCCAGAACGAACAAAATCTAAGCTCGAAACGTCAGCACGCCCTAGTTTAGCTTAAATGAACTTTAGCTGAATATGCGGCCTTAGCGGGCGAGCATAAGCACGGCTTGCCATTGTTCTTCGGTTACAGGTTGAATGCTCAGCCTAGAACCTTTAGAGACTAAGTACATATCGGCCAGTTGCGGCAAACTTTTGATCAAACTTAAGGGGATGATTTCCTTAAATTGTTTGACGAAACGAATATCTACCCTTAACCATCGTGGCTGCAGTGGATCGGACTTAGGATCAAAATACTTTGATTCGGGGTCAAAGGCCGAGCTGTCAGGATAGGCATTGGTCACGACTTCGGCAATGCCGACGATGCCGGGGACTTTGCAACTTGAGTGGTAAAAGAAGACTTGATCGCCAATTTGCATCGCATCTCGCATAAAGTTACGTGCTTGGTAGTTACGGATCCCAAACCAGGCTTCGGTTTGATTAGGGCAAGCCTTAAGATCGTCGATACTAAATTCGTCGGGTTCCGATTTCATAAGCCAGTAATTCATCTTTTATCCTTTACTGAAATAGCCGTCTCATCGCGTTAATGCGTTGAGTTTATCCTAGTTTTTGTTTGCCTAACAGTTAACCGTTCTCTGGTCCCCTGACGTTAAGCATTATCCGGCGCGTTAAGTCAGTGTTCAGTTAACGCAGCTTACTCTGTCGTCACTATCGAGTCTGGTATGCCTTATGCAATTGGTGCTATGACGCCGCAAATCGATGCAAAGTTGGCAGCTTTAGGTCCCAATCCAAGCTTTATTTCAATACCCGACTTCTTATATGAGTGATGTTGAAACAGTGAGGTGTGTTATGGAAACTTCAGCAATGACCACAGACAGTGGCCTATACACTAAATACCTTAAAGATTTTACCGCAGGGGATGTGAGCCTGCACCGCGAACGCATGTTGGAATTCATCAGCGATTTAACCACTCAGGGCTGGTTACTGGCGAATTTCACCTGGGATTACTGGTATAACAACAGTTACTTAGTCGATAAACCCGCCTATATCCGTGATGCCAGTGTCGCTCAATGCCGTCTGCTATTAACCGCGATGACTCGCCTCGAAGTGTTCAGCCCAGGGGTGTTAGAGAATATGCGTCGCCAAGGGGTATTGCTGGCGATTATGGAGCGTTTGCAGCGTTTAGAGGTTTTAACCACAGATAAACAGGTGGCGTTTATTACCCGTTAATTCCGGTTTTCGAGTAACAGAATATCCTTACTCTTTAGTCTAATACCGTGCTTTTTTACTTGTGAGATGTTCCGAGGATTGGTTAGTTTGGACCATGCTAACCATAAAAAAAAAGCACGGAGGCCTTAATGTCTGTTTCAACGACTCAAGCAACAAACCCACTTAAATACAGTGAGTTCCGGGGATCTAATTCCCCGGAGCTTGTTGAAAAAACCATAGGACAGTACCTTAACGATATCGCTAACACTTATCCCGAACAGTTAGCCGTTGTCGTGAATCATCAAGATATCCGTTGGAATTACCGCCAATACCTTGCACAAATCGATGCCTTGGCCACAGGTTTACTCAAACTGGGCATAGGTCCTGGGGATCGCGTGGGCATTTGGTCGCCCAATAATATTGAGTGGTGTCTAACCCAATTCGCCACCGCCAAAATTGGCGCCATCATGGTGTGCATCAACCCTGCTTATCGCCCAGAAGAATTACAATATGCCCTGACTAACGTGGGCTGTAGGGCGGTGATTTGCGCCGATAAATTCAAGTCCAGTAACTATTTACAGATGCTCTACGAGTTAGCGCCAGAGCTTAAGGTGTGCGCCGCTGGGCAATTGCAGGCCAAAGCGTTGCCCGAGTTACAATTTGTGATCCGCATGGGGGTGGAGCAGTCTCCCGGCATGTTGAACTTTGATGATTTATTGCTTGAGGTGACGCCAGATGATAAGGCGGCGCTTGAGCAAATCGCCGAATCACTTAGCCCTTATGACGCCATTAATATTCAATTTACCTCTGGCACCACGGGCAGCCCAAAGGGCGCGACCTTATCGCACCACAACATCCTGAATAATGGCTACTTAGTGGCCGAGGCGATGAAGTTTACCTGTGAAGATAAGCTCTGCATTCCTGTGCCTTTATACCATTGTTTTGGCATGGTGCTGGGTAACCTTGTGTGCCTTGCTAAGGGCGCCGCGGCGGTCTTTCCTGGGGATTCCTTCGATCCGCTGACCACCCTAGAGGTGGTAGAGCGTGAACGCTGCACAGCACTGCACGGTGTTCCCACCATGTTTATTGCCGAGTTAGAGCACCCCGAATTTAAACGCTTTGACTTAAGCTCGTTGCGTACCGGTGTTATGGCGGGAGCGACTTGCCCAGAAGAAGTGATGCGCCGGGTACAAAACCTGATGTATATGCAGGAAGTGTTAATTGGGTATGGTCAAACTGAGTGCAGCCCGCTGAATCACATTACTGAAATCGACTCACCAGTTGAGAAACGTGTGCTTACCGTTGGCCGTGCTTTACCCCATACCGAAGTGAAAATCGTCGATGAATTTGGTGAAGTGCTGCCTATCAATACGCCCGGTGAAGTCTGTAGCCGTGGCTATTGCATCATGCAGTGTTATTGGAATGATCCTGAAAAAACGGCGGCAACTATCGACAGTGAAGGCTGGCTACATTCTGGCGATATTGGGCAAATGGATGAGCAAGGTTATGTGCAAATCGTTGGCCGTATTAAAGATATGATTATTCGCGGTGGCGAGAATATCTATCCCCGTGAAATTGAAGAGAAACTCTATACCCATAAAGATGTGCAAGATGCAGCAGTGTTTGGGGTTCATAGTGATAAATACGGCGAAGAAGTGTGCGCGTGGATCAAGATTCGCAGTGGCGCCACGATTTCAGAGGAGGATATTCGGCATTTCCTCACCGAAAAGTTCGCCTACTTTAAAGTGCCTCGCTACATCAAGTTTGTGGAGCAATACCCCATGACAGTCACGGGCAAAATCCAGAAATTTAAAATGCGTGAGCTGATGTATAAAGAGTTATATGAGGATATTAATGCCTAGGGCATGGTGACGTTTTGGGATGAAATCCTTCGGGCAGCGTTTAGCTAGCGTTTCTGCTGCGTTATCGTCCGTTTATGTAGAATCACTACACAGCATGGACTCTGCCTTGCATAAACGTCAGCCATATCGCTGCAAAAATCTCCCTAAAACCTCATTACGCTCAAGGGCACATTAAGACAAATCAACCCAAGTTCGAAAGCTTGGGTTGATGTTTAGGTGGAGACTCAAGATTATCGGCGGAGGCGCCGAATTTGATTGTCGAGCCAAGCCGCGCTCTTACTTAATTGTCGCTGACTAAGACGAAGCCAACGTTTTGCCCAAGGATACTGGGTACTCAAGAGGGTTAGTCCTATCAGGATAAAGAGCAGTCCCGGTCCGGGTAAGAGTAAAAATATCCCTCCGACTAAGGTAAAACATGCACCTATCACGGTAATGACGGTTTGAGTCATCGCGGAATGCATAAAAGACAACTTACTGTCTTTGAAAGAAATTGACATATCGCATCCCCCATGTTGGCCTCATCTTCCACTTTCACCGCAATAATGACGAACAGTGAGTATCGATGCAAATTCAGTCTACTCCTATCATTTCTGCTTAAGCTAGGTTCCCGTCGGTTAAATATGTAACAAATATTCACTGTACCTTGAGGGATGGCTGATTATACTGAAAAGAGTTTAACCGATGATCAAGTGATGAATTGTTTGTTTTTCAAGCCATTAAACAGATGAGTTTTTGAGGGAGGTGTTATGAATCGTTGGTGCCCACTGATGCTCTGTTGCCTGTTAAGCATGGCTAATACAGTATTTGCCGACACGCTCAAGCTCACCTCATTACTCTGGCCGCCTTATTCGGGTCAGCAGTTGGCACAACAGGGGGCCAGTGTCGCGGTCGCTCAAGCCGCCTTCGAGCGCATGGAGCAACAACTTGTTGTCGATTTTTATCCGTGGAGCCGAGCGATAAAATTGGCTGCCATGCCAAGCTCCGATTACATTGGCTATTTTCCAGAATATTATTTTGAAACGGACAAATTTGTTTTTTCAAAACCAATAGGGATCAGCCCATTAGGCATTGTTGAGCAAAAATCTCATCCCATTAGCTGGCATTATTTAGCCGATTTGAACCGCTACACCTTAGGGGTTGTGAAGGACTATGTGAATACCGACTCGCTGGATCTGATGATTGCTTCTGGTACGCAGCTCGTCGAGGCCGTGACCTCGGATGAACAAAACATCAAGAAGGTGGCCGCTGGTCGCATCGATGGTGCAGTGATTGATGTCAACGTACTCTATTTCCTGTTAAAGCAACCTCATTTGCAGCCATTGGCGGATAAATTACAGGTGAATAAACAACTGCTTGCCAATAAACAGCTCTATGTTGCGTTTCGTAATACTGAGGAGGGACGCCATTGGCGGGATGTTTTTGACCAGGGCTTAGCTCAACTGGATATTGAAAGCATTATGGGGGAGTTGCTGTTTCAGGAGGAAGTCACACGCCACTAAAGTGAGCTTGGCTTTGGCTTAATCTGTTGTCATAAATATGTCGTGGTTCGCCATTAGTATCGTCCTAAGGCTATGAGTCTATGCTCATTTCACTTTCTAGGATGATATGAATAACATTCCCTTCGAGTTAGATACACTATCACAACTCATTGATACTCATCATCTTAAGCTCAAATATCAGGTTCTTGCGGACATTCCATTTCGGCATCAACATTTTCCGCTCTACAGTGTCGAGTTAGGTGTGACCGAACGCCCATGTCCTACCGTGTTATTCGTTGGCGGCGTGCATGGGGTGGAGCGGATTGGCTCCCAGGTGATTTTGGCTTTGCTTAACAGCCTGTTGCAGCGCCTTGCGTGGGACAAACACCTACAACAGTTATTAACGGACATCCGCTTAGCCTTTGTCCCTGTGGTGAATCCCGTCGGATTACTGCTGGGCAGTCGCGGTAATGGCAATCAGGTCGACTTGATGCGCAACGCGCCGATAGAGTCCCGGGAAAAAGTGTCTTTTATGGTTGGAGGGCAACGGCTCTCTTCTAAGCTGCCTTGGTTTCGTGGCCTTGGGGGTATGGAGCTTGAAACAGCAGGGCTGGTGGCTTATGTGCAACAACTGCTTAGACAAAGCACCAGTCTTATTTCCCTTGATGCGCATTCTGGTTTTGGTTTGACGGATCATATCTGGTTTCCCTATGCCCACACGCGCGCATCCTTTGAAAATGCCCACTTCATTTATCACTTAAAGCAGTTATTTGAAGCGAGCTATCCCCATCATGGCCATTATCGGCTTGCGCCCCAGAGCCAGTTTTATCGCACCCATGGTGATATTTGGGATTACTTGTACCGCCAGCATCATACCCAGGATCCTCAAGCCAATATTCCATTCTTACCTTTGACCTTAGAGATGGGCTCATGGGCATGGATTAAGAAAAATCCAAGGCAAATATTCAATTTTGCGGGCTTTTTTAATCCGCAAAAAACACACAGGCACCACAGGATTTTACGCCGGCACACAGTATTGATGCAGTTCTTGATGGAGGCGGCGTACGCACGGGAGTTAGAAGGACTGACGCCCGAACATCTCACACAACTGGCGCAGAGTGCGCAGCAGTTTTGGTATCGGGAGCGTTTTTGATGACAACGTGGGTATTACTCAGGGGCTTAATGCGCGATCAACGCCATTGGAATGGCTTTGATCAGAGATTAAGGCAAAGGGGCTGCACCGTTTTTACCCCTGACTTGCCCGGCAATGGGATCCTCACTCACCAAGCCAGCCCTTTAACTATCGCCGAATATGCCAGCTCGGTGTGGCAACAATTGGATGTGCAATTAGCGGGACAAGTTTTTTATCTGCTTGGCTTATCTATGGGCGGTATGCTCGCCATGGAAATGGCTAAGCAGCGCCCCGAGCAGATAAAACACGTTTTTGTGCTAAATAGTAGCGCGGCTAACTTATCACCTTGGTATCAGCGATTTAATGGATTAAATGTCCTGAGTGCTTGGCTCAAACGTTGCCGCGGTCGACAGCTTAATCCTATCGAATCGACGATTGTGCGCTTAACCAGCTATCGCCATCGGCGCGATATAGCCTTGATTGCTCGTTGGAGCCACTATCGCCACGAGTCGACACCGCATTTTAGTAATGCGTGTCGTCAGTTGTGGGCGGCGTTTCGTTATCGCTGCCCAGCATCTTTGCCTGTTCCAGTCAGTATTTTATCGGGTGATCGTGATGCCTTAGTGAATATTCAAACAAGCAGGGCATTAGCACAACATTTTAACGTCGACTTAGTTGTCTTGGCCTATTGTGGTCATGACATCACCATAGATGCGCCAGCCAAACTGGCGCATTATCTATTTGAAATGATAAGTCTAGAACGAGGGGAGGTGAGTGAGCCGTTTGCTGATTACACTGATTTACTCGATGAAGAAAGGGACTATCACGAAGCAAGATTAGTGCAATCACTGACTAACTATACATCAGCACTACCCACTGACGCAGAGTAGTGCTGAGTGATCTGCCTTAGGCTTTAGCAACTATGATTACTAGGCTTTCGCTACTATGGTTATTACGCTTTCGCTACTATCGTTTGCCCAATCGGCGTCAGGCTTAATAGCGCCAGCTTGATATGTTGGATCCCAAAGGGGATACCAATAATTGTCACAAAGCAGGCGAGGGCATGGGCCAAATGGCCTATGGCCAACCAAATCCCAAACAGCAAGAACCAAATAATATTGCCCACCATACCAAAGGCGCCTGTGCCTAAATCTTCACGTCCGGTTAAATGGCGACGATTCATTTGCTCTTGTCCAAAGGGCCAGAAGGTCAACTCGCCAATGACAAAGCAGGCTCGGCCGAAGGGAATACCGATAATACTGATAAAACACAAAATCCCCGCGAGCCACCAGGCGAGTCCCATCACAAATCCACCAAGGACAAACCAAGCAATATTGAAAATTAACCGTAAAAGTGACATTGAATACTCCTTAACTCATTTTAAATCTGTGTTGGCATTACCTTGTCCAACACACAGAATCATTAATTGATACTTAAATGGAGTAAGCGAGAATTGTGCCAAAATATTTTTCCTTATTTATCAGTGAAATATTTATCTTTGTGACGGTATGACGTTGTAAAAAATGCTAGATTTTCGCGAAAATGCTTAATTATTACGGACGATGTAGGCAAGCTCGCGGTACACTAACGCCCTTGTTTCCTTCGAGTGTATCCATGTTAGCCAAAAGCCTGCTGACTCAGCGTCTGCTCTCTGACAGTCCTGTAGAGTCTTTTTCCTTTGCCGGACGCAAGATATTTCTCAAACGAGACGATTTATTGCATCCTGCATTTAGTGGCAATAAAGCGCGTAAGTTTGCCTATTTTCTAGACCATGATTTTGCTGGCGTGACTAAGCTGATTGGTTATGGCTCCGCGCAGGCTAACTCGTTGTATTCACTGTCGGCGCTCGCCAAGCTGAAGGGCTGGCAGTGCGATTTTTATGTGGATCATATTGCCAGCCATATCCGCACCTTGCCGACGGGTAATTATGCCGCTGCCATCGCCAATGGTACGCGTGTCATTGATTTATCAAGCCTGATTACAACCAATCCTTCCCTCCACCGTGAGCCTAATTGGACTTGTCAGGATTATATTGAGCAGCAAGTCTTGCCGGCTGAACCTAACGCTTTGTTTATTCAAGAAGGTGGGCGCTGCCAGTATGCGCAATATGGTGTTAGTCAGTTAGGTGCTGAAATAGCTGCTTGGGCCGAGTCACGGCACATTTCCGATCTCAAGGTTTTTTTACCTGCAGGTACAGGAACCACGGCACTCTTTTTAAATCAGTATTTTGTGCGTCAGCAATTGAATATTCGAGTACTTACCTGCGCCGTTGTCGGCGGCGATGAGTATTTAATGCAGCAGTTTTATGAGTTAAATCCCAACTCTGCAGAACATCCACAGATTTTGAATGTGGGGAAGAAATACCATTTTGGGAAACTCTATCCTGAGTTTTATGCCATGTGGCAACGACTCAGTGCCAGCGGTATGCAATTTGAATTACTCTACGATCCCTTAGGCTTTATTGTGTTAGAGGATTATTTACGGCGCGAGCAACATGCCTCCATCCTCTATATTCATCAGGGGGGATTATTAGGAAATCAAACCATGTTGCCAAGATATAGACGAAAATACGGTGAGGGCGATGCAGGATAGCGTTTAGCCAACTAACTTATTGCGCTTTAATATTTTGTGGGTGCGTGTGGCTATCTTTTCCAGATGTTTAAGATCTTTCAATCCCGGCGTATCGGTTGAATATTGCCAATAGCTTATTTCAGCATCCAACATTTCCAGCATTTTTTTAGAACAGCCTAAACACTCACCTTGGCACATTTGTGCTTCATCTAAGTTGAGAGGAATAACCTGTTTAATCTGGGTTATTAAGGTCAGCATAGCCGTTTTAGAATCGGGTTTTGACATAGAAAATACATTCACAAACTGAGTGAGTGATTATATTAGCAGGGGTAAATGCAGATTAATTTGATCTAGGTTAGTGGAATACACATTTGGTTCGGCACGTATCTGTGTGAGCTAGATACCGCCTGAACCAAACGAGTTCGTCATTCGACGTAAGGGGATAGTAAATCGTGATATTGGGCTATCTATAAAGGCGAATCGATTTCGGTATGGCGAGGAAAATGAGAACCGAATAAACCAACATGCCGTTATTTGTACTCAATGAGTACTAAATCAAACTTATTTATTTGACGACAAAAGCCACTTCATAAAGTTTAAGGCTTCGGTACGCTTTGAAAAAGTTTGTCTGTTTTTACCTTGTCTATCGGTAAAAGCAATGGATGTTTTGTTGACTGAAATAGAATCTACAGGGAAGTTCACTGTGATTTCATGTCCGTTAATTTTGTATGACATAGGCCACACTCCTTTTAATTCAATTCACCCTTAGGTGAGTAAGTTGTAACAATAAAATATCCTTAGCATAATTGCGAAAGATGATACCAATGAGTCTTGAGGTTACCCATTCCATGATCATTAATCAAGAGATGCCTTATTGATAACTAATGCATATCAGCGATTATGTCAATGGAATATCTCAATTAGCCCAGTTGACCATAGTAAAGTGACAATACTATGACATGGATTTAATTAAATAGTTCACTGTTTTTGAGTCGATGCGGAAAATCACTAACTCATTATTTTTGTGGGACTTACTTGTAGTAGGCTTTCTTCGTGAGGATCGTGTTTGTCATTGCTTACGCGAATGTACAAACCGATATAAAAAGGATAACGACAAGATACTTCTCAAAACGCAGCGCAGTATAACAGCAAAATTCCCGCTGGCAAGTTTATTTTTTACTCAGCGGGAAAAAGGCTTGTTGGTATTTTGTTGTAATTTTGCGTTTATCGGTTATTCACTCTGCCAGCATATTTTAAATGTCAGCGAGATTAATAAATCAGCTCACCGATGGGATTCAAT
Organism: Shewanella seohaensis; assembly: GCF_023283775.1. Taxonomy (NCBI): domain Bacteria; kingdom Pseudomonadati; phylum Pseudomonadota; class Gammaproteobacteria; order Alteromonadales; family Shewanellaceae; genus Shewanella; species Shewanella seohaensis. Next base: position 297,767 of record NZ_JAKILE010000002.1, read on the forward strand.
AATTTACTGAGCCCTTTGGTAAAATATAACGGCGCATCTAATACTGTGTAGCAGAGGCAGCCTGACTGGGTTTTAGGTGAATGATGCGTGTTGCCATCTAAGATGATGAAATCGCCGGGAACATACTGCCCGTTGATGTCCGAAAATTCCCCCGCCAATAATAGGGTCAGTTCGTATCCCTTATGGGTGTGCTGCGGGATTTCACCTAAGGCGTCGATATGCAATAGGCTGGCGCGGGTTTGGCTTTCATCCACATCGAAACGCATTCGGCTGACTTTACCAATCTGTTGCCACGGATGAGCAATATGTTGGCGAAATACTGTCGGGATCTCATAGCGAACATGCTTATGATTAAGGGAAACCGTCGCTTTGGCAGGATAGTCGCTTTCAGTTGGCGTTGCTTCGGGCAAGTCCATAATATGCGACAACATTTGCTGCCAAGCGTCATCTTGTGTTGGATCGGTTTCACTGATTAAAGCTTGTTCAGTGATGTTGCTCGGCGCTAAAAAGGCCAGTTCCGCTGCCTGCTCTGTAAAACGGCTGACTTGCGATTGGCACTCATGGCAAAGGGCACAATGGGCCGCAATGGCAATTGACATAGACAACGGCAGCTCGCCTTGTGCATGGGCTAACAGCAAATCTGTATGGGGATGATGTTTAATCATGTTGCGTCTCCAAAAAGCTTTTCAGCTTTTCTAACCCCAATCTGAGTCGCGATTTTATCGTTCCAATCGGGACTTTTAAGGCATCGGCTAATTCTTGTTGCGTGAGTTCTTGCATATAGATCCCTTGAACCACTTGGCGTTGGGGCAGGGGTAGGGCATCTAAGTGCGCGAGTAGCTTGGCGGTGAGTTTATGATCTGGGCCGCCTTCATGACTGACGGCTACATCGTAAATAGGCCAAATATCATCTCCGAAGGCATCTTCACGGTTATGTTGGATGCGCCTGAGCATGTCGAAACACTGGTTGCGCATAATGGTAAAAACCCAGGTCGCCACCGAGCCTTTGTCGGCATTGTACAAATGGGCTTTGGTCCACACTAAGGTCATGGTTTCTTGCACCAGATCCATGGCCAGCCCTTGCTGATTTAAGCGTTGCAGACCGAATGCACGAATTTTGGGCATAAAATGGCTGAACAATTCTGCAAAGGCGGCTTTATCCCGTTGATTCGCGACTCTGATAATGGCGCGCGTCAAAGGATCCGCATCTGTGATTGGCTCATTGGCGGTTGAAATAGTGCTATCGTTTTCCATAGCCATATCGATAGGGGATGTTAACTGCCTATCATAGCGATTTTGCGCTAAATGTGATTGAAAATTTTCCATTATTGAGTTCTTTACTTAAGGTTCAATCTAGTCTGAACATCACAAAAGATGTTACGTCAGGGCCGACATTCGATAAGCATACAGAGCAATACGTGGCGCGCGGGAAGTTGGATCACTCAAGCAGATTGAATGACAGTATGTAATAAATCCTGTGTCAGTTGATGATCTAACGCATTGATGCAAGAGTATTTCTCTGCGGCTTGTACCGGCAGAATTTCTAACCAGCGTTGGCACACCCAGGCGATATCTTCAAATTGTTCCAGCTGATAATGTTGCAGGTGCTGCGGGAACTCCTTAAGAATGTTTTGCAGCATCTCACTCAAGTAACGCTCATCGTCTTCAATCGGCGCACTCGGCCAATTATCGATAAGCTTCACCTTGGCGCGTTTTAATCCGTCCGACTCTATGCTGATATCGCCGAGAGTGAAGCGTTGTTTTCCTTGAATGCTGATTCCGAGCATTCCATCGGGTAAGGTTTCAAAATCGATGATATGCACCAGCGTTCCGATGGGATAAAGGGTTTTGCCATCTTCCGATGTCATACACAGGCCAAAGCCATCCGCCGATTTAAGGGATTCAGCGACTAAGCGTTTATACCTAGGTTCAAAAATGCGCAACTGAGTATATCCCTCTGGTAATAAACAGATTGGCAAAGGAAAAAGAGGTAATTTCATAGTGGCCTCAAGTGAACTTATGTGTATGTCATTACGTACCATATACAGAATTTGATCAGTGTACCAAGCAATAACCGATTCATTTAAGGGGATGAGATGAAGTTAAATCCATTCGAGAAAAAGTTAGTCCAGCATCCGCTGCGTTTTTGGTTGCAAAACCACGTTGAAGCACCATTACTGACTTCTATGATGCCCAAACCCCTTCCTTATCTACGTCACGCCCTCGAAATTGGTTGTGGTTTTGGTAACGGAATTCAGTTGATCCGCGACCATTTTGGGGCCGAGCAAGTGACGGCCGTCGATCTTGATCCTGAGATGGTCGCAGCCGCTAAAGCGCGCTGGCATGATTCACCCCATGGGTTAAGCCAATTGGCATTCAGTGTTGCCGATGCTACTGCATTGCCTTTTGCAAATGCCCAGTTTGATGTGGTGTTCAATTTCGCGGTGTTTCACCATATTCCCGATTGGCAAGCGGCGGTTGCCGAGGTGGCAAGGGTGCTAAAACCTAAGGGTTACTTTGTGGTAGAAGATTTATACCGCGCCGCCATTTGCAATCCCTTGAGTCGACGGTTGTTTGAACATCCACAACAGAATCGATTTAACCATCAAGAATGGTTAACAGGACTGCGCCAAGGGGGATTTGAGATCCTCTGCGAGAGAAATCTTCTCAACCTTTCGGGCATGGTGCTGGCCCAAAAACACATGGCATAAAGGGGATAAATTGCGGTGATAGCCGTAAGCGAATCATTTATTTATTGGGGCGCTTGCGAAGGATAAAGGATTGCCGAGTGATTGTAATTTTTAGATAAAATCGACTTATCGCATGGTTCTCATGGTGAGTTTACCGCTATAATTTAGCTTAATCCGTCACTGGTGAGGAAAGCTGTTCCTCCAAAGTAGAGAAGTCGCATTATGGCAAACGTGCTTGCAACCGTAGATCAACGAACCAAACTCGTCGGTGAAAATCGGCTCGAACTGCTGCTGTTTCGAATTAACTCTACCCAGTTATTTGCGATTAACGTCTTTAAAGTCAAAGAAGTCGTCAAGTTACCGCCATTAAATTCTATGCCCGGCAGTCATCCCCATATTTTTGGGGTGGCGAATATTCGCGGCATGTCGATTCCCGTGATTGATTTGCGTTCGGCTATCGGTTTTAAGCCTGTGCCTCCGGGAGATGATGCCAATATGATCATCACCGAATATAACCGCAGTGTGCAGGGCTTCTTAGTCGGTAAGGTCGAGCACATTATCAACATGACCTGGAGCGATATTATGCCGCCGCCTAAAACGGCTGGGCGAAATAATTACCTCACGGCCATCACCCGCATTGAATACCAAGGCCAGTCACAACTGGTGTCGATTATCGATGTCGAGAAGGTATTAGCGGAAATCGTTCATTACGATATTCGTCTCTCTGAAGGGGTGTTAGATGAGAGCCTGTTAGACAAGATGCCCGGTAAGAAGGTGTTGATTGTCGATGATTCTTCAACAGCAAGGCGTCAAGTGCGTGAGACCTTAGGCCAACTCGGGATTGAAATCATCGAAGCCTCCGATGGCTTGCAAGCATTGCACTTACTGCAAAAATGGCGCGATGAAGGCAAGAATGTCGCCAAGGAGCTCTTGATGATGATAACCGATGCTGAAATGCCGGAGATGGACGGCTACAAGCTGACCTATGAAGTGCGTAACGATAAGGCTATGTCGGACTTATTTATCACCTTAAATACTTCACTCAGTGGTAGCTTTAACAATGCGATGGTAGAGAAGGTTGGCTGCGACAGGTTTATTTCTAAGTTTCAGCCCGACTTGTTGGTAGAAGTGGTGCAGGACAGATTAAAACAAGTTATTGGCAAATAACGCCACAGATTTAACTGATTGCTCGATAACAGGTTTGAAACCCATAGGCCGCCATAGCAACCTGCAATTGGCGGCCTCGTTATTTTAGCGCTCGATTTGAGTATTTCACTTGTGACTTGTACTAGTGGGCGTAACTCGGGCTATTTGCTGTGATGTAGACGATTTACCGTGATACGGTTTATTGGCTCAGTTCGGCTTTAACATAGGCAAGGACTTGGCGTTTCATCTCTTTGGCGGCGGCGATATGGATCCGCGCAAGTCTGAGGGCATAGTTGAATCTCTGCCTACCGACTAATCGGATAAGTTCGGCAAAAAATACTGGATCTAAGCAGAATTGTTGGCTGTAGTAGTGAATCGCCGCGGGCAAAGAGGTGTAAGTTACCCCATCAAACTCAAAGCGGGTACTGTCTAACTGGCATTCGAGTTCGACCCCTTCAAGTTGTATCGGCCAGCCCGGAAAGTTAATCCTGTCGCGGGCGATTTGATACATCATCCAAGCGCTTTTTTTAAAACCTTCAAACACTTTGCAGGAAAATTCAGACTCGGCTAGCTCTTCCTCTGTCCAATTAATCCCAATGGCTAAGTGCTTGGCATAAATGCTCATAAGGGCATCTTTAACCGCCACACGGCAATCCCAGATAGAGGTTAAGGTATGTTTTTGGGCCAATTTTAAGCATTCAGCGCAGCAAGGGACGGCCAATGCTGGGTGGGGCGTGTGTGACTCGGCTTGATAATCCAATCGGTCTTTGCAGGGCTCGCCGCAAAACCAACAGAGGTGACGTTTATCGAAGGGAATGTCGATACAAGGGAAAGCGGACATCAAGAGCTAAATACCTCAGCCCTTGATGCCTTAAACTTGCTGTTTTGGTTGATGGAATTAAACCTCTTCAACATCAACTAAATCTTTCGCCAGAACGATAGGATCTAACTCTAAGCAGTCTTCATCGCTCTGCCAATCAACACCAATCAACACGCCATCATCGTTGAGATCCGATACCCAGTACTCAAGGAATTCTTCGAGGCTAATGGCCACCGCTTGGTAATCTTTCCATTCTTCGGTGCAGTGAGATTTCGCCTGTGCTTCACTCGACCATAAAGGCATAACATCAGTATCTTCGAACTCGCCCGAGTCACAAACGACCCAGCCTTCGCCAGTTTCATCCATCAAACCCCAGAGTGTTTGATGTTCTTTTACGTTTTCGATAAAGCCAGCCAACGCCGCGTTGATTTCAGTCATGATAGGTCTCTTTGAAGTATGCTGTTAACTTGTCCATTATACGGCAACGGATAGATAGTCCAAGGGATTCTTTGCTAAGATTTTTTCGCTGTTGGTTAACTGAGCAATAAGTGAATTTATCTGGCGATTTGTGGTGATAAGCATTGTGTTAGCGGGCGCTATGGGTCAGGATGTGCCGAGCAGAGGCACCGATAATAATGAGTGATTGTTGGTGAGTATCTGGCTCGATTTTCTGGGGGAGAAAATAGTTTCGTGGGTGTTTGGCCGTTGCCCTGTTTGTTGTCCCATCAACACAGCGGCAACCTGTTTATGGCTAAATATCGTATCTCTCTTGGCTCGGGGTTATCCACCTCTTGCCTCGCTCAGCTAAGATAAACTCTTAGCGCTGACTGTAGGAGTAATTGATTTGATCAAACTGAAAGGAATGTCCTATCTTGCCGCCAGTATCGCCGCGTGTGTGAGCTTAAGTGCGTGTTCGAGCGCGCCAACCTCGAGCGGTAATAGTCAAACCGCGATCGCCGAGACGCAGGCCGCCGTGCAAGAAATGCCGCTCAGTGACACCATCGCCGCCCATGCTGCGGCATTCCCGACCTGTGTAGCTAACTTACAGGAGCGCGCACGTACCGAAGGCTTATCCGAAGCCACCATCCAAGACACAGTTGCTAGTTTGCAGTTTGTGCCTAAAGTGATTGAGCTTGACCAAGCTCAGCCAGAGTTTAGTCAAACCTTCAACAATTATTTTACCAAGCGGGCGACCGATTGGCGGGTGAATGAAGGCCGCCGTTTACTGAAAAAACACCGCGCGCTGCTCGATAAATTGGCGCAGCAATACGGTGTGCCACCACAATATATTCTGTCTTTCTGGGGACTTGAGACTAACTACGGTTCCTACAAAGGCAAAATGTCCGTGTTAGATTCTCTTGCTACCTTGGCCTGTGAGCCGCGTCGCAGTGGCTATTTTACGACTGAGCTGATGCAAGCGCTTAAGTTAAAAGAAAAATACGGCTTTGATAAGAGCACTATGGTGGGCTCTTGGGCCGGCGCCATGGGGCACACCCAGTTTATGCCCTCGGCCTATGCAAAATATGCCATCGATGGGGATGGCGACGGTAAGGCCGATTTGTGGAATAGCACCGAAGATGCACTCACCTCGGCGGCGAATTTTTTGCAGCACTTAGGCTGGCAACGCAATGAGCGTTGGGGGCGTGAAGTGATATTGCCGCGCGATTTCAGCTATGAAAACCTTGGCGCTAAACAGGCGCAGCCGCTATCCCAATGGGCGGCGCAATCCGTAGTGCAAAGTAATGGACTGCCTTTACCTGCTATCGATATGAAGGCGGCGCTGTATTTACCCTCGGGTCATACAGGTCCCGCGTTTTTAGGCTATGAAAACTTCAATGTGATCATGCGTTGGAACCGCTCTGAATTTTACGCCATTACCGTTGGTCATTTGGCCGATAGAATTAATGGCGGCGAACCATTAAAAGTGGCGCCGCCCGAGCAGCCACGTTTGAGTCGCGAGCAAATCAAACAGTTACAAACCAAGCTGAATGAATCAGGCTTCGATGTCGGTAAACCCGATGGCGTACTTGGGCGTAACTCTTCGGCGGGGATCCAAGCATTCCAGCGCAGTAAGAATATGATTGCCGACGGTTTTCCAAGCCCTGAGGTCTTTAGCGCATTGGGGATTTCACTCTAAAGTCTTTACGTAGTGTCGTACTGCCTGCGAATATTGCCACAAGTGGCATGTGGTTTACTCAACCCATGCCACTTCAGGTGTGGGGCTTACAGATCCGCAGCCGCTTAAGCTTTGGTGATGTATCGCAGGGATAAAACAGTGGAGCGCAAAGGCCAGTTTTGTTAAGCTCGGCCGACATTTGAAATCGAAGCAAATCAAAGGATATTCGATGAGCATTAAAGACGATATGGTTGTGCAGTTTAACTACACTCTGCGCGACGAAAAAGGCGAAGTGATCGAGACGAACGAAGGTCGCGAGCCGATTGCTTACTTACACGGCCATGACAACATGATGCCAGGTGTTGAGAATGCGATTAATGGTAAAGCGATTGGTGAAAAGTTCACTGTTACTCTGCCATGCACTGAAACCTATGGTCAACGTATCGAAGGTGAAGCGGCGCAGCAGCGTGTTTCTGTGAAGCACCTGTTAGGCGCTAGCGTGTGGAAGCCAGGCATGACGGCTGTGGTTCACACTGATCAGGGTCAACGTCAAGTGACTATCGTCAAAGTGGGTAAGTTTATGGCGACTGTGGATGTTAACCATCCATTAGCGGGCCGTGACTTAACCTTCGATATCGAAGTGGTTGGCGCCCGTGATGCGACCGATGAAGAAATCGCCCACGGTCATGCCCACGGTGTAGGCGGTCACCACCACTAATCTGTGTGGTTGCTCCCATCAATACTCTGCTACAGCAGGGGTGCTCGGGAGTAATGACCAGATAAGTAAACAAAAGCCCAAACCTAGGTTTGGGCTTTTTTGTGCGCTAATACTTTGGTTTGCAATCCATGTTTGTAATCAAAGTCTCGCAACCACAGTTTCGTAATCAAAATCTCTCAATCAAGGTCGTGGCTTTTGTGTATAGGATTCACCGCTAAACTTATGCCCACTTTTCATGGCGAGGCTTGAGCACAGGCTTTCTGCGCCCAATCCCAAACATGCACACCGCTTAATGAACATGCTCCATCGGTTTATCACTAAACATCATATCGAGACTCGCTTGTGTCTGTGGGTGGTAACCACTGCGGGCCGCCAAGTAAACGGTTTTTGCCCAGTCATAGTGCTCGCTGCTCGCCAGTTTTTGATACAAAGGCACAATCAGCCTGCAGCGGCCAATATCGGTGAAATGTTGTTTCAGTGCCGGTAAGACACTGTAGTAACCGTTATCGAGGGCGAGGGCATACCAAGCAAAGGCGATTTCATTATTGTGCGTGCCAGTAAAATGAAAGGCCTTATCTAACTCGGCTAATTGCTGCTCAGTGAGATTTAGCCTCGGCATTTCATTAATAAAGCGTAGCCATTGATGCACTGTCCAGCCCTGAGTGTTCAGAGCGCTGGCGTCACGTTTGCCTTCTAACCATGCTTGGCGCTGGGCATCGATATCATCGAAAGCGTGTGAGTTGGGTGGCACTAAAAAGCTGGGTAGACCTTGTCCCTCCACCCAAGTATCCACTTCGGACTCACTGACGATATTGGGATATTTTTGCAATAACTGCTGCGTGAGGTAATTGCGGAACTGCTCCGTGGTAATGCTTTGAAACGCAAAGTGATCGAAGTAGCTTTTCACGAAGGTGTCGAACCGCTCACGGCCAAATTTTTGCTCGAGGAAGCGCAAAAATAATTGTCCTTTCACATAGGGGACGCCGCTAAAGGCATCGTCGGGATCGCGCTCGCCTAAGTCAATATGCAGTACAGAATCGCCGGCGGGCAACTCGGCTAATTCGGCCAATAGCTCAGAGTAACCAATGGTTTGCTCCATCAGGGCGCGGTCGCGGCCATAGAGATCTTCCATAATGCGGTTTTCCACATAAGTGGTAAAACCTTCGTTAAGCCAGAGATCGCGCCAAGTGGCGTTAGTGACTAAATTGCCCGACCAAGAATGGGCCAGCTCGTGGGCGATTAAACTCACTAGGCTTTTATCTCCCGCGATGACTGTGGGAGTAATAAAGGATAATCGCGGATTTTCCATCCCGCCGAAGGGGAAGCTGGGCGGGAGGATCAACAGATCGTATCGACCCCAACGATAATCGCCGTAGCGTTTGGCGGCAATGGCAATCATCTCCGGTGTATCGGCAAATTCTTTGCTGGCCTTGTCGAGCATTTCGGGCTCGGCCCAAATGCCTGAGGTATCGTCTAAGGCGGCAAATTGCAGGTGTCCTGCGGCAATGGCAATCAAGTAAGCTGGAATCGCCTGCGGCATAGTGAATTGGGTTTGCGTTGCAGACACGCTCTCTCGGTCGGCACTCATGACGACGCTAATGCCTTGCTTGGCTGTGACGGTAGCGCTGTAGGTTTGGCGCACGGCGGGCGTATCTTGCAGCGGGATCCAGCTTCTGGCATGGATGGCTTGGCTCTGGCTAAACATAAATGGCCATTGCTTACCTTGGGTTTGCTCTGGAGTAAGCCATTGAATGCCTGATGGATTCTTGGATGTATGATAATTAACTTTGACTTTGGCGACTCGTTCTTGAGGCAGATTGATGGTGAGCGCTGCGCCTTTGACCTTATCGGCCGCACCTAAACTAAAGGGCACGGATTGCCATTGGCCGTTTGCATTTAACATGCTGACGCTGTTAATCGTAAGGTCACGGGTATCGAGCACGAGTACTTTTCCGGCCTGATGCCAATCCAGCTCGAGAATCGCATCCCCCGCGAGTTGCTGCTGCGCAAAATCTACCTTTAATGCCAATGCGATGTGATGAATGCTCACTTGCTGGTAATTGGCAAAGGTCAGCTCATCGGTGACAGAGTGCATTTGGCTTGCTGTGGTACTTGCCAGGCTGGTATTCGGTAAGGTATTGGCCGCATTGGCATATTGTACTAATGGCAGCAGCATTAAGAGTGCGCTGCTAATGAGGGTACGACGGGATAAAAACATATAACCACCCAGTGTTGTGATTCTTGTTATGGTGTAAAGGCGCTAGCCGCGAGCGGGCTTGAATCGCTGATGCGGGATTTTACTCGAACTGCTCTGGTTTGGGGCAATTTAGCTGACACTAAAATGTAATTAAACTTTATCTACATTCTCTGATTGCCTTGCTAAAAGGCAGGGTTAACACTCTATGGCGAGTGCGCAGGACTTGAGGTAAGCGCACTCAATACCGAGCGATGTAGATTTGCTGTCGATGGGTAAACCTAAGCTCGCCTAGCCTATGGCGTGTCTGTCATCAGCGGTAATGCGAGTTTAAAAGTTCATCCTTAGCGATATAACTTTGCTATTATGGCGCGTTTTAAGAGTGGTTCATCACGAGAGCGGAATTGCTATGCTAGTGGAATTTTCTCAGGGTAAGTTGATTGCCACTGAATTTGAAGTGCAGATCCGGCTGAACATGGCCAATGTGGTGCTTCAAGCCGCGGCCGAAGACATCAGCCTTAGGCAGGAGCCGCCGATGCTCATCGCCAATGGCGGCGGCGTGCGTTGGAGCATTAAATTAGATAACACCAACCAGCTCGATGCATTGCAAGCTCTCCTTGGTATTGATTATCTGTAAAGCGCTCGCAGGGCGAGCATAATAACTTTTGATTTATAAAGGATTTGTCAGTATGACACTTGAACGTATTGTGATTGAGCCTCAAGTTGAGGCGACGGCTGCGGTGATTTGGTTACACGGTTTAGGGGACTCGGGCGCAGGGTTTGCACCTGTGGTTCCAGCATTAGGCTTGCCAGCGGGACACAGCATTCGCTTTATCTTCCCACACGCGCCAGAGCAAGCGGTGACCATCAACGGCGGCTACATTATGCGTGCTTGGTATGACATTAAAAGCATGGATTTGCACGATAGAGCCGATATGCAGGGCGTGATGGCCTCGGAGCTGAGTGTACAGGCCTTGATTGACGAACAAATCGCCGCGGGGATCCCCAGTGAGCGCATCGTCTTAGCCGGATTTAGCCAAGGCGGGGTGATGAGCCTATTTACCGGATTACGTTATCCCCAAAAACTTGCTGGCATTATGGCGCTGTCCTGTTATTTACCGACGGGTGATGTGTTACCCAGCCAATTAAGTGCAGCCAATGCGAAAACGCCTATTTTACATCAGCACGGTGAACAGGATGATGTAGTGCCACTATCCGCAGGTTTATTAGCGAAAGACGCGTTAATAGCTGGGGGATATTCGGTGCAATGGCAAACCTACCCGATGCCGCATTCGGTTATCCCGGTACAATTAAAAGCAATAAGCACTTGGTTACAACAGTGTTTTGAAATGTAGAAAAATCTAAATGCCGATAAAAACACCATGCGGTAAATTAAATTTTGGTTGCATGGTGTTTTATATAGAGAACAATCCATTATATTGCCAGTGCTATCTAAGTTGCTTAAATTAAAGCGTTAAATCTTTTCTTTTTAAATGCCTTCCCCATTAAATTGTGAAATAAAAAATAAGTCGTTTAGCTTATTTTTTATTTGAAACAAATCTGTCTTAAAACTCATTAAAGATCCCACATTAAAGTCACGTTTATTAATAAAAATGACACAATTCGTCTTTATTCTTTGTTATTATGCGTGGCGCGAGAGTCGATGGTACTCGCACAATCTATCTATGATAAAATAATTAAAATCAAGGGGTTGATGTAATGACAAATAAGCTTATTAAAGGATTAATTGCGACTGCAGTGCTTGCTGCGCTAGCAGGTTGTAATAGTGATGATGATAATACTAAAGTACCAACAACCTGTGCCGAAGCGGGCAGCGCTTGTAAAACATTTACTGTATTACACACCAACGATAACCATGGCCGTTTCTGGGAAAACAGTGATGGCGAATATGGTATGGCGGCTCGTAAAGCCCTAGTCGATCAAATTCGTGCTGAAGTCAGCAAGAATGGCGGCCAAACATTATTATTGTCTGGCGGTGATATTAACACCGGCGTACCAGAATCTGATTTACAAGATGCGATTCCTGACTTTACTGGTATGAACAAAATTGGTTACGACGCAATGGCAGTTGGTAACCATGAATTCGATAACCCATTATCTGTTTTAGATATGCAGCGTCGTTTAGCCGAATTCCCAATGCTGGCGGCAAACATTTACCGTAAAAACGCTGAGGGTGGTCAAGGTGAACGTTATTTCGAGCCTTACAAAGTGTTTGATATTAACGGTCTTAAAGTGGCTGTGATTGGTTTAACCACCGAAGACACTGCAAAAATCGGTAACCCAGAATTTATCAGCGATTTGATTTTCACCGATCCTAAAGTGGAAGTGGCGAAAGTTATCAAAGAAATTAAAGACGCCAAAGCGGCTGATGTGATCTTCGCAACGACTCACATGGGTCACTATGCCGATGGTCAAAACGGTAGCAACGCTCCTGGCGACGTCGCAATGGCGCGTGCGTTGAATAAAGGCGACCTACAAGTTGTTATCGGTGGTCACTCACAAAACCCAGTGTGTATGGAGCCGGGTACTGAAAACAAGTCTTACGCCGACTTCAAACCTGGTGATGATTGTGCGCCAGACCAACAAAACGGCACTTGGATCATGCAAGCCCACGAATGGGGTAAGTATGTTGGCCGTGCGGATTTCGAATACTTCAATGGCGAATTGCACTTAGCTAGCTACAAGCTGATCCCTGTGAACATGCGTAAACTGGACGAAGCTGGCAAGAAAACCACTGAGTTGGCTGGCACTAAGATTGAGCCAGATGCTGAGCTAAAAGAGCTGCTGTCTTACTACCAAGAGAAAGGCCAAGCTAAGTTAGACGAAGTGATCGCGACTACCGATGCGCTGCTCGATGGCGAACGTGCAAACGTACGTAACAAGCAAACTAACTTAGGCCGTATGTTAGCCATGGCGCAAAGCGGTAAAGTGTCTGCTGACTTTGGTGTAATGAACTCAGGTGGTGTGCGCGCTTCTATCCAAGCGGGCGACATTACTTACCGTGATGTGCTGACGGTTCAACCTTTCGGCAACATGGTGACCCTGAACGAAATGACAGGTACTGAAGTCGCGGCTTACTTAGGCGCTGTGGGCAGTATCCAAATCGGTTCGGGTGGTTATGCGCAGATCACTGGCGTGAAAATGACCATCGACTGTGTGGCTAAGACGGCTAATATCAGCGAAATCAACGGCAAAGAGTTCAGCGCAACGGCAAACTATAAGTTCACCGTACCTAGCTTTAACGCTGCAGGTGGTGACGGTTATCCAAAACTGGCTAGCCCAATCCAAACGGGTTATGTGGATGCGGACTTACTCTATTCATTCCTGAAAGAGAAACAAGCTATCGTTGCTGCAGACTACAACCCAGTGGGCGACATTGTTTACGAAAACTCAAACAGTGTTGAAGGCTGTAAGCTGTAATCACACGCGATAAATTATCGTAAAAAATGCCACTCATTTGAGTGGCATTTTTATTGGTGAACTGACTCAGTGAACAGATAAAGTCTAAAGCTGTTAATGGCTTAGTCTAAGCTCATGGCGATGTTCATGCTGATAATGCTCGGCGCAGCTGCTGCAACGTTGCTCGGTGGGATCTTGAGTTAAACGCTCGGCTTCGATTTCAGTTTCGCAATCTGAGCAGAGGCCGTATAAGCCTAAGTCGAGTTGACAGAAGGCGGCATCGAGGCGGTTTAAACGACAAAATAGCGGATGTTCTGCGAGGTGACTCTGTGCCAGGCGGTCAATTAACTCGCCTAAGCTGAGATTGGCATAATGCGCCCCAAGTATTTCAATAAACTGAGGGTGCGCGCCGATTTCCTTCCTTAGATTAGCTTCAAGCTCTGACAATTCTTGTCTGATATGGGTGGTGCTCACGTAAAATCGCCTGTTTTATCTGACTCTGGACATTCAGTCTAATAGTTCCACTATCAACGACTATGATAAAGATCAAGTATCTGTCCGATTTGCAGGGATTTAGTGGTGTTTTAAATAAAATTTCACCACTTTCTCATGGGATTATCCTATGCGCTATCAGTGGCTATTCGCCTAGGCGCTGCTGCGCCTCTTCCAGCACTCGCACAATTTCCTCTGTGGTTTTATAGATGCGTAGCTCCCTAAACAGGGTGTCTGCCTCGGGGTATTGGCGATTCAAATAACTAAACCACTGCTTAATTCGCGCCGGATAATAATCACTTTTACGGCCGCTCAGTTCGCGTTGGGTGTAGCTCAGCATCAAACCTAATGTATCGGCCCAGCTGTAAGGTGCCGCGCCAGTCTTAATCGTGTCGGCAAGATTGGGCAGCGAAATCGCGCCGCGGCCAATCATAATGCTGTCGCAGCCCGTCACCGCCATACAACGCTCGGCATCTTCGCGGTTCCAAATCTCTCCATTAGCAATCACTGGAATGGGCAAACGTTCGCGCACTTCGGTGATGTATTCCCAGTAGGCGGGCGGTTTGTAACCATCGACCTTACTGCGGGCATGGATAGCCAGCTCTGTCGCGCCCGCTTCATAAACGGCCAGCGCATTTTCCATAAACAGGGATTTGTCTTCGTAGCCTAAACGAATTTTCGCCGTCACTGGATGTTCGGCGGGCACGGCTTGGCGCATGGCGCGGACAATATCGTGAATCGTATTAGGGTATTGCAGCAACACCGCGCCGCCATTACTGCGGTTAACCATCTTAGCGGGGCAACCAAAGTTTGCATCGACGCCGTGGGAGCCAAGCTCAATCGCGCGCATCGCGTTTTCGGCCATGCAGTTGGGCTCTTGCCCTAAAAGCTGTACACGAACCGGCGTGCCCGAGGGAGTAAAGCCGCCATTAAGCAGTTCGGGGCAGAGTTTGAGAAACACTTTTTCGGGTAAGAGTTGGTCAACCACGCGCACAAATTCGGTGACGAGCAAATCGTAGGGGTTAATTGAAGACAAAATATCTCGCATTAAGTCGTCAACCACGCCTTCCATCGGAGCCAAAATTACGCGCACTGCAACAAACCCATATCCAGTTTCAAAGGGCGTGCATTCTATCCTATTGGACTGTGGTTACAAAGCATTGCGAGGGAAGGGTAAGAGCAGTTTTTGGGGATTTTTACGACTAAATTCTGTTTCCTATCAGCATATTTTGATTATTTCTGTGATTTGGTGATATTTTTTGAAATGAAACCGAGATGGGGCGGGTCTTTTGCAGTAAGCCAGCTACAGCACTGTTGTTGGCCACCATTCATCAAATAAAAGGAAGAAATATATGAAGTCAGTTAAGCAAACAGCCGTTGCAGTTGCGTTAGGTACAGTGGTGGTCGGTTCTGCGTTCGCCGTGAATGCGCAAACCAACCCATTCGGATTTGAAACCATGGAAGCGGGTTATCAAATCGTCGGTTCAGAAGGTAAATGCGGCGAAGGTAAATGTGGTGGCGATATGAAAAAAGCCGCAGCTGAAAAAGCCAAAGAAGGTAAATGTGGCGAAGCAAAATGTGGTGCCGACATGAAGAAAGCGGCCGCAGATAAAGCCCACGAAGGTAAATGCGGTGAAGCTAAATGTGGCGCCGATATGAAAAAAGCTGCAGCCGATAAAGCCCACGAAGGTAAATGTGGTGAAGCTAAATGCGGTGGCGATATGAAGAAAACCGCTGAAAAAGTCGAAGCTAAGGCTGACGCAGTCAAAAAAGAAATGAAATAAGCGCGAGTCGATACTATCGAGCTTCAGCTCTACACTTGGCCAGCCTCAGCTGGCCTTTGTTTAGCTGCATTCGAGTGTGGGCTTGCCAGAACGAAAAGGTAATCTCGACACGCCCTAGGTAAGAGGTGAAAGCAATGCAAGAGAGTGGATTGGTTGGATTAGGCTTACGGCGTGAAATGCTCAGTGAGTTTTGCCAAGCGCTGCCAACGGCTATCGATTTTTTAGAGGTCGCCCCTGAAAACTGGATGACGCTCGGTGGAAAATACGGCAGGCAATTTAGGCAGCTTACTGAGCAACATACTTTTTTCTGCCATGGTCTGTCACTCTCTATTGGCAGTCCTGCCCCCTTAGATTTGGAATTTGTCCGCCAAGTGAAGGCGTTTATGGATCTGCACCAAATTGAAGTCTATTCGGAGCATTTAAGTTATTGCTCGGGTGGCGGTCATTTATACGATCTTATGCCCATTCCTTTTACCGATGACGCCGTTAAGCATGTGGCGACGCGGGTAAAACAGGTGGAGGATATTTTAGAGCGGCCTTTGATCCTCGAGAATATTTCCTTTTATGCTGCGCCGAGCGCACAGATGAGTGAGCAGGCGTTTTTGACCGCAGTGTTAGAAGAGGCTGACTGTAAGCTGCTGTTAGATGTGAATAATATCTATGTGAACTCGGTAAATCATCAATACGATGCCGAGGCTTATTTAAAGGCCATGCCAACGGAGCGCATCGCCTATTTGCATATCGCAGGGCATTACCAACAGTCTGAAACCTTGCTGATCGACACCCATGGCAGCGACATCAACGATCCGGTTTGGGCACTGTTGGATAAGTGCTATGCCCAGCATGGCGTCTTGCCGACACTGCTCGAGCGTGACTTTAATTTGCCTGAAACGGTGCAGTTATTGGATGAGATTAATCAAATCCATGCCTATCAAGCGCGGGCGAAAAATCGTTTGGATAAGAGGATTGCCTGATGGATTTTACGCAAGTACAGCAGTCTTTTATCGACTATATTCGCGATCCACAAAACCCAGTGCCGAGCGGTGTGCCCTTAGAGCGGATGCAGGTTTATCGAGAGCTGTTTTTTAATAATGTGATGGGTTTTGTGTCCAATGCTTTTCCCGTTCTTAAAAGTCTTTATAGCGATGCACAGTGGCAAGTCTTAGTGCAGGCTTTTTTCAGTCAACATGATTGTAAGTCCCCAATTTTTATTGATATTGCCGGAGAGTTTTTACAATTCCTGCAATTTGAATATTCACCAGCAGAAAGTGATCCGCCTTTTATGTTGGAGCTGGCGCACTATGAATGGCTTGAGCTTCGAGTGGCAACGGCGCAACAAGTTGACCAGCAAGAGAGATTGTCCAGCGCAGATATTTTGCAGCGCAATTTGTGTTTAGCGGCAACGGCGAGTGTGGCACAGTACCAGTATCCGGTGCAGCAGATCCGCCAAGATTATCGCCCCACAGAGGCGCTGCCGCAGCCAGTGTTTTTTTGCCTCTATCAGGATGAAGCGAGCGAGGTGGGCTTCTTACAATTAACGCCGTTAAGTGCGCAAGTGCTGGGATATTTGGTAGAACAAGGACAGAGTCGCCTCGATGACATACTAAACTGGCTGCAAGGGATTTATCCGCAAATGCAACCGGAGATCTTAACCCAAGGCTGTATTCAGTTACTCGAACAACTCGCCGTTAAAGGGATAGTGCGCGGAATTTAAGCTGCATGTTGCTAAAATCAGCAAAATAAATGCAATAACCTTACATAAAAAGGGTTTTTGTTGATTTGACAAACCGCTACAATGGCGCCCGTTTTGTGATCTTAATCACTGTACGATTCCTGCGCACTTATCTTTGCACACATTTGAGGAGCTGTAATGAGCAGTCAGCCATTTAAAGACCCATTTAACTTTATGTATTTTATTGGTTTTATTTTAGTCTTACTGTTGCCGACGCTACCAGCAAGCCTGACTTGGTTAAAGCAATTAGGCTTAATTTAAGCAGGTTTTAATCTCAAATTGAGTATACTACTGGCCACTCTTAGAGTGGCTTTTGTTTTTCAGGTTTGAGGCACCTACATACTATGATCATTTACAAGCTATGATATTGAAACGCGGTTTGTTTTTATTGATAGGTTGCTTGGCGTTGGGCCTTGGACTGCTGGGTATCGTATTGCCTCTATTGCCGACAGTACCGTTTATTCTATTGGCGGCTTTTTGTTTTGCCCGCTCAAGCGAGCGCTTACACCAGTGGTTGATGACACACCCGTGGTTTGCCGATGCGCTGACCCAATGGCAACAACACAGGGCGATGCGCCCCGGCCTTAAACGCCGAGCGATGTTGCTCACGGGACTCAGTTTTAGCGTTAGCATTCTTGTGGTCCCGATTGTATGGGTGAAGTTACTGCTGCTCACCATGGCTTGCGGATTACTTTGGTATCTTAAAACCATTCCTGAAATCGAATCCTAAGCACATTTGATCTAAGGCACAAATTGGTAACCAATTCGTCACTTGAATACGCTGCTTATTGCAACTCAAACCAAAGCGGCATAAGCTTTGTGCGAATTATTAAAGCTCGTCCACACTCGCTGTGGACGTTTTGTTTTTACCGCCAGCAGTTACGCGTGGCGAAACGATTAAGTTAAATTAAATGGCTATGAATACAGAAACCTTATCCTTGATAAAGCAAAGCATTAAAACGATTCCTAATTATCCTAAGGAAGGGATTCTATTTCGCGATGTGACCAGTCTGCTGGAAAATGCCGCGGCCTATAAAGCGACTATCGATTTATTAGTTGAGCAATATCGCAATAAAGGCTTTACCAAGATTGTGGGCACTGAAGCCCGTGGTTTCTTATTTGGTGCGCCTTTAGCACTGGAATTAGGCATTGGTTTTGTGCCTGTTCGTAAGCCTGGTAAGTTGCCACGCGCGACCATTAGCCAAAGCTATGAGCTGGAATATGGCCACGATAGCCTTGAAATCCATACCGATGCGATTACCGCGAATGACAAAGTATTAGTGGTTGACGATTTGCTGGCCACTGGCGGCACTATCGAAGCCACAGTCAAACTTATCCGCCAACTGGGCGGTGAAGTGCAAGATGCGGCTTTTGTGATTTCATTACCCGATCTCGGTGGCGAAGCCCGCTTAACGGCCTTAGGTCTTGAGTTGGTTAAACTTTGTGAGTTTGAAGGCGAATAATTCTTCAGCCAAAGGCGCCTAGGGATAGTTTAATGGCATGTCGTTAATTGACATGTTATCTTGCAACTATCTCGGGGCGCGATCCCCTTTTTTGTACCAACATTCTTGTCATGCACATTGGGGAGTTCCATGTCATATCAGGTGTTAGCCAGAAAATGGCGCCCTGCCACATTCGAACAGATGGTCGGCCAAAGCCACGTGTTGCACGCGCTCACGAATGCGTTAACGCAACAACGTTTACACCATGCTTATCTTTTTACGGGTACTCGCGGTGTGGGCAAGACCAGTTTGGCGCGCCTCTTCGCTAAAGGCCTCAACTGTGAAAAGGGCGTAACGGCTTCCCCCTGTGGTGTGTGTGGCAGCTGTGTCGAAATTGCCCAAGGCCGCTTTGTTGACTTGATCGAAGTCGATGCCGCCTCGCGCACTAAGGTCGATGACACCCGTGAACTCTTAGATAATGTGCAATATCGTCCGACCCGTGGCCGTTTTAAGGTCTACCTGATTGACGAAGTACACATGCTCTCCCGCAGCAGTTTTAATGCACTGCTAAAAACCCTCGAAGAACCGCCAGAGCATGTGAAATTTTTGCTGGCGACGACCGATCCGCAAAAGCTGCCGGTGACTGTGTTATCCCGCTGTCTGCAATTTAATTTAAAGAGCTTAACCCAGCAGGAAATTGGCACTCAGCTACAGCATATTTTAACCCAAGAGCAATTACCCTTTGAGCACGAAGCCTTAACTCTGCTCGCCAAAGCGGCCAATGGCAGTATGCGCGATGCCTTAAGTTTGACCGATCAAGCTATTGCCTTCGGTGGTGGCACAGTAATGCTCAATCAAGTGCAATCTATGCTGGGTAGCATCGATGAGCAGCATGTGCTGCGCTTACTCAAAGCCTTAACCGATGCCGATATTGGCGTTTTGATGCAAAGCTGCGCACAGGTGCTCGCCTATGGCGCGGACGCCCAAGAAGTGCTGCGCAGTTTACTGGAATTATTGCATCAAATTACCCTGACGCAATTTGCTCCTGCCGCGGCGCAGCAATCCCTTTACAGCGCGCAAATTCAAGCCTTTGCCGAGCAGTTAGCGCCGGAACAAGTGCAGTTGTATTACCAGATTTTACTGACTGGTCGTAAAGACTTACCCCATGCGCCGGATCCTAAATCGGGTCTCGAAATGGCGTTGCTCCGAGCGGTGGCATTTGTTCCCGAAAAGCCCGTGAAGCGTTGGCAGGTCGAAGATGCTGCTAAGGTGAGCTTGCCAGCTCAGCAGTCAATGTCTGCGACGCCCACACCAAATATGCCCGCGGCGGAACCAGCTGTAAATCAAGCAGTGGCTGAAAAAAAAACTCCGCTAACCGCTGAGCGTGACTCACAGGCTCTGCCACAAGCTGCAATCTCTGAGTCTATGGCTCGATCTCAGGAATCTTCAGCTTCTCAAGCCGAAGCTGCGCAGCAAGCTGTATCCGAGGATGCTTTAGTTGGCGAGGATGCACTTGATGAAGAGTCTACACTCAACGCCACTTTGATTGCTGAGCAGCAAGTGATCTTAAGCCAAGCCCAAAGCCAAGGCTTTGGCGCAAGTACCGAGGTGATATCGCGTACTGAGGCCGTCTTAATTTCAGAATCAAGCCCTGAATCGAACTCAGTATCTACGCCTGCATCGAATCTTTATGCTGAGCATAATCAAGCGGCGATGGTGGATCCCGAAAGCTCTGGCCAGAAACCTTCTCCTGCGGTGTTAACAGAACCCGTTGCCTTATCTCATGATGATATCGAGGACGATACTCAAGCGAGTGTTAATCAGAGTGCAGATGCGCTAGCGTCAGATGAATATTCTGCAGAGGATTTCGGACAATACGATTATGCCGCTGCGCCGCTCGATGCCTATCAGGATGATTATTCGCAATTTATGGCTGAGGAGCAGGGCGGGTTCTCTGGGATGGAAGATAGCTCGTTGATGAGCGACAGTGCTCAGTCTATCGACCATAGTGATGTTGTGCATGAGTCTGCCAATGACCCCAAATCGCAGTCTTTTGCCGACAATTCAGTTTCAACAACTCCTCCAGTTTCAACAGCTACTGTATCCCTCGAGGATGACGATATTTTATCGGCGGTATTAGCGGCACGCGACTCCTTACTCTCCGATCTCGATGCGCTCAGCACCAAGGAAGGTGATGGAAAAAAGCCAGCAGCGGAAGTTAAGCTTAAAACCCCAGGCCAGAGTGCGCATACCGCGCCAGTTTCTAACGCGGCATTAAATAACACGTCCTCAGTTGATGCATCTATTGAGCCGCAAGTCGCTAAAAACGCGTCTGATAACGAGTTTGAGCTGCCCTTTGATGATGATTTCGACGCCGAGCTCCATCTTGAGTCACAGTCAAATGTTACGCCAACTCCGCCGCTTGATCCGAACGATCGCCCGCCTTGGGAAGAGGCGCCCGTCGCGGCGATGGATGAAGCCAATGCGCCCGCTGCAAGTGTTAACCTACAGACTGAAACCCCTGTCGCGCCGCAAACAGCTGTTGAGGATTTAGGCGCTGCGCCCGTTGCCGCTCAAACATCGCCAACGGACAACGAGGCGACACGGGTTGTGCAAGCGTTAGAGCAAGTGGCAGTACAAGAAAGCGAGCCAGCTGCGCAAAGCCTTGAGCCAAATACGCAGCCTCCTCAGGCGCAGGAACTTATACAGCCACAAACTCAACCACAAACTCAGCAGCTAATTCAGCAACCGATTCAGCAGTTAACTCAGCAATTGGCATCGGTGCAGTCACCATCAAGCGAGACTGTACAACCAACGTCATCCTCCGCATTAGCACTGGCGCAATCGATTACCGGTCATCCCTTAGACTTGCACTGGTATAAGCTTATGGCGAGCCTAGAGATTGGCGGCCGTGTGCGTCAGTTGGCGGTAAACTCGATTTGTCAGCTGCAGGCTAACCCCTTGCCATTGCTGCTTAAACCTGACCAAAAACACTTGGCGGCGCCCGTGGCGATTGAGCAGCTCGAGCAGGCATTGACAGCTGCATTGGGGAACCCGAGGCAGGTTGAGGTGGTCATAGGAAGCGATCCTTCGCGGGAAACGCCCTTAGAAATGCGCAAACGTTTTCACCAAGAGTTACTGCAGCAGGCACGCCAATCGCTAATGATGGACGATAATGTGCAATGGCTGATTAACCGTTTTGGCGCCGAACTGGATCAGCATACCTTACTTTATCCACCAGAGTTGTTAGCTCAGCGTAGCGGACTTATTCCCGCACTGCCTGAGCCCGAGTAATATTTCCTCAGTGCATTTGCTGCATGGAGTGGCAGAGTTTGTTAAAAACTCGCTATCAAGATCATAAGTTTAGCGATGGGATATCGGCATTGATTGCCAATCCCATTTATTTCAGTAAGATTAGCCAGCTTAAAAGCTTGCGACTAACCCTAATAGAAGAGAAATGACTATGTTTGGAAAAGGCGGTATGGGCAATCTGATGAAACAAGCCCAGATGATGCAAGAAAAAATGGCAAAAATGCAGGAAGAAATTGCCCGCATGGAAATGGTCGGTGAATCAGGTGCGGGTCTGGTTAAAGTGACCATGACTGGCTCACACACAGTACGTAAAGTCGAAATCGATCCAAGCTTGATGGAAGACGATAAAGAGATGTTAGAAGATTTGATTGCAGCAGCGTGTAACGATGCCGCGCGTCGTATCGAAGAAAACCAAAAAGCCAAAATGGCCGAAGTGACTGGCGGTATGCAATTACCACCAGGCATGAAAATGCCATTTTAATTGAGATAGACAATGAAATTTAGCCCCCTGCTTGACGAGTTAATTCAGTCCCTGCGTTGTTTGCCAGGGGTTGGGCCTAAATCGGCTCAACGTATGGCGTTTCAATTGCTTGAGCGCGATAGAAAAGCTGGGCTTAAATTAGCCTCGGCGCTGTCGAGTGCCATGAGCGATATCGGTCATTGTCAGTCTTGCCGAACCTACACTGAAGAAAGCCTCTGTCCGATTTGTGCTAGCCATAAACGCGGCTCCTCGTCGACGATTTGCGTGGTCGAAACGCCGGCCGATGTGTTAGCCATTGAAGCGGGTGGACATTTTACTGGTCGCTACTTTGTATTGCTGGGCCATTTATCACCACTCGATGGGGTGGGGCCTGAGGAGTTAGGTTTGGCGCTATTAGAGCGTCACTTAGCCTCGGGCGATGTTGCTGAGCTTATCCTCGCGACCAATCCAACGGTTGAAGGTGAGGCCACCGCCCACTTTATTGCCGATATGGCACGGCGCCATAAGGTGGTGATCAGCCGTATCGCCCACGGTGTTCCCGTGGGGGGGGAGCTGGAATATGTCGACAGCACCACCTTAGCGCTGTCCTTCAATGGGCGTATCCCGCTGTAGCGTGTGATGGCCTAAAGAGAAAACCCGCCAGTCCTGTGCCGCGGGTTTTTATTTTATGGGCGCAGGATGATGTGAATAAAGAGTATTGAGCAGATGCTCTTAGTGTTGTTGTTCGCCGCGTTAGCCTCACTTGTTTAAGACTAACTGCCAAATATCTAGGCCATTGGCCGTGTTTTCGCCTCAGATTGCCTTATTTTTCGCCATTTGATCTGTGATTTTATCTCCCCCCTTGAAAAGTGGATTTACAGCCCCATTTTATTAATCACTAAGCGTTTGCTTTAACCAAATTGCGTAACAAATAAGGAAAATTTCATGTCACAACAAGAAACTCATGGTTTTCAAACTGAAGTCAAACAGCTGTTGCATTTGATGATCCATTCTTTGTATTCCAACAAAGAAATTTTCTTGCGTGAACTGGTCTCCAACGCTGCGGATGCGGCCGATAAGCTGCGTTACCTTGCGTTGACCAACGACGCGCTATACGAAGGTGACGGTGAGCTACGTGTGCGTATCAGCGCAGACAAAGAAAAAGGCACTGTGACCATCGAAGACAACGGCGTAGGTATGACCCGCGATGGCGTGATTGAGCATTTAGGCACGATCGCCAAATCGGGCACCGCTGAATTCTTCAAAAACCTCTCAGGCGAAGCCTCAAAGGACTCGCAGCTGATCGGTCAATTCGGTGTGGGCTTCTATTCCGCCTTTATCGTGGCGAAAAAAGTCACAGTACGCACCCGTGCAGCAGGCCATAAGGCCAATGAAGCCGTATTGTGGGAATCGGAAGGTGAGGGCAGTTTCACCGTCGATACCATCACTAAGGCGAGCCGTGGTACTGAGATTACCCTGCACCTGCGTGATGAAGAGAAAGAGTTTGCCGATGAGTGGCGCCTGCGCTCCATCATCACTAAATACTCAGATCATATCTCCGTACCCGTTGAAATGTGGCAGGAAGGCACCCCTGAGCGCGATGGCCCAGACGGTGAAAAAATCCCCGCTACCGAAGGTTACTGGAAGGTCATGAACAAGGCGACTGCGCTGTGGATGCGCAATAAGTCTGAGATCAGTGACGAAGAGTACCAAGAATTTTATAAGCACATTTCCCACGACTACACAGACGCACTGCTGTGGAGCCATAACCGCGTAGAAGGTAAACAGGAATACACTAACCTGTTGTATATCCCTTCAAAAGCGCCATGGGATCTGTGGAACCGCGACCGTAAGCATGGCCTGAAACTCTTTGTTCAGCGCGTGTTTATCATGGATGATGCTGAGCAGTTTATGCCATCTTACCTGCGCTTTGTGCAGGGTTTGATTGACTCAAACGATCTGCCGCTAAACGTGTCTCGCGAGATTTTGCAGGACAACCACATCACCAAGGCGATGCGCACCGGTATCACTAAGCGCGTGCTGGGTATGTTGGAAAAACTGGCAAAAGACGATGCGGAAAAATACCAACAATTCTGGGCCGAATTTGGTCAAGTGTTGAAGGAAGGTCCAGCGGAAGACTTTGCAAACCGCGAGCGTATTGCAGGCTTACTGCGTTTTGCCTCGACCCATACTGGCAGCGCGGCCCCAACTGTGTCACTCGATGATTACATTAGCCGCATGAAGGAAGGCCAAACCAAGATTTACTATATCGTTGCCGACAGCCACGAAGCGGCCGCCAACAGCCCACATTTAGAGTTGTTACGTAAGAAAGGCATCGAAGTGTTGCTGATGTCAGAACGTATCGACGAGTGGTTAATCAATCACTTAACCGAATACAAAGAGAAGCAACTGCACTCAGTGACTCGTGGCGAGCTGGAATTAGGTGAGCTGGAAGATGCGGCCGAGAAGGAAGCGCAGGAGAAACTCGCCGAAGAGTCTGCGCCTTTGGTTGAACGCATTAAAGCGGCATTAGGCGCTAGCGTGGCCGATGTGAAAGTCACTTCACGCTTAACCGATACCCCAGCCTGTGTGGTGACGGGTGAAGGTGAGATGTCGAGCCAGATGATCAAACTGATGCAAGCAGCGGGTCAGCCAGTGCCAGAGGTCAAGCCAACGTTTGAGGTAAACCCTGCGCACCCATTAGTGTCGCGCTTAAACGATCTTCAAGATGAAGCCGCCTTCGCCGATTGGTCGAATCTGTTATTGCAACAGGCGCAATTGTCGGAGAAGGGCAGCCTAGCGGATCCATCGGCCTTTATTAAGCTGATGAACCAAATGCTATTGGCGAACCTGAAGTAAGACATTCGGGGCACTTGAGTCGAGACACAAGTGCCCCGATTCCGTTTTAGGCACCGCGAGTCGCATTATCCTAGGGCATTTCCCCGTAGAGGTGCCAGATTGGGAGTAAGGAAAACCATGGACAATATCCTCGATCTAACGAAAGACAATATTCAGCAAGTGGTTGATGCTTCGATGCAGCAACTGGTGGTGATGGTGTTTTGGGCCCAGCCACAGCCGCAGAGTGTTGCCATGGTGCAAACACTCGAGCAACTGGCCGCGCAACATGCTGGTCGTTTTGTGCTGACGAAAGTGAACTGCGAAACCGAGCTGGAAATCGCTAACTATTTCCGTATTCAAGCACTGCCGACCACCTTAGTGCTCGATAAGGGCCAGCCAATTGATGGCTTTGCGGGCATGCAAGAGGCGGCGCAGGTGAGCGCTATGCTGGAGAAACACTTGCCACCCTTATGGCAATTACAGCTCGAGCAAGCCAAAGCCCTGTTAGCCTTAAGCCAAGTGTCGGCGGAGGATTTATCCACGGCGGTCGTGTTACTGAAAGACGCCTACAGCGCCTCCAATCAGGCGGCCGAGGTGAGTTTAGTGCTTGCCGATGTGTACTTGATGCAGGGTGAACTCGCCCAAGCGCAGCTGCTACTCGAGCAGATTGGCCTTGCCGATCAAGATGGTTATTACCAGAGCTTAAAGGCGAAATTAACCCTTGCCTTGGATGCGGCGGACACGCCAGAAATTCGTGATTTGCAGCAGAAGTTCGAGCATAATCCGCAGGATTTAGTGCTATTACTCGAACTTTGTAAGGCCTTGCATTCGGCCCACCGAGACGAAGAAGCGCTTGCACATTTATACAGTGTGTTATCTAAGGATTTAACTGCTGAAAATGGCAAAGTAAAACAAGGCTTTATGGAGATTTTAACGGCGCTTGGGCAAGGCAATAGTCTGGCGAATCAGTACCGCCGTAAGCTCTATACCTTGCTCTATTAAGGATTAAATTGGCCGCAAAACTGCGATTTATTTACGGTTTCTGAGGCTAAAGTCGAAGCTAAAAGCCTTCTCAATGGCGGCCAGATGTGCGAAGATCGCCGCCCTAAGAAGAATATCAATGCGAAAAAGAGGACTCTTGAGATGCGCATTATCCTATTGGGCGCCCCAGGTGCCGGTAAAGGTACCCAGGCCCAGTTCATTATGGAACAGTATGGTATCCCACAAATTTCTACTGGCGACATGTTACGTGCTGCCGTTAAAGCCGGTACTCCGCTGGGTTTAGAAGCGAAGAAAGTGATGGATGCAGGCCAACTGGTTTCTGATGATCTGATCATTGGACTGGTTAAAGAGCGTATCGCACAGGACGACTGTGTTAAAGGTTTCCTGTTAGACGGTTTCCCACGCACTATCCCACAAGCGGATGCGATGGCGGCAAACGGTATCAGCATTGATCACGTGATCGAAATCGATGTGCCAGACGAAGAAATCGTTAAGCGCATGAGCGGTCGTCGCGTTCACCCAGGTTCTGGCCGTGTTTACCATGTGGTATTCAATCCACCTAAAGTGGAAGGCAAGGACGATGTGACTGGTGAAGACTTAGCGATTCGTCCAGATGACGAAGAAGCCACAGTACGTAAGCGTTTAGGCATTTACCACGAGCAAACTAAGCCATTGGTTGAATACTATGGCAAAGTGGCTGCGGCGGGTAACACTCAATACCACAAGTTTGATGGTACTCAGTCGGTAGCGGCTGTGAGTGCACAATTAGCCAGCGTGCTGAAATAAGCATCATTGCTAAATTCGAGAACAAGTTCTCATATTAGGAAAAAGCCTGCTATTGCAGGCTTTTTTTATTGGCAATCGAATGTTAGCCTGCCGTGGTATTTGGCTGATAAAAGGTACCACATTGACTTCTCCCTCTCCTGCGTTTGGCGTGTTATTGGTCAATCTCGGCACGCCCGATGAACCCACTCCCAAAGCGGTTAAGCGATTCCTCAAACAGTTTTTAAGTGATCCTCGGGTCGTCGATTTGTCCCCTTGGCTGTGGCAGCCGATTTTGCAGGGGATAATCCTTAACACCCGCCCCGCCAAGGTGGCCAAGCTTTATCAGAGCGTGTGGACGGAGCAGGGCTCGCCGCTGATGGTGATAAGCGAGCAGCAGGCGCAAAAGTTAGCTACGGATCTGAGCGCGACCTTTAATCAAACCATTCCGGTGGAACTGGGCATGAGCTATGGCAATCCTTCGATTGAGAGCGGCTTTGCCAAACTCAAGGCCCAAGGCGCCGAACGTATCGTGGTACTGCCGCTGTATCCGCAATATTCCTGCTCAACCGTCGCCAGTGTGTTCGATGCGGTGGCGCAGTATTTTACCCAAGTGCGTGACATTCCTGAGCTGCGTTTTAGCAAGCAGTATTTTGACCATGAAGCCTATATCGCGGCTTTAGCGCATTCGGTGAAACGCCATTGGAAAACCCATGGGCAGGCCGATAAGTTGATTTTATCCTTCCACGGTATTCCGCTGCGTTATGCCACCGAAGGCGATCCCTATCCTGAGCAGTGCCGCGCGACGGCTAAGTTATTGGCGCAGGCGCTGGAGTTAACCGAAGGACAATGGCAGGTGTGTTTCCAATCCCGCTTCGGTAAAGAAGAGTGGTTAACGCCTTATGCCGATGAGCTGCTGGCCGATTTACCCCGCCAAGGCGTGAAAAGTGTCGATGTCATTTGCCCAGCCTTTGCCACCGATTGCCTTGAAACCTTAGAAGAAATTTCCATTGGCGGTAAAGAGACTTTCCTGCATGCGGGTGGCGAGGCCTATCACTTTATTCCCTGTTTGAATGATGATGAGCTCCATATCGAGCTGCTCAGGCAACTGGTGCAAGAACAAGCCCAACCTTGGATACGCGCAGAGTGACGGTAAATTTCTCCCGTTGAAACCGAAAGACGGCCTAGTTTCATGCTGATTTTATGGTAGAATCTGCGCCCTTTGTGGCTCGGGAGTGGATTTTTTATCTCTCTAGCCTAGACTCATTATTTTTAGGACACGATGAGCGTAGGCTCATTGTAATGCCCATTAGCATGGATGCCAGGAAAAGAGAGCCACTATGAAGTTTCCCGGTCAGCGCAAATCGAAACATTATTTTCCGGTCAAAACCCGTGACCCATTGCTTGAGCAATTAACGCAGCAACCTCAACCCTTTGCAACTTATGTCAGCGGTATCGATCAAACCCTAGTGGATATCGAAGCCAAGGTAGAGGATGAGTTGCTCGGCCGTTATGGTTTACCTAAGGGCAATTCGACGCTTATCAATGACGAGCAAGCGCATGCCCTGTATACCGAGCTGAAACAAAACGGTTTGATCAGCGATGAGTTTGCGGGCGGCACTATTGGTAACACAGTGCACAATTATTCTATTTTGGCCGATGACCGCTCAGTGTTGTTTGGGGTGATGAGCCAAAATATCGAAGTCGGCAGTTACGCCTACCGTTATCTTTGCAACACTTCCTCTAAGGTTGACCTTAACTTCCTGCAACCCGTCGATGGTCCTATCGGCCGTTGTTTCACCCTGATTTCGGATTGCGGTGAGCGTACCTTTGCGATCAGTAAAGGCGCGATGGACAAGTTAACCCCAGAATACATTGATAAAGACGTAGTGCAGGGCAGCTCTGCCTTGGTATTAACCGCCTATTTAATGCGTGCCAGCGGCGGCGACAGGATCACCGATGCGGCCATGTGCGCGATTGAATATGCCAAAGCGGCCGAAGTCCCCGTGGTATTGACCTTAGGCACACGCTTCTTAATCGAAGAAGATCCGGTCTGGTGGCAAAACTTTATCCAAGAGCATGTGACCATTTTGGCGATGAACGAAGATGAAGGTGAGGCCTTAACCGGATTTCGCGATCCGCTGCTGGCCAGCGAAAAAGCCCTCGAGTGGTGTGATATGGTGTTAACCACCGCAGGTCCCATCGGGCTTTACACCGCGGGTTATACCGATGATGCTGAAAAGCGTGAAACCACCCATACGCTGTTGCCCGGTGCAATCCCCGAATTTAACCGTTATGAGTTCTCGCGTCCTAAGCTGAAGCGTGACTGCGAAAACCCGATTAAAGTGTTTGCGCATATTTCGCCTTACATGGGCGGCCCAGAGAAAATCGGTAACACCAACGGTGCAGGTGATGGCGCGTTGTCGGCATTGTTGCACGACTTGGCGGCCAATACCTTCCACAAGACCAATGTGCCTGGCTCAAGCAAGCACAAGCGTGATGGTCTGTGTTATTCGTCATTCTCCCAAATTTGTAAGTATGCTAACCGCGTGGCTTACGAGGTGTTGGCGCAGCACAGTCCGCGTCTCTCCCGCGGTTTGCCTGAGCGTGAAGACAGCTTAGAAGAATCCTACTGGGAAAGATAAGCCTACATAGGTTTAAGTATATAAGGGCAATAGCGGCAAACCGTTATTGCCCTTATTGTTTTTGGAACAGACGAAAACTTGAGCCAATGACGTTTTCTCAACAATTAACCCTGTGGATGTTAATTTTTGCTACAGGCAGACCCGAATAAATGATAACGTTAGCCGAATCACTGCTCCCAATAACAGCGAATATTAAGGTGGAATTTTCGGTGAAAGCGCAGATCTTAACAGAAATGAAGGTACTCAAGACAATCGATCCTGAGTTCGAAGTGCAGCGCCGTGTGGCGTTCATAAAATCTAAACTGCAGGCAGCCCGCAGCAAAGCCTTGGTCCTTGGGATCAGCGGTGGTGTGGATTCGTCCACGGCAGGACGTTTATGCCAGTTGGCCGTTGATAGCCTCAATAGCGAGCATCCTGACGGCGGCTATCAGTTTATTGCGGTGCGCTTACCCTATCAAATTCAAAAAGATGAGCACGAAGCTCAGCACGCTTGCCAATTTATTCAGCCGACCAAATTAGTCACCATCAATGTGCATCAAGGGGTTGATGGTGTGCATCAAGCCACCTTAACGGCCTTTGTCGAAGCGGGATTGCATTCACCGGATGCGGCGAAAGTCGATTTTATTAAAGGTAACGTGAAAGCGCGGATGCGAATGATTGCCCAGTATGAGTTAGCCGGTTTAGTGGGCGGCTTAGTAGTCGGGACAGATCATAGCGCCGAGAATATCACGGGTTTTTATACTAAATGGGGTGATGGAGCCTGCGATCTCGCGCCTTTATTTGGCCTCAACAAACGCCAAGTGCGTCAGGTAGCGGCGTATTTGGGCGCACCAGAGTCCTTAGTCTATAAAGCACCAACCGCGGATTTGGAAGACAATCAACCGCTACTCGAAGATGAAGTGGCGCTCGGACTGACCTATGAGCAAATCGATGATTTCCTCGAAGGGAAAGCCGTCGATAAGGCCGTGGAAGAAAAGCTTATCAATATCTACCAGGCCACGCAGCATAAGCGTCAACCTATCCCCACTATTTACGATTAATTGAAGACGCTTACGGTCTGAAAATTAACGAAAAAGCACCCTAATCGGGTGCTTTTTTATGTGCGAATGCTTAATGCAATCTCGCCAAGTGTCTCGATTCGAACTTATTCACATTGTGCTTAACCGTATTCCATTAGCGGTGCTTCGCTTGAAGGTGGCGACACGTCAGAGCAATCAAAGCGTTTGAGTATTGGCGATAGTCTAAATAGGGCGTGAGCAGTACATAACTTGAGTGCGGGGATTGTGCTTGCAGCATCGCTGTGACGTCTTGCAGTTTAGCTTGCGAGTCTTGCATCAATTGCAGCTCGGTTGTTTGCAGTGCGTGTGTTTGCAGTGAGTGAGTGGCGATGTTGCTATCGGCTGCAATCCCTAATGTCGTGGCCGCGGCTTGTCCACAGACAATATGAATATTGGCATGTGGTGAGAGGGCATTGGCACCTATCAGCAACATTTGCTGCTGTTTGAGTAACTGGTTGTCGCGATAATTGCGCCAATCCTCACTGGACGCGCAAATTTTTGCCATAATTGTGAATATCTTACGCCAGTGATTACCATTTAAGGTGATGAGTTCTGCTATCGCGTTATCCTGCGACCAATGCCAATCTTCAGGCAGGAGTGGGGGATTGGGGAGATAAAACGCATAGGTCGCTGCGGCTGGGCCAATGTGCATAAGAGTCGAATATGGGAGTCAAAGTGGGGCGGATCTTACCCTAACTTAGGCGCACCGCCGAAACTAAATTGTTGCGAGATCAAATCTTAAACATGAAAGTTGAGGTTTTTTTTTATCTAACCTTATAATCTAATTGCGCATTTTATGGGATCCAAGGGACGAGAATGAAAGCCATCATCATAGGCTCAACCAAGCATTTATTTTTCGCGGCATTTTATGCCTGTTTGGGGGTTGCCGTCGCCCTGTTGGTGACAGGGATACACTTTCTCAATGCTAGGCCCGATCTCTCCCTCTGGCATACCACAGAACTTAAAAACGAGTTTCGCTACAACACCAAATTAGACAAATTCAGTGATTACATCGCCTTAGAAGATAAGTTATTTGCCGAAGTGGAAAATAAAGTCCTCAAAAAAGTCTCGGCGACGGATGCTTCACCCGTGAATCGTTATGTTAAAAATAGCCTGTCGGATCCCGCCCGTTGGCCCCATAACTGGAATCGCACCTTCGAGTGGCCTAAAGCCAATGCGCCCTTTGGTGTACTCCTTCTCCATGGTATGTCGGATTCGCCCTATGCCATGTCAAATGTGGCGGCGCATTTTAAGGGTAAAGCCCATGTGCTTGGATTAAGACTCCCTGGCCATGGCACTATTCCGAGTGGTTTGACAAGCCTGTACTGGCAGGACTTAGCCGCCGCGATGAATTTGGCGACGGCGCATATGAAACAAGAGCTTAAAGGTAAGCCGCTGTTTGTGATTGGCTTTTCAACGGGCGCCGCGGTAGCGCTTAACCATGAACTTGAGCTCATCAATCAAGAGAAAGCCCCAGATTATGCGGGGATGATTTTTATGTCGCCCGCCATTGGGCTTGCTCCGATTGCGGCGGCTGCCCGTTGGCAAAGCTGGATTGGCCGTTTACTCGACTTAGATAAGTTGCAGTGGAACAGTATTCAAATGGAATACGATCCCTTTAAATACACTTCTTTTGCGGTAAACGCGGGTGATGTGGTTTACCAATTAGCGCTGCGTAATCAGAGCCTATTGAGTGGCTTAACGCCTTCGCAGCGTGGGCAGATCCCTGACATTTTAACCTTTCAATCCGTCGCCGATGCAACTGTTTCAAGTGCCGCCGTGGTGGATTTGCTTTACCAAGTTCTGCCCGAGAAGGGCCATGAATTAGTACTGTTTGATATGAACCGAACCGTGATAAATAGTAAGTTGATGGTCAATGATCCGCTGCCGAGTTTATTACCGACTTCGCGCGATAGCATCCATTACCGTGGCACCTTGATTGAAAATCAAGACAGCGAGACGACGCAGGTTCAAGCTCGGGAGTTTGGGGTTATGCCGCAGGATAACAGCGAGCCAGAGGTGGAGTCGTTATCCTTGCACTGGCCTGCGGGCGTGTATTCCTTGTCCCATGTGGCCTTGCCATTCGATGAGGATGATGGGCTGTATGGCATTAAAAATAATGAAAAATTACTCAGGATCCAAATTGGCGCGGCTGCATCCCGTGGCGAGCGTGGGGTGTATAGCGTGCCCGCCTCGGAAATGTTACGCCAAAAATGGAATCCGTTTTTCCCCTACATGTTAACGCGGATTGACCAGTATCGCGCTACGCACATGCCGAACTAAGCACTGATAAGGGTGCAAACCACGCAGTTGCGCCCTTGCTCTTTGGCCTTATACAGGTTCTCATCGGCCTGCTTTAACCAAACTTCAAGCGTTGAGCTGTAGGCTGCATCGGCAATGATGGCGCCTATGCTTACGGTGACGCTAAAGGTTACTTGATCGGCCGGGTTAGTAATCACCACGCTAGCGAGTTTCTCACGGAAATCATTAAGATGTTGCTCAACTTTCAAGGTATTACACATAGGTAATATCAACACGAATTCTTCACCACCGTAACGGCAGAGCAAATCGACATCGCGCTTAAAGTGACTCGATAATACTTCCGCCATCACCCGCAGGCATTCATCGCCGGCAAGGTGGCCGTAGGTATCATTCACTTTTTTGAAGAAGTCGAGATCCAGTAGCACCACGGCAATCGCATCTTGGCCACGCTCACACAGATCTTGAATATGCAGGAACTGTTTCTCGGTATAACGGCGGTTATACAGATTGGTGAGTGAATCGCGCTCCGCCATGTTTTTGAGTTTGCGATTCGCGATTTCCAAGTCCATGGTGCGCTGTTTGACTTTATCCTCTAACTCGAGTTGATAACTGAGCAGTGCTTGTTGGTTGGCCTCTAAGCTCTCGTACAGGCTATAGATTTCTTTAGGGGTACTGTTATCTAACAGCTCATGCTCAAACTTTTCCTCATTAAAACTGCCATCTTTGGTCTGGCTAAAGTGCTGTGCGAGTAAGGCGAGGGGCGTTGTGGTTAAGCGACTGATCGCCTTTGCGATAATCACTGCACCTAACATACTAAGCAAGAGCAGTACTATGGTCTTGGTGTATTGCTCCTGAGCCAAGGTGAGTAGCGGGACAAACGGCTCAACCACATACAGATGCCAGCCATTATTCAGTTGGTGGTGAGCGTAAATATACTCAGGCGTTTCGGTATCCTCCTGATTGATATTCATCAGCTTTAATCGCGTGCGATACTCAGTGCTACCCGTGACATAGTTGAAAGGGGTCAAGGGCTGTAGACCAAGTCTTTCGGAGGCGTAAACAATATTCTTCTTCTCATCCAATAAGATAATGGATTGCGTCTCATGGTGTTGATTTTGTTTATCAATACTCGAGAAAAAGCTTAAGTCGAGACTGCCTTGCACTATGCCTATGGTGCTGTTTGTGCCTTCTTGGAAAATCGGTGCACTGATGGCAATGATAATTTCTTTGCCAATAAATCGCCCGACAAATACCGGTGACACAAAGGTGTTCTGGTGATTAAAGGATTGGATAAAGTAGTCCCTATCCTTCACTGTAAACATTTTTCCCATTTGCTTTAATTGCTGAAACTTGTCGATTGGGCTACCTGCGACTATCTCACCCTGTTCATTGGCAATAAACATGGTGGTAAAGCTTTGCGTGAGTCCTTCTACACTGCTAAGTGTGGTTTGCCACTGTTCAAAGGGAATGCCAGACTCACTGATAAATTTACCTACACTGGCAATGGTTCGGGTGTTGACCGCGATATAGCTCTCGGTGGCATGCCCGAGAGATATGCCAGTGTCATCGAGATTCCGATTAATTAACACCTGTTGTTTATCCATAAAATAATGGTTAAACACTAAAGATGAGGTCAGTAAACTGATGGTGGTGATCAAAATAAACAGATAGCTAAGCTGCGCACTCATAGTGCGACGAGTGTGATTCACTAACTTATCTTTTAAATGCCACAAACTGGGGAGTGCCACCACGCAAAGCTCGCCGAGAGTCGTGTAAAAAATCCCATTAAAGGCTTGTTTTATCGTGGTGAAGGGGATGTGGTAACTCGGCATGCCAGTAATTAACCACAGGTACAAACTCATCAATGGCAAGCCGAGCAGTAACCAATAACCTATGCTGGCATACAAGATAGGCACATCTTTGCGCCGAGCAAACCCTAACCACAGCGCTTCGAGCAAAAAGACCAGATACACGTGGGCACTGGACCAGGCCAACATCAAGCCCGTTGCCGTAAATAAGGCGGTAAACAGGGCATACCAAGGCCCAAGCAGAATGGCCACTATCACCACCGCCGCATTACCTAAAATAAGCTGGACGTTGGCAAAGAGCGGAATAGGGTAGATGTTGAGCACTAAACCCAGTAGGCCGAGGAAGGTGGCTAACTTTAAATGGGCGCTATTCACAGCAGGTAGACGCAATGATAATTCCTTTTCATCAAAAATTTATGCTTAAAAAGCAATCTATTGCACTGAAACGATTAATGATAACTAGCTTAGCAGATGTTTCTTAATTTGATATTGAATGCGAAAACTTAAGTTTCGCCTCAGGTCACAGTCTGGGCCTCTCTGCCGCATTTAGGGCCAAAAGAGGCTATGGTTCTTGTAAAAACTCACCATTCAGACCAGAAACTAAGCAGTTGGTCAAACTCATTTCACTAAGCACTTGCGTTGATGCAATCCACTTGATAAAGTCTGCGTCACTTAAGGTGAACCCCACTCGATAGCATCTTAAGTAACAAGTGCTTAAGCTTAACTAAGTCGGTTTATTTAAGCACGAAAATTTTCGGTATGTAGCGCAGCCCGGTAGCGCACTGTCATGGGGTGTCAGGGGTCGGAGGTTCGAATCCTCTCATACCGACCAAATTCATAAACAATAAAGCCTGCAATCTTAATCAGTTGCGGGCTTTTTTGTGTCTGTAATCTGGCTTTTACTGCTATCTAGAGATTGAAAGGAAGTCATAGGGTTAACCAGTAAGGCGATAAACTTAGCAACAACTTTAATCAATCGAGTGCGACTTTCAACTTTAGCTAGGTGCAGTATCACTGAAGGTTGCTGAATACGAAGCAGCTCCTGTGTCCTGACTGTTTTTACAGGATCACCAATTCCCCAGTTTGTGTTATGCCACATGGCCACACGCCACTATTATATAATGCTAAAATTGCTACCCACTTTCCAGGTTGATTGGAAATGACCTCTTTGGCTGCGTGTTTGCAAGCGAACAGCGCGCTACCTTTCATTGCCTCTGTGTATTTATGGGGGCCATCGACGAGTTTAGGATGAGCCTTACCAACGCTTCGCAACGATCTCAACGCGGCTTTATAAACCATTTTCTCAGCCTCTTTGTCGTAGATCTGTTCGTCTGGTTTAGTTGGATATGTTCCTTTGAAAGGATCGGATTGCTCTCTGCTGCTCGGTAACCAATCCCATTCAATTTGTAATTGAGAAATCGCTAAGATGTGCTCTGCTTGGCTTAGCCAGTCAGTGTTCTCTATTTGTTCAATTAGTGCTTTGATGTCCATTAGCTGTTACGCCTGTGTCGGTTCTAGGTTTGCAAAAATAAAGTCATAACACTCATTTGGATTAACCTCTGTTACCCTTGGAAAGCGATAGCAAATTTGGCGATGAGCACAAGTGGTTTTCAACTCTGTTGGGGCGTCTTGGAGCACCCAAGGGCTAAGGCTAACGGTCATTTTGAGCGCGAGATAGGGATATCGAGCTGGTAGTTTAACATGGACGTTTTTGATAGGACGAGCAGTCCTCCTTGGTCGACTCTTGATTATAAATCAGTGGGGAAGCCCCACGATTTTGATTAAAGCATTCAAACTACAAAAAAGATGGAATGTATAACTTCTAAGTTGAACCATCAACTTTTTTACAGGCAAAACGTTACTTGGCCAATACCCTTTGAACTGCAAAACACACTTTGGGGTATTCCTGATTTAAATAGAAAATATCAATGAAATACAGCCGCTTAAGTGGATGCAGTAATACTTAGTATGAGATATTATGGCGCTGCACTATTACTGGCTATCCGGTTGGAGCAATCGATGCCGTTATCAATGGATGAGTCCATTGCAATAACGTAGCTAATTTCAGACAAAACAATATATTATGCGACGTTACAAGACATTTAACGTCGTCTTAACTCGGTCTAACGACACTATGGTTCTGAACCATTTTACATTCGGATTGTTGTGGAACATTTGATCACAAAGTGCTTGGAAACGTTGCATGTGCGGTACTAGCAGTACCAGCATAAAATCGGCATCCCCAGTGACGTAGTAGCATTGCTGAACTTCTGGACCAGAAAAGTCTTGTTTCAATTGCTTGAGCGCATTGATATCGGTTTTCTCAACCTGAACTTCTACAAAAATGGTTATGACTTTATTCAGTTTATCGGGGTTTTAAAATAGCGACTGTAGATTGGATATAACCCTCGTCTTTCAGTTTTTGAATGCGCCGCTGAACTGAAGCCGTAGACAAGTGAACGGATTCTGCCAACTCTCGTAACGAAGTTTGACAGTTCACTTGCAGCAAGGCTAGAAGAGCATGATCGTATTTATCGAGCGACATATTGGCATCCAAGTGAGAAATTTTATCGAAAATAGCATCAATTTAGAGAAATAATCCCTAAGTTAACACAATAAAATACCACTCAATTACCCATTTTCTGTTGGACGTTATGAAATCAGCTCCTAATACCTTGCTCGGTGTCAGCTTAAATGTGGCCGCTTCGGCGCTCTTTGCGATAATGTTTGCTTACACGGCTCTGCTCGACGCGCTCAGCGGTGAAGAAATCTATGGTTGGCGCATTTTATTCACCTTGCCAATGTTAACCCTCTTCATCCTTGTTCGGGGCTACTGGTCGCAAGTCATCGTTATTTATCAGCGAGTCATTCACGAAAAACACTTTTGGTTAACTCGAATCGCATCCAGCTTTTTAATCGGCATTCAACTTTGGTTATTTATGTGGGCTCCTGGCAATGGGTACGGCTTAGCTGTATCACTGGGATATTTTATTATGCCTATTACCATGGTGTTGGTTGGCCGATTCGCCTTTAATGACAAGATGTCTAAAATGCAGTGGGTCGCCTGTCTGTTAGCTTTACTTGGGGTAGTGAATCAGGTGGGCATTTCTCAAACCTTAACTTGGCCAACACTGGCTATCTGCTTAGGATACCCAATCTATTTTTGGCTAAGGCACAAAACCGATACCAATAATATTGGTGGCGTCTGGTTTGATATGCTGCTCAGCGTACCATTCTGCATTTACTTCATCTTAAATGGCGGCTACGTGATTGGCAGCTTTGGCGAGAGCAGCTTGCCGCTATGGTTAGCCATAGGTTTAGGTGCCATCAGTGCTTTAGCTCTTGGGTTGCAATCCTTATCTGCGCCGCACTTGAATCTGAGTCTGTTCGGGTTGCTTATCTATGTTGAACCCTTATTGTTACTCGTTGTTGCAATCATGCTGGGCGAGACAATTAGCCGAAGTGAATGGCCGACTTATATCGGTATTTGGTTTGCCGTTATTGTATTGATGCTAGAAGGTGGGCTTAAGATCTTTAAATCAAGAAACTTTTAGAGCTGGATCATGAGCTAAATAAGGGCTATTCCTTGCGACGACATTAGATTTAGTTGATTACGCACCAGCGCAATGGAGACAAGCTTTTAAGCCGTTTAGCCATGCTTTGGGGTCTTAAACTGAACCCAATGGCGGCCAAAACGGCTTTATTGGTCATCAAGTGAAAGCTTTTTATCTCATCACGTGTCTTACAGCGTCTTAAATGGCTTAACTTCCTTAACTTCCTTGCAAAGGACATGTTTGCAATGGACATGTTTGCAATAGGTCAAGCCGCATCACAGACTTGATTCCTACCTGCGCGTTTGGCTTGCATCATGGCCTGATCGGCATTATTGAATAGGGTCTCTAACAGGGTTTGTGCCTCATTGGGATGATTGACTTGAGGCAAACTTAAGGATGCAATGCCAAAACTTGCGGTGCAGTGAATGCTGTGGCCGTCAAGCTGTAGTGGCTGCGTATCAAACCCATGGCGAATCGACTCTGCCACTTGCCATGCTTGCTCAAGGTGAGTGTTGGGTAAAATCAGGCCAAATTCTTCGCCCCCGAGGCGGGCGAGAATATCCTGGGATCTCAGTTTGGTTTGCGTCAATTTTGCGATATGGATAAGCGCTGCATCCCCCATCGCATGGCCCCAGTGGTCGTTAATTCGCTTAAAGTGGTCAATATCGAACATGATAAAGGCCAGCGGTTGCTGGGCTTGCTGCGCGATTTGACGACCGAGATTAAAAAAAGCTCGGCGATTATAGAGCTGGGTTAGTTCGTCAGTATAGGCAAGGCGTTCGGCCGTGGATTTTGCCTCTATGAGCGCTTGCTCCATCTGTTTGCGTTCGGTGATATCGGTGGCGATTTCTATTCTCACTAATCGGCCATCGGTCCAACGAATGGCTTGATCGCGACATTGGTACCAACGCTTATTTTGCGTATTTTGAAACTCCCACACATGGACGCCAGCAGGGTTCCCTTTGTCATCCAGCAGCTTAGGGTTAGTACAAAATTGACAAGGTGAACTTTGCCCCGATTGCAGCACTTGATAGCATTTCTTACCTTTTACCTCACCCCAAGCCGATACACCATAGTCATTGAGATAGAGCAGATCATAGGTGGCTAAATCAGAGACATAAACCAGCGCATCGAGGCTATTCAAAATAGTATCAATGGCCTGACTATGGTTGGTATCGGAACCCGCTTCTGTTTGTTGTGGGGCATTTTTTGTCATGGATCGCAGCCGTGCAATGAATGAGTTCTAACAACATGAGGTACTCTTTATGGTTGTTAATATAACCCATTAAAATAAATCTGTCCGATATTCAATTAATTATGTTGCTCTAAAATGGCTAGTTTTTTTATTGCGAGCCGTTAACTTTGCCGTTTAACGCCTTTCATCGTGGCACTTTTTTCTGTCAATTTTAGGTTAAATCTGGCTTTTTAAGTAAGCGATGGCCGTTTGTGCGCGGCGAGACAAAGGCCACTCGGCTCTGTGGATCAGCCAAATGGTGTCCACCACTTGACTGCCACACTCAACCACATAGATTTCATCTTGTCGTTCAAAGGCTTTGCGAGCGTAGCGAGGGATCACGGTAAAGCCGAGCCCTTTGGCAACGGGTTCGAGGATTAAACTGATCTGATTGATAAAACCTTTGCAGGGGATCTCTTGGATGCCCGGACTCCCTGGATATTTGCGGCTTAATAAACGAGTGGCCATGGCTTCGCCATCGGGGTGGGAGATAAATCCGAGGCGCTGTAAATCTTGCCAATCAGCGATTTTATGCCCTGCGGGCACAACCAACTCGAGCGGTTCTTCGGTAAAATGGCTACTGCAAATACTAGGATCCGATGGCTTAAAAGTTACCATCCCAAGCTCATGTTGATTGGTCAGAATAGCTGAGAGGATTTCATTATCGGGTGCAAAACGATGATGAATTTTTAGCTGCGAAAACTCCGTTTGTAGCTGTAACAGTAACGGGTAGAGCGTTAAGCCAATACTGCCAGGCGTGATAAGGCTTATCTCGCCAATATGGGCATCATCTTGAATGAGTTTTTGCTGTAATCGCTTCTCGGCGCAGCTTATGTCTTTGACGTAACTCAATAAATGCTCACCAACGGGGGTGATTTCGAGTTGGCGGCTACGGCGCAAAAAGAGAGTGCCGTATTCTTCCTCTAAGCGACTGATATGTTGGCTGACTGCTGCTTGGGTGATACCTATGGCTTCGGCCGTGCGGGTAAAGTTTCCCTTTTCCACTAACATAGCAAAGGTATTGAGCCATTGTGGGTTTATCATAATGATATTTTATAGAACCTATAATATGCTAATGCTTTTAATTATGGCACGTTCGTTTTAGTCTGTCCTCATCGTAGTTAACCCATGGTTAGGACTGTCAGATGAGCCAGCTATTTTCTCCTTTTAGATTAAAAGATATCACGCTTAAAAACCGGATTGCCGTGGCACCTATGTGCCAGTATCAGGCTCACGACGGGCTGAGTAACGATTGGCATCAAGTACATTACACTAGCCTAGCTCGCGGCGGCGCAGGCTTAGTGGTGGTTGAGGCGACCGCCGTATCGCCAGAGGGGCGGATCACTCCGCGCTGCTTAGGATTGTGGAACGAGGAACAAGCAGCAGGCTTAGCCAACATCACCTCGGCGATTAAAGGTGCTGGCGCGGTGGCGGGGATCCAAATAGCCCACGCTGGTCGTAAAGCCAGTGCCAACATTCCTTGGGAAGGGGATGACCATATTGAGGGGGAGCAAGGCTGGCAAACGCTGTCGCCATCAGCAGTGGCATTTGGCGCTAACCTTGGCAAAGTACCGACAGCCATGACGATTGACGATATTCAACGCGTGAAAGCCGATTTTGTGGCGGCGGCCAAGCGGGCGCTCGACGCTGGGTTTGAATGGTTAGAGTTGCACTTTGCTCACGGCTATTTAGCGCAAAGCTTCTTCTCTACCTATGCCAACCAAAGAACCGATGAATACGGTGGCGATGCCGAAGGACGGGGCCGTTTCCTTATCGAGACAGTAGAAGCGGTGAGGGCGGTTTGGCCTGAGCATTTGCCGTTAACGGCGCGCTTTGGGGTGATTGAATTTGATGATAAAGACGAGCAAACCCTGAGTGAATCCATCTCCTTGGTAAAGCAATTTAAGCGCGCTGGCCTCGATATGCTCAACGTCAGTATTTGTTTTTCTACACCTACGGCCAATATTCCTTGGCGCCCGGCCTTTTTGGCGCCTATCGCCGAGCGAGTGCGTCGAGAAGTAGGTTTCCCGGTGGCAACGTCTTGGGGCATGGATAATCCTCACCATGCGGAGCAAGCGATTCAAGATCAGCAAATGGATTTAGTGATGATAGGTAAAGCGTTCTTGGCTAACCCTCACTGGCCTTATCAAGCGGCACAAACCTTAAAGGTCTCGCGTCCATCTTGGGTGTTACCTTCATCCTACGCCCATTGGTTAGAACGTTATTCCACCGTGAAAGCGGAATCATCCATAGATTGAGATGAGTTATTCGCCAAATAAAAAGCCCCACGATTAAGGTGGGGCTTTTTGTTTATTCTCGCTTTAACGCAAACTTTTACACGGGGCGATAACAGCCTGTAAAAGTTTGCTCGCTTAGTGACGCTTTACTTAATGATTGTAGAGGCGGCGGCCTTCTCGCATCACTTGGATAAGCTCAGGTGCACTCATCTTCTTGTGCAGTCTGTGCTCAAAGTTTTCATCGTATATACGGTATTTACCATGACGGTCGATGACGGTGATTTCCGACTGTTGGTAAATGGCAAATATGCGACTGTCGCCGATGTAAATCCAGGTTTCTTGGCTTGGTTGCAACAGACTACGTCCCGCGCTGTAGTCGGTGGTGTTATTGGTGCAACCTAAGATATGGGTCATCAAGGTAGGCACTACGCCATAGTGACTCGTGCGGTATTTAACCTTACTGGCGCCGACATTGGGCCAATGAATGACCATAGGCACTCTGACACTCTCGGGAGACAGATTGCGCTGGGCTTCATCACTGTTGCTGGTGAATATCTTGCCATTAACGCCGGTGATTACCACTAAGGTATCGCTCGGCAACTCACTCACTATCGCTTGGATTTGCTTATCAATAAAATTCAACGATTGGCGATATTGGTTAAACAGCACCTTTTGCGCTGGTTTCAAATTCGCATCGGCCTTGACGGTTTCGATGCCAAGGAAGCCGACTGGAGTGTCAAAATTCTCCGGCGCCTTTAGATTGACGAGGGCAAACCATGGGCTCTGCTGCTCGCTTTGCCATTGCTTAAAGTGGCTTACGCTGCGTAAATCGGCATCGGCACTGCCATTGGTTTCTTTGGCGATAACGGGGGTAAAGTCATTAAACATGGCCTGCGCCGAGCGTAAATTCAGATTGGTTTCGGGGATAAATAAGCCAAGCTGATAACCCGCCTGTCTAAAGCTTTGGGTCATGATTGGGCTAGTGCTATTGAAGATGCGCGCATCGCCATAGCTGCCTTGTAAGCCATAGAGTAGGGAGAACATGCCGGTTCTAAATTGATTACCGCCACTGTAATGCTGAGTAAAGCTCTGATTCTGCTCAGTGTACTGATGTAAAAACGGCATGGTCTTAGCGTCCACCATGTCGGCACGTAAGCTGTCGATGGTCAGCATTAACACATTGGGTTTGCTGTCGGCTTGGCATTGTAGTGGTTGTGCAGGATAACTGAGCGTGCTGGTCGCATGATTGGCTTCATCATCCGATTGCGAAGAACCATCAATCCCATGGCTTTCCATAAAGGAGCGAGCCGTGGCGGGGTATGACAGCGGATAAGTATCATCGAAACGGGTAATTTCGGTGATATCGGCCGCGTCGGCCCAA
The DNA here is from genome assembly GCF_023283775.1 of Shewanella seohaensis. Taxonomy (NCBI): domain Bacteria; kingdom Pseudomonadati; phylum Pseudomonadota; class Gammaproteobacteria; order Alteromonadales; family Shewanellaceae; genus Shewanella; species Shewanella seohaensis. The sequence goes on from NZ_JAKILE010000002.1 coordinate 340,874, forward strand.
ATGTGGATCAAATGGCTGCTGACAAAACACACCCCAATCAAGGTAATGACCTTATTGCCAAGATTCAGCTTTTGGATTTTCTCAATCCGTTTCCACAGGAAGTTAGCCGCCGTTAGCTCAATCACCAAAATGGCAATGGGCGTGACAATATAAGAGGTGCCGTGGAGCAGGGCATTTAAATCGGCCCAGGCTAAGTCAAAGGCGAAGGGACTCAAGTGCATGCCATAATCGGCATACACTATGGTGTCATACAATAAGATACACAGGCTTAAGGTGGCGATAACTGCCGCTAAGCCCCTTAAAATTTTGGAGTAAGGCAAGATTAAGGTCAGCGGGAATAGGCAGATCAAGTAGGCGATAAATGCAAGAAAACTGAACTGGCCAATGGTGCTGACGGCGAGGTAGCCCCAGCCAAACCAAGTTTCGGGATAACCCACACTGCTTAAATAGCGTGTGCCGACAATCATGGCCAACAGGCCATTAAAGAAGGCGAACCAATGTCCCCAGTTGATGAGTCGTGACACGCGATCGCGGCTCATTTGCTTTTTTCGCTCGACCATAGTGATCCGCTTATTCCTAAAAGACGTTGTATCTTATGTTGTTTTAACGATTGTTACTCGACTAACTTAATTGGATTTCACCGATTGTGCGAGTGCTTTCGCAAATTGTTCAGCGACTGCTTGGCGAGATTCGCTTGGCACTTTGCGCTCGAGCAGGTGAGTGACGCAGTTGCCCAGTGCCATCAGGCTTAAGTCAGTAGGGGCTTTGTGCTTTTCGAGTACCGCTAAAATCTCGGCGATTAATGATTCAACTTGTGCGTTTGAGTATTTCGATTGGATTGCCATAATCAAAAAATGTTTCACTTTGGAATGGATTAGCGGCATATAATAGCGGATTTATTCCAGCATCACTATCAGGGCTTATGAGTATTAACATCGAACAAGCAATTATTCACGAGATTTCCCAGGACAGTCAGGGGCAATTACGCTGCCGTTTACGTCCTCAACCTCTGCTGAACAGTCAGGCTGTCGAGATGATGCTGGAAGAATTGCATCAGACTTATACCAGCAAATCCGGCAAAGGATTTGGCTATTTTGGTATCCATGGTGATGACGGTGAGGCTAATCCGGCCTTTTCGAATGCGCTGCAGGAATACCGTGCAGGGGATTTAGGCTTCGTCGAATTTACCGGCCAAGCCAGTAAGTTGCTGCAGGAAGAGTTGGCAAAATATGATTTTAGCCAAGGCGGATTCCTGTTGATGTCCTGCTATACCAGCATGGCGAGTGACTTTTTGTTTGTGGCGCTGCTGAGTGCCAAGTCATCGATGACGGTACTCGATGATATGGAACTGTCGCAAAACAACCACTTAGATTTAAGCAATATTCAATTAGCGGCGCGTATCGATCTTACTGAGTGGCAGGCCGACAAGGATTCCCGCAAGTACATCTCGTTTATCCGTGGCCGAGCTGGCCGTAAGGTGGCGGACTTCTTCCTCGACTTTATGGGCTGTGTGGAAGGCGTAAATACCAAAGCGCAAAATAAGACCTTAATGAATGCGGTGGAAGATTTTGTTGCCAGTAGCGATCTGACCAAAGAAGAACGTCAGCAATGCCGTAACAAAGTGTTTGAGTATTGCTCCGAGCGTTTCGATGAAGGCGCTGACATTGAGATCAAAGATTTAGCCGATGAACTCGCCGACCAAGGTATGGAGTCGTTTTATGACTTTGCCCGTGGCGGTAGCTATGAGCTGGATGAAGAATTCCCCGCCGATAAATCGACCTTAAGACAATTGAAGAAGTTTTCGGGTACCGGTGGCGGCGTCACTATTAGTTTCGACGGTGGCCATTTAGGTCAGCGGGTGATTTACGATCCGATTTCCGACACGCTCTTGATTAAAGGCGTGCCCGCTAACTTAAAAGATCAGTTAGATAGACGTCTTAAGGGCGAATAAGCCGCCTTGGATAATATCGCTGAAGCTTTAAGCGTTAGTTTTTAAGCATCAAACATTAAACAAAAAGGCCGAGGATGAATCCTCGGCCTTTAACTTTTGCGCGTAAGCGACTTATCTGAAGCGCCGCTTAGCTCGACCTATTTGGAAGCTGCCGCAAATGGCACAGGGCGCGGCGTCGCTTTATTCGACGGTGGCAGAATTGGTAGGGCGATCTGCGGCTGTTCACCCGTGAGCGAATTTAAAAAGGCCACCATCTCCTTAGTTTCTTTGTCGGTGAGCTTTTGTCCTAACTGAATATCCGCCATGGTATTTACTGCTTCTTCGAGCGTCCAAACACTGCCATCGTGGAAGTAGGGATAGGTCAGCTCGATATTACGCAGTGTCGGTACTTTAAACACATATTTATCGGCTTCTTTGCCCGTCACGCCTTTACGCCCTTCGGCAGGATTATTGGTGTGGAACGGTTTGATGAGGCCCATCTTCATAAACATAGTGCCACCAACCGCGGGGCCATTGTGGCAGCTGACGCAGCCTTTGTCCTTAAACAGTTGGTAACCGGCTTTGGCTTCGCTACTAATCGCATCCTGTTTACCTAATAGATATTGATCGAATGGGCTATTCGGCGTGACTAAGGTTTTTTCGAAGGCGGCAATGGCATCGGTTAAACGATCGATATCGACTTTTTCATCGCCATAAACCTTAGCGAAGCGGGCACGGTATGCGGGCATTGAGGCAATGGTTTCGGTCGCAAGTTCATGGGTAAAGCCCATTTCCTTCGGGTTGGCAATCGGGCCTGCGGCTTGCTCTTTTAAGTCGCTGGCGCGGCCATCCCAGAATTGCGCCAGCATAAAGTCGGCGTTCAGCACGGTTGGGGAGTTAATAGGACCTTCTTGCCAATGGTGGCCAATCGATGTGGGCAGGGCATCCACGCCGCCAGTAGAAAGATTGTGGCAAGAATTACAGGAGATAAAGCCTGATTTCGACAGTCTGGGTTCGAAAAACAGCATCTTACCCAGCTCGACTTTTTCTGGCTCGGTGATTTTAGCTGGGGTAATTACTTCAATCGGTTCGGCAGCAACGGCGTAGTGTCCGCCTAACATGGCCATAATACTGATCGCGATAGCGGTGAGTTTTATCATCTGGTCTCTCCCTTATTAACCTTGCTTTATGTATGGTTTATAGGGCGATACTAACGGCTTAATCGCCTTAGGGATAACGCCTTGTTTCGATTGGGTCTATCGTAGTTGTGGATTAAGTTTTTGTGAGCTAATTCGCTGTTTTAGTTCGATTATCTCGATAGGGTGAGTGGTGTTTCGTTTAGCAATTTATCTGCTAATCGCGAGTGCCTATTAAGCAGTGCTTGCCTATTCATCGCTATTAGCTCAGCGGTGACATCCTTGACGCCTTTATCGAGATTTTTCCGCGTTGTTGGGCGGGGCGAGTGACATAAGAGCATTTTGCTTTTTGCTCACTCAGTCATCGAATGAGCCAGCGAATTGGCTAACTCATGTTCGATGCTTGTGCATTTGTTGTGTCATCCAGATAAAAAGCGCCTAACAGCGGATTCATTTGTCGCGGGGCGAGGCAGAATTGATTAGAATCCTTATTTACTGTTTGGGTAAGCTTGGTTATGGCCAAGTGAGCGTGCTCGGCCATCGCTAAGTGGCGCAATCCCTATTAAGGCGGACTGTTTTTCTGCCGAGGAGAGTCAATGCAACTGTTTGTAAAAGATTTAACCGTGATCGATTTTTCCTATCTTTGCCCCAAGCGTGGCATGGTAGGGGAAAGCTGGATTGTCGATGTGGTATTAGAAGGCGGCCTAGACGAGCAAAATATGGTGCTCGATTTCGCTAAAGTGAAACGGACCATCAAGCAGACAATTGATGCGGTGGCCGATCATCGTTTATTGGTCCCGACCGCCTACAGTGGTGTACGTTGGCAGCAACAGGGCGATCGGGTATGGATGGATTTCGATAGCGCGCTCGGTGAGATCCACTTAGCTTGTCCTTCCCAAGCCTTTGCACTCGTTCCATCTGAACAGATTGATATTCCAAGTGTTAACGCCTTTTTACAAAAAGCACTGCGGGAAACTCTGCCTGATAATGTTGAAGGTATTAGCCTCACCTTAAGGCATGAGATCCTGAACTCGCCTTATTATCATTACAGCCATGGTTTACGTAAACACGATGGCAATTGCCAGCGGATAGCCCATGGTCATCGTAGCCCGGTGCAAGTGTTTGAAAACGGCACTCCGGCACCGAAATGGGATGAATATTGGGCCAAGCGTTGGCACGATATCTACCTCGGTAGCGAGGAGGATTTAGTGTCAGTGAAGACCCTTAATCTATCGCCACAAACGCGGATCAGTGATGACAGCCATTATGGTTTCCACTATCAAGCGCCGCAGGGGGATTTCCAACTGGCCATGCCCAAGGAATGTTGTGATTTGATCCCGCACGATACCACGGTTGAATTGCTGGCCGACTATATGGCGACCACTTTAGTGGCAAAAGTGCCATCGAGCCAATTTACTGTGATTGCCTACGAAGGTGTGGGTAAAGGCGCCATAGTGAGCAAAGGCAATTAAGCCAGTCGATTTTTTATAACGCCCTAATCTTTAGGGCGTTATTGTTTGAATAAGGATTTTTGAGAAGATGCTAAACGCCGTACTAAATGCCTTACCTAAGTTGTTAAAAACTTTGCCGAACACACCATCGCTCAGTTGTAAGGCGGCAGTCTTGTCGCTCTTAACCCTGTTTAGCTTATCGAGTCAGGCGCAGGTGAGTTTTGAAGGGCAATTTGAGCAGGGTGCGTTAATTCGTGGTAAAGCGCCGGCGGGCACGCAGATAAGTCTTAACGGTGAGGCTTTAAAAGTAACGCCTGACGGCCATTTTGCCTTTGGTTTTGATAGGGATGCGCAGCTGAGTCAAGAACTACGCTTGGTCTATCCCGATGGCTTAACCGAAGTCAAGCCGCTCAGTGTCACTAAGCGCGAATACAATATTCAAAGTGTTAAGGGCATCAGTAATAAGATCATGAAACCCGATCCCGTGGCGCAGGAGCGAGCGGCCAAAGATACGGCGCAGGTGAAAGCGGCCCGTGGCACTTTTAGCGAGCAAACGGCATTTCTACAGTCGTTTATTTGGCCATTAACCGGCAGGATCTCGGGTGTCTATGGTAGTCAGCGGATTTATAACGATGTGCCTGGCAACCCACATTTTGGTGTGGATGTCGCTGCGAAAACCGGTACTGTGGTCGTCGCGCCAGCCGATGGCGTGATTAGCCTGTCGGTTCCCGATATGTTTTATTCGGGCGGAACTATGATCATCGACCATGGCTATGGCGTGAGTTCAAGCTTTTTGCACTTAAGCAAACTCTATGTCAATGCGGGCGAAACCGTTAAGCAAGGCCAAGCCGTGGCAGAAGTTGGCGCGACAGGCCGAGCGAATGGCCCACATTTAGATTGGCGCGTGAATTGGTTTCAAATGCGCCTCGATCCGACAACCATAGTGCCATCTATGGCGACTGTGCTGGCGGCGGAAAAAGCGCAAAAAGTCGCGAAGTAACTCCCGCGTCTATCTCTTATTTCCACACAGGGCGCCCAATCATTGGCGCCCTGTTTTTATGTTTGAGCGCTTATTGCAATAACGGGTGATCAGTCGGCAGATGGCGGATGATCCACAGAACCAGCTTGTGCTTCATATTTGGGCCATCCTCCTTATCTTTGGCTAAGGGTTGGATCAAATTATCGGTCACTAACAGCCGATAAATACATTCCACTTTATCCTTGGGTGACACACCCTTGTCAAAGTCATCAAAACCGCGTTTTTTGGCGTAGCCGATACCAATCTCCAAAGCGAGTTTGAGTAGCTGTGCTTCATGCTTGTGGGGTTTCATGCGCTGCGTCCTTATGGATATCACGGGAAGCCTGCTGGCATTCCCGTGGTCGATAACACAAAACTCGATAAAACCTAGTGGTGAATCAAAGCGTTAATAGCCACAAACTAGACTATTTCCACCTTTATTGTTGCTGACTTTTTCTCAAACTGCCTGTTTTGTACAAGCGATTGTCAGTATTTGATATGGAGCTCACACTCCCTGCGAGAAGGAGCGCAAATGGATTGATGTTTCCGTTAGTCCTGTTCGCTGGCGATAACTGCTTTAATGCTGTGCGGATGGATTTTGATACAGACATCGGCTTGTTTAAAGGCAATGGTGGGGTTGGCTAAGCGTTCTTTATCACCCTTGGGTGAGCTGAATTTCACTTTTATCGGCGCTGCGGTTAAGGATGCCGCTTGCCCTTGGAGTAAGGGCACAAGTGATGGGCTCAACTGAGCCAGCTCTTGGCTTAGGCCGTCGCAGTCCTGTGCCGTCGATGGCAGTACCAGTTCGATATGCTCCCAGCCTTCTTGTGGATAGAGGGTATCACCGGGATAGGGTAGCTCGACGCAATCGATGTTAAAGCTGCCTAATTTTAGGGGCTTATCCAGTTCGATGATAAGGATCGTACGGCCATTAATTTGATTATCCGAGATGATCCGCCCGCGTGCGCTAAAGGCCTGCTTGAGCGCATCGGCAGCAGCTATACTGTTCACTCTCAGGGCGACATGATCGCAATGCAGCGACTTATTCGCTAAGCCTAATTTGCCAAGAAACGTGAGGATCTTCGCCTCAAATTCTGGCCATGTCTGTTCTAAGGTGGCGTAGCTGAATACCGCAGCTTCTGTAGTGATTGTTGACATAAAACATCCTTAAAGCGGGGAATACAAATAAAAACGCCCATTTAACTGGGCGTTGAGTCGCATAGGCTAATCAAGCTTAGCGCTTAGGGCCAAATCTCGATGGGCGTGCCTTCATCAACGGCTTTCCACACTTCATCCATCTCGGCGTTGGTAATGGCGATACAACCGTCGGTCCAGTTGTATTGCTGTGCCTGCTCGGGCGAGAGAGGTGAACGTGGGTTCTGGCCGTGGATCATGATCATGCCGCCCGGACGGATCCCCAGCGCCTTGGCTCTTAACTTATCTTCTTCATTGGGATAAGAAATATGGATCGATTTGTAATAGGCGCTATCGGATTTTTTATAGTCCAGAATATAACGGCCCTGCGGCGTACGTTGGTCGCCTTCAGTTAACTTGTGGCCCGTCGGCAAGTCACCCATGGCAATACGGTATTGCTTGAGGATTTTGCCGTCCCTTAACAGCGCCATATTGGACTCAGACTTAGTGATCACCACTAAATCGACTTTACCTATACCCGATGAGGCGAGCACTTGGGGTGAAATCAGTGCGGCGACAGTCATGGCCACAGTAATTGTTTTAGTGAGTAGGGGTACGCGCATGTCTTCCTCTAAAAATGACGCAGATATAGGTTTTTCGCGCATCATACCGCAATTTTATGTCTATGTGAGTAGATAATTTTGAGCTAGTGGCAATTGCATGGCAGACTTTGGGGATTTGGAAAAGATAACGCTTTTTATCGCAAGGAAGTTTTCCCCTATGTCAGATCTGTCGCCTGAAAAACCAGACACCGAAAGTCCATTAAAACGCCAGCTACGCACCATTATTTTTGGCACAGATACGCCCGCAGGGCGCTACTTTGATATTGGCTTAATGGTCTGTATTGTGCTCAGTGTTGCGCTGGTGTTCCTCGATACGGTCGAAGCGGTTCACCAAGATTATGGGCACATCATTCGCGTTTTAGAGTGGGTGTTTACGCTGATTTTTACCATTGAATATGGTTTAAGGCTGTACTGCGCGACCCATCCTGTGTTGTATGCCCGCAGCTTTTACGGTTTAGTGGATTTATTGTCGGTACTACCGAGTTATCTGGCGCTGTTTATTCCTGGGGCGAATTTCACCTTAGTGATCAGGGTGCTGCGCCTCTTTAGGATCTTTAGGGTACTGAAACTACTGCGCTATTTAAGCGAAGGTAATCTGCTGCTCAAGGCCATGTTGCAGTCGAGCCGCAAGGTGTTTTTGTTTTTCTTCTCGGTGAGTTTAATCATCATGGTGTTAAGCGCCGTGATGTATGTCGTCGAAGGCCCTGAGAATGGTTTTAGCTCTATTCCCAAATCCGTCTACTGGACAATTGTGACAATCACGACTGTAGGTTACGGCGATATCACGCCGAAAACCGAATTAGGTCAAGCGATTGCGGCTTTTACTATGTTGTTGGGTTATTCGATTATTGCGATCCCAACGGGGATTTTAACCGCGGAAATTTCCCAAGAAGTGGGCCGGCATAGGGATCTGCGTTCCTGCAACCAATGTCATAAGATGGGCCACGATCTTGATGCCACCTATTGTAATCGTTGCGGTTGTGAACTGGATAAGCTCGAAGCGCCACACGGGAAAGGGGATAAGTAATTGAAGAATTTTGCATCCCTTAGTGCGTTAACGGCACTAAGGGGTGAAGGGGCGGAGAGATGAGAAAGGACGAGCAGATTAGCTGGCGACGGCGTTCAGAGTGTCGTCTTTTACCTCGAGATTTTTATCCTGATTCAGCCCAAGGCTAGAGACTAAACGCAGCTGCATCCCTAAAGCCGCCATCTGTTTTTGTTCACGCTGCAAATCTTTCATAAATAAACTGATTTTACGTTTATGGCTGGGCAACACTAGCATGAGCCCATCTGGAACCACTTGGATTTTCTCAAGCACTAGGGCTTTGGCAATTCGGCCTAAATGCACTAACACCGCCAAACGCAGCAGACAGGCGAGACGAATGAGGGTGAGTTTGTGGTTTGGCTCTAATTCAGCAAGTAGTAATTCATTGGGTTTCTTACGGTGGTTAGCAATCAGTCTGGCTAAATCCTGTTGCAGCGCCTCGCTAAAGCCGGGTAAGTCGCTGTTGCTAATGATATAAGCGCCGTGTTTATGCAATGCCTTTGAGTTAATGTGCAGCCCTATCTCATGCAAGGTAGCGGCGTAGGAGAGCAAACGTGCATGGGGTCTTAATCCCCATTCATCGGCGACCTGCTCAAACAGCGCCATGGCGGTGTCCCGCACTTTGGCCGCATGGGGCATATCCACATGGTAAAGCTGGGCGATGCTTTCAACTGTTCGGTGGCGAATATCTTGATATTGGCCGATTTTTGCTAATTCGTAGAGTACGCCTTCGCGCAGGGCGCCCGGGCTAAACTCCAATTGCTCAATGGGTAAGCGCCTAAAAAAGCTGATTAAAATGGCAAGGCCAGCGGGCACGAGCGGTGTGCGTTTATCATCGACATTAGCAAAGTGCACTTGGCTGATGTGTCCGCACTTAATCAGTTTCAGCTTTAATTGTTTGAGGCGTGCGAGGGTGACGATTTCATCGCCATGATCTTCCTGAATCGCTTCGCAAATGGCTTTGACTGTGCCTGAGCTACCAAGCACTAAGTCCCAATCGCCACTGAAATATTCCTTCGACAGTGAGGCAAATTGTTTATCGGCGGCGCTTTGGGCTCCGCGAAATGAGGCTGGCGTGATTTGCCCATCGATAAAAAAGCGCTCGTTAAAACTCACGCAGCCACAGCGCAGGCTAGATAAATGGGTGGGGGTATTTTTTTGCCCGAGTACCACTTCGGTCGAGCCGCCACCAATGTCGATCACTATATTGCGTTTACCAAGCACTTGGCTTTGGGCAATGCCGTTATAGATAAGGCGCGCTTCCTCGTGGCCAGAAATCACCTCCACCGGGTAGGGCATGATGCTGAGCGCCGCTTCAATAAACTGCTCACGGTTTTTGGCTACCCTTAGGGTGTGGGTGGCGACTAAACGTACCTGAGCTTGATCGAGGTTGGAAAAACGCTGATTAAAGTCCCGCAGGCAATTGAGGCCGCGCTCGATAGCATCCATGCTGAGGATGTTCTGCGCATTGAGACCCGTCGCTAACTGAACTTGTTGTTTTTCTTTGTGCAATATTTGCAAGCTGCCGTCTTGCTCACGGGCGATAACCAGATGAAAACTGTTCGAGCCCATGTCGATAGCGACAAAGTGTCGCGGTTGTGAATGTGTGGCAACCAATCGGATTATCCTTAGGCAATCGAGACGATGATAAAGCCAGCATTAGCTGGCTTTGGCCTGTAATTCGGGATTGTGGGCAAGTTCCGCCGCGTGCTCCGCTTCAAGCTTTGCGGCTTCGCGCTGGGCGCTAAATTCTTGCTGCAACCGCTTCTCATAATTAATCAGATATTGATAAATGGCAATTTGAGAACGCACTTTACGTTTATTACCGCGGTTACGATAAGGATTGCTCTGCTCCTTATTGATGATGCGCGCCTTAGTGTTGTCATTGAACTGTAACGATAAAATATCCATCACCATTTGTTTTAGACGCGGATCATAAATAGGCACACTCACTTCGACGCGGTTATCTATGTTGCGGCTCATCCAATCGGCGGAGCTGATAAATAATTTATTCTCACCACCTGCGTGGAACAGCATCACCCGCGAATGTTCTAAAAATCGGTCGACAATACTGTAGATCTCGATGTTGTCGCTGATCCCCGGAATTTGTGGAATAAGCGAGCACATACCGCGGATCAACAGTTTGATTTTGACCCCCGCAGCCGAGGCCTCGTAAAGTTTTTGGACTAAGGATTCATCGAGCAGGTTGTTCAATTTTAAGGTAATCGCCGCCTTTATATGGCTCTGGGCGTTGACGATTTCGTTATCAATCAAATGGGTCAGTTTTTGTCTCGCATCATAGGGCGACACAATCAAATGCTGGAAGTTATCGCGGCGGTAAGGATGTTCAATTAGGTCGAACACTTGCTCTACTTCGCGGGCGATTTCCTGATTGGCGGTAAATAGCGATAAGTCGGTATAGACCCGCGCCGTGCCTTCATTAAAGTTGCCTGAACCCACGTGGCAATAGAGTTTCATCTCGCCTTGCTCTTCGCGGCCAATCAAACACAACTTAGAGTGCACTTTTAAGCTGGTGATCCCATGGTGGACCTTCACACCCGCCTCGGCGAGCACCCGTGTCCACTCAATATTAGATTGCTCGTCAAAGCGCGCTCGCAGCTCAATCACGGCGGTGACTTGTTTACCATTTTTCACCGCGTCGATAAGCGATTGCATCACATGGGATTTTTTCGCAACACGGTAAAGGTTGATGCGAATAAAACGCACCGCAGGATCGTAGGCGGCCTGACGCACCATTTCGGTAAAGTGGGAGAACTTATGGTACGGGTAGTTGACCATAATATCGCCCATCTTGATCGCATCGAAACTGTTGGCGCTGCGGCCAAAGCCCGAGCTATTGAGCGCGGGCAATTTTTCGTTTTCGAGGTAATCACGGCTAGGGTTAGGGAAGCCGATAAAGTCCTTAAAGCTATGGTAACGCCCGCCGGGGATCAAACACTCAGTCGAGCTGATGTTTAAATTTTCTTTTAGCATTTCGAGCATGTGCTCGGGCATTTCTTTGTCGTACACCAAACGCACGGGTTCGGCGGTCAGGCGTTTTTTCAAACCCTTAGTCATTTTCTCGAGCTGGGTTTGTTCAAGTTCGTCGGTAATATCGAACTCGGCGTCGCGGGTCAGTTTCATCGAATAGACTTCAATGGCTTCGTACTCGAAGAAGGGACCAAAGAGGTCGTCCACACAGTGGCGAATAATGTTATCCAGCAGGATCAAGTATTTTTTCGCCTTCGATTTTTCGGCGGGTAACTCAATGAAACGCGGCACATTTTTAGTGGGCACTTCCACGAGGGCATATTGTCTACGGGATTTAGTGAATAAACACACGCACAGATAGGTGGCGTCGTCGTTGATATGCTTCACTAGGTCGCGATTGTTGTTGACGATAAGCGGCGCGATATGGCGTTTAAAGTGATCGCGAAAATGTTTTTTAAGCCAGTTACTGTGGAACTCGCTTAATTGTTTTTCGTTGATTAACAAAATATTGCGGCGGACTAACTCACGCATCAGCTCGACGTAAATGCTGTCGAAACGTTCCTGCAATGCCATGACTTTGGTCTGAATTTTGGCCATTAGGTGACGGCTATTGCTGCGACCTTCCTGCAGCGCAGAGAGCAGAATTGAGCGTCTGACCGCGGCCACCCGCACCCGGAAGAACTCATCCATATTATTGGAGAATATGCCTAAAAAGCGCACCCGCTCCACGATAGGCACATTGGGATCACAGGCCTCCTGCAGCACCCGCTCGTTGAATGACAACCAAGAGATTTCTTTATCGATCGACAGTTTATCGGTATTCGGGGACACTGCACAGCTCCTTTAAGCAAGCGTCATGGCGCAATATACAATAGCATTCATCCATCGGAGTGCAATCAGATTTGCTACTGAAAAATGAAGGGATTTACAGACCATTTCCCCTTCAGGCGAAAGTGATATGCGCTCAAAGATACGAGCTGAATATGTCAGATTGATGACAAGTGTGACAGAAATGTGACTTTAAAATGAACTTGCATTTAGCCGCAAATTTACAAGGTAAAGCAGGGGAACTGTGCGGGGCTTCCTTTGGGATTGGGGCAAACTGTGTTACCTTGCTCGGCTTTTTGATTGTGGTTTGACTGTAGGGGTAAGCGGATGTTTGTCGGATTTGATTATGGCAGTGCCAACTGTGCCGTTGGGATCATGCAGGGAGATGAAGTTTCACTGTTACCCTTATCGAGCGATTCAGCTTATTTACCTTCCACTGTGTATGCAATGGATAGAGAGCTTATTGCCGAGGCCGTTTACCGTGGCTTGCCGCAGGCGTTGAAAGCGGATTATGCCAAGAAGCGCGCCGCGCAATTGAGCCGCGCCCGTATGGTGCGTCATGAATTAGATCTCGATGCCGAAACCCAAGCGGTGTTTGTGGGTGAGCAGGCCGTGGCCGCTTATCTTGAAATGCCGGAAGAAGGTTTTTATGTCCGTTCGCCAAAATCCTTTTTAGGGGCAACGGGCCTGAGACCCGAACAAGTCGCCCTGTTTGAAGACATAGTCACCTTAATGATGCAGCATATTAAAGTGCGCGCCGAAGCCGTACTCGCTGAAAAGGGCGTTGAATCAGAGGGAGAGACAAGCATTACCCATGCGGTGATTGGTCGCCCAGTGAACTTTCAAGGCATTGGAGGTGAAGAGAGCAACCGCCAAGCCGAGGCCATTTTAACCTTAGCCGCGAAACGGGCGGGGTTTGTCGATGTGGCATTTCTGTTCGAACCACTGGCTGCGGGGATGGACTATGAGGCGAGTCTCAGTGCCGACCAAACCGTGCTGGTGGTCGATGTGGGTGGCGGTACGACCGACTGCTCCGTGGTCAAAATGGGGCCAAAGCATCAGGCGAGTTTCGATCGCAGTGCCGATTGCCTCGGCCACAGCGGCCAGCGGATTGGCGGGAATGATTTGGATATTGCGCTGGCGATGAATGCCTTTATGCCGCACTTTGGTTTAGGCTCGCTAATGAGTAACGGTAAGCCTATGCCGAGCAATCCCTTTTGGAATGCGGTCGCCGTCAACGATATCAGTGCCCAGCGTGAGTTTGCCACCCTAAGCACTCGCAAGCTGATTGATGAACTCATTAAAGAGGCCGAGCAGCCGCAGCTGCTAAAAAGATTGCTCAAAGTGCAGCAACAACAGTTAAGCTACCAAATTGTACGACTCGCCGAGCGCGCTAAAATTGCTTTGTCTGATGTGCAAACGACTGAGAGTGCGCTGGACTTTATTGAAGCATCACTTCAGGCAGAAGTGAGCCGCACGGGGTTTGAAACGGCGATTGAGCCTTCGCTCACCAAGGTTGAGGCGTTGATGCACCAAGCGCTGACTCAGGCGGCAAAGAGTCTTGCGGGCAATGGTTTAGCGCCAGAGGAGTTGTCCGTGGATGCCGATAGTCTAGAGTGCAAACCCGATGTGATTTATGTGACGGGCGGCACCGCGCGCAGCCCCGCGATTTACGCTAAAATCACTAGCCTTTATCCCGAAACCCCAGTTGTCGTCGGTGACCACTTTGGTTCGGTGACGGCGGGATTAACGCGCTGGGCACAAAAGTGTTTTGCTCAATAGGGAAGGATGATGAATAAGGATAAACAGATGAAAAGAGTCAATAAGGCTTTAATGTCTTTGCTGGCCGTGACGCTGGCGGGGACGCTACTCACAGGCTGCGGCGATGACGTAGGTAAAGTGAGCCTTGGGTTATTTACCACTAAAGATGTGATTATCGATGCCAAGCAGGACCCAAAAATCCGTGGGGTGACTTGCCATATTAGCCGTATTGAAGCGAACCTCGATTTTGCCGATCCTTCGGATATGGGCATTAGTTGTCGTCAAACGGGGCCGATTTCCGCCGCCGATATTGCTAACATCGATAAGAGCAAACACGGTGAAGTGGTCTTTACCGAATCCTTAAGTATCTTATTTAAGAGCTTAAAAGTGCGCCGAATTTACGATGCGCCCAATCAAACCCTGCTGTATTTATCCTATTCGACCAAAGAGACCAATGGCAGCCACAAACATGCCTTATCGACCGTGCCTTTGTACGGTTCTCAGGCGTGGATTGACCCCGCAATAAGTGCGGCGCAGCCCAAATAGCAAAGGTGAATTGAAGCCGAAGTAATACGATAGTGGGACACAACTAAGGCGGGGCAAAATGAAGGCGAGTAAGCTCCCGCCTTCGTTGTTTTCACATAATTTGTTTAAGCTTTATTTAGCCTTGGCGGCGAGTACGGCATTAAAGCGATCGAAGCCTGCGCTGAGATCGGCAATTAAATCATCGGGATCTTCTAGGCCAATATGCACACGGATCAATGGCTTGCTTGCATCCCACTGAGTGGCACTGCGGATTTTTTCAATCCCGAAAATCCCTAGGATCAGACTCTCATAACCGCCCCAAGAAAACCCCATTTTAAAATGCTGCATATTTTCAACGAGCGCGGTCACCGCCTCCTGATCCCCTTGCTTTAACACGAAGGAGAACAGACCGTTGGCTGCGCTAAAGTCGCGTTTAAAGAACTCATGTCCCGGGCAGGTATCGAAGGCGGGGTGACGTAAATGGTCAACCTCGGGGCGAGTTTTCAACCAGTTAGCCACTTTAAGAGCATTTTTCTCATGTTGCGCCATGCGCACGCCAAGGGTGCGTAATCCGCGCGTAGCGAGATACACATCGTCGGGGGAAGTCGTTTGCCCCAATAAATAACTGCGTTCACGCAGCTGCGGCCAGTGCTTTTCGTTGGCAGTCGCGGTGCCAATCATCACATCAGAGTGACCGACGATATATTTGGTCGCGGCTTGAATCGACACATCGACACCCATCTCGAAGGGCTTGCTATTGATTGGCGAGGCCCAAGTGTTGTCGAGAATGGTCACTAATCCATGTTCATGGGCGATACGGCATAGGGTCGGGACGTCCTGCACTTCCATGGTGATGGAGCCGGGAGACTCTAAAAACAGCACCTTAGTGTTGGGGCGGATAAGCGCGCGAATACCTTCACCAATCAGGGGATCGTAATAGGTGGTCTCAATATTAAAGCCCGCCAGAATATGGCTGCAAAGATCGCGGGTTGGCTCGTACACACTGTCGACCATCAGCAGGTGATCGCCCGCCTGTAAAAACGATAACAAAGCCGCGCTAATCGCCGCCGCACCCGAGGGATACAGCGCCGTACCTGCGCCACCTTCGAGCTCACTGATCGCCGCCTGAAACGCAAAATGGGTCGGGGTGCCACGGCGGCCATAAAACATTTCGCCATTGGTTTTGTTTTTGGCGGCGTGACGCATGTCTTCCATTGTGTCGAAGACGATAGTCGATGCGCGAAATACGGGCGGGTTAATCACGCCCTTGGTCCATTTTTTATCTCGACCGACGCTGACGATTTGGGTGGCTAGCTGATGTTTATCTGTCATAGGGCTTACCTTGGCGAGTCAGTTTTTATGTTGTTATCCATTGTGATGGCCGTCATCTTAGCATCTGCCCGTGAAAATGGCAGGAGGCAAACAGATGAGTTTACCTCAAGTTGCAGAGCGTGGATTAGCTCAGCGGTAGGGTGACCAGAATATCGACCCCATCGTTTTCGCTGCGGTTGCGGGCCAAAATTTTACCCTGATGGAACTCGGTCACGAGCCGTGCAATATACAAACCTAAGCCGAGGTGAGGTTTGTCTTGGGCTTGATTGATCCGCACCGAAACCATGGAGTCGAAGATCTGCTCCGACATATCCACTGGCAACTGTGGTCCTAAGTTACTGATAAGCAAAGTGGCTTGTTTGCCAACTTGGGTGAGGGTGACTTCGATCGCACTGCCTTGATGACAAAATTCGATGGCATTGGCGATAAGTTTGTCCATCAATTGGGCGATGTATTCAGGCACGCCCTGCATCATCAAAGGTTGCTCGGGCACTTTGACGCTAAATTGCTGCTCAGGGTAGGTCATTTGATAGCCCTGCATACAGCCGCTCACCACTTGGGATAGTGGGAACTTAGCCACATCGGCCTGAGTAAGGCTCTGCTCAAGGCGCGTTGCCTCACTCATGTTGTTTAATATCATGCTTAATCGGCTCACCCCTTCTTGGGCACGGTCGACGTACTTTTGCGTGTCTTTATCTAAGGTTTGCAGATTTAAATGCTCTAAAGAGGAGCGCACCACGGCCACCGGCGTACGTAGCTCATGGGACAGGCGCGACGACATATTCTCTAAATAATGGGTGTATTGACCCAAACGGCCGACAATGCTGGCAAAACTGCGGGATAAGTCGCCAATCTCGTCCCGCGCCTTAGAGGGTTTTAAATGGTTCCGCACGCGGCCTTGGCTGTCGATGGCATTCTCGGCTTCATCGCGCAGTTTGCGGATACGATTGGAAATACTCGAGGCGAAGAAAAACAGCGCTAAGGTGCCCATGCTCATAATGGTCAGGATCACGTTAAACAGTTTTTCCAGCGCACGGTTACGCAGGGTGCGAATACCGTGGGTGGTTTCTTCGGCCACCACGGCGCCCATCACATTGTTATCAATCCAAATGGGGCTCGCGGCCGCTAGCACCACTGCTTTATTGTCCGGCGTAAGTCGCCAGGTCGAGCTTTGTTGTCCCGCGAGCGCCTTTTGAATATGGCTGCCGTCGAGTTCGGTTGAGTCTTGCAGGGAATCGATAAAATCCTTCGGCGGTTTAGTAAGAATTTTATAGTAGAGCGGGTGCAGGTAGTCGCGCTGAAAACGTTGCCACATCGAGTTGCTGTTTTCATCATCAAGTGTGCGTGTCCACACACTGTTGCTGTCACGGATATCGCCAGACTTCGCGAGCACACGCCCGTGTTTATCGACCACCCAAATCCGTGAGCTGTAGTGGCTCATGCCTTTGATAATATTTTCAATTTCGGGTGATGGCACTAAGACTGTACCGAGTTTGTCGACGGTATCTAAGGCGGAGGTGCCGACTACGGCTGTGATATCGCGGTATTTGCTGTCGTTGACATCTGAAATCGCAAATCCCAGTTTGCTGCCCACCATATCCAAGGGGATACGCAGTTCGATATTGTAGCCCACATCCGTGGTGGCCCATTGTCCTTGAATACGGACTTCGGGTGTTACGGGCACGGTTTGCTTAGGGTTGGCGGGCAGCTCGAAGGCACTGATCCAGCCGGGCTGGGTCGTGGCCACGATATAGCGTTTAAATTTATTGTCGGGGGCAAGGGTCGCAATCGACAGGTGATCGTTTCTATCAACGCTTAAGGCATTCTTGCCGCGAAACACCACATTGGGATCGACCACCTGAAAAAAGGCATACAGATAACCATCGTACTGACCCACCATATGGGTAAAACTCAAGGTGAGCGGCGTGCTGGGATCGGCACGCATGATGAGATTGGCCTCGCCGTACTGGATAAATCTGTGCTGATATTCCTGCCATTCATTGAGTTTGCCATCGAGCAGAATCGCGCCCGCTAAGGGATAAGCATAGAGATCGCGACTCTTTTCAACCTGCTTTAAAAAGCTCGCCTGACCGTCGAACAGCTTGGGGCGCTCGTGCAAGGCGGTCGCTAAGGCTTGAGTGGTGCCCTCTAAGGTGCGTTCCTGACCGTGGCGCAGGTATTTTTCCATCTCCCACACATATTGGTACCCCAGCCAAGGGAGGCAGAGTAAAAACAGGCTAAGGCCAATAACTTTAGTGCGAAGACCGAAGGGAAAACGTGTCATAGAATGCTGGCTAATCTGCTACTTGGCATGGTTTAGGCTAGGCTGTCCCAGCGATAGCCCATGCCATAAACGGTATCAATACAATCAAATTCGGGCGCGGCGGCCATAAACTTCTTACGGATGCGCTTCACATGGGAAGTAATAGTGCTGTCATCGACAAAAATCTTCGCCTCTTGCATCAGCTCATGGCGACTACGGACGTGCCCCGGGTGCTTGGCAAGGGCGTGCACCATCCAAAACTCGGTGACTGTGAGTTCAATCGGGATCTGGTTCCAAGAAACCTGCATCCGATTGGCGTCGATAGTAAGCGGTCCGCGCTCCAGTAAATTCTCCTGCGGCGTTTGGCTGGTGGCTAACTCAGAGCGGCGAAACAGCGCGGCTAAACGCGCCGTCAAATGGGGGAAGCTCACTTCTTTGCTCAGGTAATCATCGGCGCCTAAACGCAGGCCGCACACAGTATCAAAATCGCTATCCCGCGCGGTTAAGAAGATGATTGGCAATGTGTTCGACATGGCACGCAGGGACTGACACAGCATAAAACCGCCGTCAATCTCATTGCCAAGGCCAATATCGATAATGGCTAAATCTGGCAGACGGGTATTAAACGCCAACATGGCAGATGGCCTGTCGGCATAGGTTTGCACACTGTAACCGTGTTGCTGCAACACATCCTTGTAATTTTCGCGAATGGCCGCTTCATCTTCCACAATGGCGATACGTTTCATTAGCCATCTTCCTATTGACTGCTGGGACTAAGTGTCTGGGGATAAGTTTTCGTGACTATACAGGAATTTATTTCTGAGAAAAGCTCCCAAATGCAATTGCCATTTTGTTGCCACAATTGATAGTCGCATTGCCATTTTCCATCCCCGCTTATGCCATGGCGCTTGTGTTTAATAAGCTCATTCCGTTTTACCCGCCGCGCTAATGACTTAGGCGGGTAAGCGCAGCACAAATCAAAAGGAATGAGATGATGAAAAAGACGCTGATTAATATCTTGGTACTGAGTGTATTCGCTGCGCCCATCGCTAGCGTATCGGCAAGGGTTTCCTTGCAAAATCAACCTGTGCTCTCCGAGCCACAGACTGAGATGCTTGAGCAAGATGAGGATGATGGTGAAGCGCTTATCGGTCTTGGCGGCGGAGCGTTAATTGGCGCCCTAGTGGGTGGCCCCGTTGGCGCCATTATCGGTGGGTTTACCGGCACCTTAATTGGCCAATCGGTCTCCGATACCGACACGGTTAAAACCCAGCAACAGCATATTGCCCTGCAGCGCCAACAACTGGCGAGCTTATCGGCCAAACAACAGGCCAGCGAGCAACGCGCCGTCGAATACGCCTCAACCCAAAAGCAACTCGATGAACTGCTCGCCGAGCAACAACAACTGTTAAGTGAGTTGGCGCTGGGCATGAATGTGCAGTTCCGTACAGGCTCGTCGGAGCTTGAAAGCCATTTTTTGCCCCAATTAGACAATGTCGTCAAGGTGATGAAGCGCTCGAGCGAGTCCAATCTCGAGCTGAAAGGTTATGCCGACCGTCGCGGTGATCTGGCCTACAACCAAGCGCTCTCGGAGCAACGTTTGTTAGAAGTGCGGGGATACTTGATTAAGCAAGGCGTAGCCCCCGAGCGGATCACCACCCAAGCCTTCGGCGCCAGAATGCCACTTAATGATCAACAAGATAGTGAATCCGATGTGTTCGATCGCCGAGTCACTCTGACCATGCAGCCTAACCAAGGGCTGATGGCGAGCCGTGTGACCGAATAATTCAACAATATCAATCGTATTCAATCAAGATCAGGAGCCTTTGTGATGATCACAGGGAAAAGGGTAAAAGAAGTTTGTCAAACACTGGCGATGCTAGTGATCGGCGCCTCCATTTGTTGGGGGCTACCATTTGCGGTGTTAGCCTCACCGAACAGTGTCGGCACCTTATCGGCGCCACAAAATATTGCCGCAACCTTCGATGAACACACGGCGAGCACACTGCCAGCGTTCAGTTTAGACGATGTCACCCAAGGGATGCTGGTGTATCAAACCGCCAGTGGTCGTTTAATGCCGTCCTTACCCGTGGACACGCATGTGTCGATGCAGGTCTCGGGGTTAACCAATAGGGTGAGCGTGAAGCAGGTTTTCAGTAATCAAACGGGATTTGTGCTCAATGGCCGCTATCTGTTTCCTTTACCTAATGAGGCGGCGGTGGACTCACTGCGTTTGCACATTGGTGAGCGGATCATCGAAGGTCAAATTCACCCAAAACAGCAAGCAAAACAGATTTTTGAGCAGGCCAAAGCCGAAGGAAAACGTGCCAGTCTAGTCAGCCAAGAACGGCCCAATATGTTCACGACCGAAGTCGCTAACCTCGCTCCCGATGAGGAGTTGGTGGTCGAAATCAGCTATCAAGAAACCATTCATTATGAAGATGGTCTCTTTAGCCTACGTTTTCCGTTGGTGGTGGCGCCGCGCTATATCCCTGGCTTAACGCTAGGCGGAAATAATGGTAAGCGCGTGACCAGCAGCCAAGTCTTCGATGCCGACCGAATTATTGCCCCGATCCGCGATGCCAGTAGTGAGGCCGATCCCGTGCTAAAGGCCGATATTAAGGTCAAGCTCGGTGAAGGTGTGGACAAATCCGCCGTGGTGAGTCCGTATCATCCCATTACGATTGATGAAAAACGGGGCCAACTGACGGCCGCTTTGGCTAATCGCGTGCCCGCCAATCGCGACTTTGTACTGCAATGGCGTCTTAAGCAGGGCACCAGTCCTGTGGCTTGGGTATTCAACCAAGCGGGCAAAACCCATACGACGCAGGACGATAATGCGAGTGCAGATAGTGGTTCAACTGCCAGTATTAATGACAATAGCAATAGCAATAGCAATAGCAATAGCAATAGCAATAGCAATAGCAATAGCAATAGCAATAGCAATAGCAACGGCAGCAATACAGATAACTACAGCTTAGTGATGGTCCTGCCGCCCAAAGTCGAGGCCAGTGAACAACTGAACTTGCCCCGTGAGCTTATTTTAGTGATTGATACTTCGGGGTCGATGGCGGGAGATTCCATTATTCAGGCGAAAAATGCCCTGCGTTATGCGCTGCGCGGTTTAAGGCCACAGGACAGTTTTAACATAATCGAATTTAACTCTGATGTGTCTTTACTATCGCCAACACCATTGCCCGCAACCGCGAGTAATCTTGCTATGGCACGTCAGTTTGTGAATCGTTTGCAGGCCGATGGCGGCACCGAAATGGCGCAGGCTTTAAATGCCGCGCTGCCAAGACAGGCGTTTAACGCAGCGTCGGCTGAGGATAAGTCGCTAAGACAAGTGATCTTTATGACTGATGGCTCAGTCGGCAATGAGTCGGCGTTATTTGAGTTAATCCGCAATCAAATCGGCGACAACCGTCTTTTTACCGTCGGCATTGGCTCGGCGCCAAACTCGCATTTTATGCAGCGTGCGGCTGAACTTGGGCGCGGTACTTTTACTTACATTGGTGATGTGGATGAAGTGGAGCAAAAGATCAACCAGTTGCTGGCCAAAATCCAGTATCCGGTACTCACCGATTTGCAGGTGCGCTTTGATGATGGTTCTGTGCCTGATTACTGGCCCGCGCCGATCCCCGATCTTTACCGTGGTGAGCCGGTATTGATCAGCCTAAAGCGCCACCCACGTGAGCCTCAGGAACTGGTGATCTCCGGTCGTCAGGGCCATAAAAACTGGCAACAGTCGTTATCTTTGCAAGCCAATGACACAAGTCATTCTGCAACTGATGTAGCGCAGCCAGCGGCGGGACTCGATTTACTCTGGGCCCGCAAACAGATTGCGGCCTTAGAACTGAGTAAAAACGGCGCTAACGATGACAAGGTCAAACAACAGGTCACGGCGCTGTCGCTCAACTATCACTTAGTCAGCCCTTATACCAGCTTGGTCGCGGTGGATTTAACTCCCATCACAAGCAATGCCATGAGCCGCGATGCGGTGGTGCGCCAGCATTTACCCTTGGGGTGGCAGCCAATGGGCGTTTTGCCACAAACATCGACCTCAAGCCGTTTCGACATGCTCTTAGGGGGCAGCGTGTTACTACTTGCCTTGATGTTGGCGCTGTCGATTCGTCGCCAGCAGCGGCAGCAACGCGCGCTGTCATTCGCGCTGAACGGCTGAGTCATGTCCATGAGTATGCGCATGACTCAACAGATACAAATAGGATTGCTGGTGGGATTGGTATTACTCGGCATCACGTTGTTTGGAAAAGGATTCTATATGCAAGCGAAAGCACACTTTGCCCAATATTTGATTGAACAAGCCTGGGCTAAAACCTTAATCGATGGTCAGTCCCATAAACCTTGGTCCTGGGCCGATACCTATCCCGTGGCTAAGCTCTCCATTGAGCAGGCTAAAAGACCGAATCACTTCGATGGCCCGGCATCCAACGATAGCTTATATGTGCTGGCGGGCGCATCAGGCCGTAATTTGGCCTTCGGGCCAGCCTTAGTGTTATCGAGTGCCCCCGCTGGCGCGCAAGGTAACACTGTGATTGCCGGACACAGGGATACGCATTTTGCGATGTTAAATGGCATCAGTGTTGGACGCCGTTTGGCGCTGCAAACCGCGACGGGCAAAGAAATTGTTTACCAAGTGGTGGCGACTGAAGTGGTGCATGAATCGCAAACTGAGTTGATGGCGCCAAGTGAGGATAATCGTTTAACCCTGATCACTTGCTATCCCTTCGATGCGCTGCAAGGCGGGGCTGAACTGCGTTTTGTGGTGCAGGCCATCCCTGTCGAACCCGAGCCCGCTGCATTGCAATCCGCTGAAACGATGGCCACACAGGCGATGGTTCAAAAGGTGGCCTAGGGGCAACGCTTTTATCTAAAAACGTATAAAAGCGTTGAGTTAACAGCCTTGTGTCAGTTCCTGAAGATAAGCATGTAAATAAGTCGGTGAGATAAGGAGAGGGCGCTAAGCCGCTGTTGATAAAGCTCACAATAATCAAAGCATGATAACGATGGCGTGAAAACCAGCGTGATGAACAAAAAGGCAGAACCAGAGTTCTGCCTTTTGTTCGAGCTAGTTGCTCATCGGCATCACCCGATTTCGACCTAAGCGTTTGGCTTCGTAAAGTAGCATATCCGCTCTTTCGATGAGGTGAATAGCCACTTGTTTTTCTTGCCACTGGGCGACACCGAAGGAGGCGGTGATATTGTCGATACGTTGATCTTTGCGCCTATCCTTGAGGCTGAGTTTCTCGAGCCCACGGCGCATGGCCTCGGCCAGTTGCCGCGCAATGCGCAGCTGGCTTTTCGGCACGATTATCGCGAACTCCTCGCCGCCGAAGCGGTACAACTTACAACCATCTCGACAGGCTTCCTGCAAACGCTTTGATACAGCTCTTAATACTTGATCGCCCAGCTGGTGGCCATAGTTGTCGTTAAAAGCTTTAAAGTGATCGATATCGACCAAGATAAGACAGGTACCCTCGGGGGCCTGTGCCAACATGCCGGCGAGGTCGGCGTCGAAGGCGCGGCGGTTTAAACAGCCCGTGAGCGCATCGTAAAGTACATCTTTCTCTGATTTTTCAAGCTTTTGTTTTAACGCATCAATCTCCGTCTGCGCTTTTTGTAACTGGGAAGTGAAATACTCAGTGCTCGAGCGAATATTGTCGGCTTCCTTCACCAAATTACGCACCAAATCCAGCACTTGCTCGACGCTGAGCGCACCTTCTTCGATGCCATTGAGTTTGGCAAAGTTGGTGTTAATACAGGTCTGAAACTCAGTTGCATCGAGATTGGTATCCCGAATCGATTGCGACAGCTCAGTTGCCATGGCCTCAAGGTTGAGCCGCATATCGCGTACATCCAACTCAACCGGATCGGCGACATACTGGCGAAACAACAACTCGCTGCTGACCGGCGGGCAAGTGTTGTAGTGGGCGATAACCGTATCAAGCTGTGCGTTTAACGCAGGGTTTTGTTCGCCCACGTAGGTATACCACAGGGCATAATTGATTGGCGTGGTGGGAATTTGATGCTTGAGCATTAAGGGAACCGCTTTTTTAAGATTTAAGGCTGCGGTTTGTAATAAATCTCGTGACATGGATACATCCCAATAAAAATAACTCGATAAACTAGGTATACCACATTTGGGTAAACAGTTTTGCCCGTCAAATCCCGTTACAACTAATGGCCTGATGCAGGCTGAATTACCTGCCAAAAGCGTTGGGGGATATGATAGAGTTTATCGCTAAAATTAAATAATGATAATAACTTGGGAGAAAGTCTTGAAAAATTTCATCCTTGCCGGTGCCCTAGGTTCCTTACTGTCACTGCCAGCTATGGCCGCATCCTCCTTCAGTGACAGCTTGGATCTCGGCCAGTATCGCACCGACGTCAAAACCTTAGCCAGTGATGCCTTCGGCGGTCGCGCGCCCTTATCTGAAGGCGAGCAACTGACGATTGATTACCTTGAGAAAGCCTTTAAAGAGATGGGGCTTAAGCCGGGGTTTGGTGACAGCTATTTGCAGGCGGTACCGCTAGCGAAAATCACCGCCGATCAAAACATGCAACTCGATATCGGCGGACTCAAGTTTGCCAATGGCAGCGAATTTACTGCCAGAACCCAGAGAATTAGCGATAAAGTCAACCTCAGTAATAGCGATGTGGTGTTTGTCGGCTATGGCATTAATGCGCCTGAATATAGTTGGAATGACTATCAGGGCCTTGATGTCAAAGGTAAAACCGTGATTGTGCTCGTCAATGACCCAGGTTTTGCGACTCAAGATCCCAAGGTCTTTAAAGGTAATGCCATGACCTACTATGGTCGCTGGACTTACAAATACGAAGAGGCCGCGCGTCAAGGCGCCGAAGCCGTATTTATCGTCCATGAGACGGCGCCAGCCGCCTATGGTTGGGGAGTGGTGCAAAACTCCAATACTGGCACTAAGTTCACCTTGGTCGATGCCAATAATAACCAAGGGCAGGTAGGCGTGATGGGCTGGGTGCAACATGATGTTGCCAATAAGATTTTTGCTAAGGCAGGTATGGACTTTGATACCTTAAAGCAACAAGCTGCTAAGCCAAACTTTAAGGCTGTTCCGTTAAACTTAAAGGCGAATGTGAGTTTAAACAATACGATTGAGCGCGCCGAATCCCACAATGTGGCGGCACTGTTGCCCGGCAAGAGTCGCCCCGATGAAGTGGTGATGATGCATGCCCATTGGGATCATCTTGGTACAGTGATTGAAGATGGCAAGCCAGAGATCATCAATGGCGCCGTGGATAACGCCAGTGGCGTGGCGGGTGTGTTGGCGCTGGCGCGTTACTTTGCCAAACAAGCGCAAAGTGCGCCGCTTGAGCGCTCGATTCTGTTTAGTGCCTTTACCGCCGAGGAAACCGGCTTAATTGGCGCCCAGCATTTCGCTCAGCATCCGAGTGTGCCGACCAAAAATATCGTGTCGTTTTTGAATATCGACGGCATGAATATGAACCAAGGTGTGGATTATATTCTGCGCTACGGTGAGGGCGTGTCTGAGTTAGAAACGTATCTGGATAAGGCCGCTAAGGCGCAGGGACGGGTGGTGAAGGGCGATCCAAGACCACAAAATGGTTTGATGTTTAGATCGGACCACTTCGCGCTGGCCCAGCAAGGCGTGCCCGGCTTGTTATTTATGAGCCTTGGGGATACGGATCCTGACTATATTGCCCACAAATACCACAAGGGTGCCGATGATTATGATCCTAACTGGACCCTCGAAGGGGTGAAGCAGGATTTAGAGCTGATGGCGAGCATGCTAACCACCTTAGCCAATGGCACCGATTGGCCACATTGGGTAGAGGCATCAGACTTTAAGACCAAGCGTGAGCAAGACGGTCGTAAAAAGTAATCATATTAAACAAAAGCAAAAAGGACGCCTAGGCGTCCTTTTTTATTTTTAGCCCAAAACCACCTACTTCAGTAGGTGGTTATCATCATTTGAGGCTTTGCCTGTATACCTACCCATGTTAAATGCATCTTTGATTTTTTGCGAAGTCAAAAGAGGCAAATAACATGAGTAGATACGAGCAAGCATCGCATGTGTTCTGGCGATGTCAATATCATATAGTCTGGACACCAAAGTACCGCTTTCGGATATTGAAAGGTAATGTCGGAAAAGAGGTTTATCGATGCATTCAGGTTTATTGCCATCAAATGGGATACATAGTCATGGAGCTAAATGTTCAAGTTGACCATGTCCATTTAGTGGTGAAGGTACCTCCGAAGATATCTATATCGAATTTAATGGGGGCGTTAAAAGGTAAGATAGCGTTGAAAATATTCAGTAAATTTCCTTACCTACGTAAGAATAAACTTTGGGGAAATCATTTTTGGCAGGGAGGATACTTCGTCGATTCGATTGGAATTAACGAGGAAATAATCCGTAGATACGTTAGGCATCAAGAGAAAGTAGAGCGGCAAGAGCAGGGTCAACTTGCTCTTGAATAAAGGCCCCCTTTTAGGGGGTTAAAACAAAGCCACCTTCTTCAGAAGGTGGATTCTTTACGTTTATCAATCTATTAGAAGGTATAGCTGACCGAAAGCATCGGGCCGATAAAACTGTAGTAAATGTTGTAGTCGGCGATTTGAGTATCTTTATTCGGTGATTTTTGGGCGATATCCACATCGACCTTGTAGTAGTTGTAGGCCACGCTCATGCGCCAGTTCTCGGTGATATTGGCATCGATGCCGAGTTTAACATCTACCAGTTCGCCCTTTACATCATTGAGTTTGATGTAGAAATACTGGGCATGGGTCGTCAGCTTCCAGCCAGGGATAAATTCATAGTTGGCGTAGACGCCAAAATCCGGCAAAGGTGCGGTGACATTTTCATCGACGATGCGGGGGATGGCTTGGCTACCACAAACATTGTTCAGCAGCTCAGAGGCATGGCAGACGCCGATGACGCCTTCAAAGCCGGTCTTGATAAACATAGTGTGCAAACCAAGGGAAATGCCCACATCGTAGTCGCTGCCTTGGATGGCATCGTAACCGTAACCGAGACGCAGAATATCAATATTTAAGGTGGAGTTGAGCTTGCCGCCAGCCTTAATATCGTAAATGGTGTCGTTTATTTCGATTTGAAAGGGTTTGGATAAGGCTTGCGTTTCGGCGCTGCGGTGAAGTTGTTTCCAGTCGAGGTAAATATTATGCCGCTCGTTAAAGTGATAATTGACTTCAACAAAGGGTAAAAACTCATTCTCGGCCAGTTGCAGATCGGATTCATAGTCTAAGGTGAAGTTATTACCCGTGGTCGGGTTCGTCACCTCCATATTGGTATCAGACTGTGAATAAAATCCCCCTAACTCAAGGCTCAATTCCCCCGCCAGCACAGGACTGCTGCCAAGTAGAGCGATCAATAGGGGTGTTAGACGAGTAGAAATCAACGTTACTCCAGTATTCTTCTTATTATATCCAGCGATAACATCAGACTTTTGTGCCATAAGCCATGGACATTTGGAGTGTAACAGCAAATTTCAAAATGTGAATAAAATGTTTTATAAATTACCCGGTTTTGTGATTTAAAACAAAAGTAGTACGGCTAATAAGCTTGGTATGATGAGCTTGTGGGGCGGATCACGGTAATTTGCATCCCAGTGATTTGTGACGAAAATGTACAATCAGGTCAAAAAAAGCGGCCCAGTAAAGACTGGGCCGCAGATAAGAGCTTAAGGATGCAACATCACTTGCTGTGCGTGTTAGCGGCAGGTGTCGAGGCGCTGGTATTAGTCGCTGTGTTCACTTCTGGCTCTGCCATTTGAGCAGGTGTTGACTCGCTACTTTTCTCGTCCTTGTTAAACATGCCTAAACGGATGCGGATAAAGTGCAGGATTTGCGCAGCAATATCCACGTTTAAGCAGGATTCTAGACCCTCAAAACCGGGGGATGAGTTGGCTTCACAGATTTTGTAATGGCCGTTATCGAATAACAAATCGATACCCGCAACATCTAAATCGAGAATATTGGCGGTTTGTGTCGCCAGCCATTCGATTTCAGGTGTAATTTCAAAGGGGCGCGCCGAACCTCCCGCGCTGACATTGGCTTTAAAGCTGTCTTCTTGCCCACGGCGTTCATAGCAGCCGGCTACGCGTCCACCAATGGTAAATACCCTGAGATCGCGGCCGTGGCTGTTGGCGATAAACTCCTGCAAAATAATGTTGGCGTTTTTATTGGTCGCTTCGATTAATTGCATTAAATCATCAAATTCGCGGGCCTTATGGGACAAAAATACGCCGCTACCCTGTGAGCCCGAGAGGGTTTTAATCACCACGGGAAAACCTAAATGGCGTTCAACCAGTTCGATATCGACGGGGAACTTCACCAACATGGTTTTGGGCGTGGGTAAGTTCTTCTCGGCCAGTAATTGCTGGGAAAAGAGCTTATCTTTAACGATTTCAATGGCTTTTGATGGATTTAAGCAGTACACCCCTAAGCGTTCTAAATGGCGAATGATCGCCAACGCAAAGTAAGTGGTGCCTGAGCCCATTCTTGGGATGATAAAATCGGGTAATTCAACGGGTTGACCGTTTAACAAAATACTCTTGTTGTCTTCTCTCGTCACGGTGAGATCGAACTCATCCGGAGCATACACTTCTAACTCAATATTGTCGGCCTTGGCTGCTGCCAATAGACGTTCAATTTCATACAATTCAGGTTTTAGCTGAGTCGCGGTTTCTTTATATAAAATCCACCCACGCATTTAATCGCAAACCTTCATTTTCATTCTTTATCCTCGGGTTCAGCTTCATCCTGAACATCATCGTCAATTTCGACATCCACATCGAATGCCGCTTCGGGCTCGGCCTCAGGCTTAGTGGGGGGCAAATGTACTGTGCCAACCACGGCATAAAAGGGTTTACCTAGGGCGAGTTTGCGGTACTTTAACCAGATCTGCTCTAACAAGCTACTGGGAGCGATGTTTCCTTTGATGACTTCGACAAATTGCGCTTCATCGGCGGTGACGGGGAGTGTCTTGCCTTCGTCGAGATTTTTCATGGCATGGCCATGTATTTCAAGTAGTTCGGCTTCTTTACTGGTGAAGTCGCCACTGCGCTTAAAACCTTTCGGGAAATTTGTATCATCATAAAAACGTTTATGGGATACAAAGCTGGCAGCTGAGCCGTTCACCGTCTCAGAACCCTTGTTAGCGTTTGAAAAAGACTGTTCAGACATGGCTGTTACCTTCTAGTTTTTGATATACAAAGATTTGCAACTGGAGTATTGGCTAGTATTATTGATTTATAAATCAAAAAAATTTGCCAATGTTGGTCAAGAATTTTTATGGATACCGATTTACTTAAGACCTTTTTGGAAGTCTCCCGTACCCGTCATTTTGGCAAGGCCGCGGAAAATCTATACCTTACCCGCAGTGCGGTGAGCTTTCGGGTCAAACAGCTTGAAAGCATTCTTGGCGTCGCCTTGTTTGAGCGCCAACGCAACAATATTCAGCCCACGCCAGCGGGCGAACGTATGCTTGGGCATGCTGAAGCGGTATTAACCGCTTGGGAGCGCGCTAAGCAGGATGTCTCTCTCAGTCAGTTACAATCGACTCAACTCGCCATTGGCGCAGGCCCCAATATCTGGGATGCCTATTTGCAAGGGCATTTACAGCATTTGCATGTGGGATTACCCGGCGTTGCCCTGCGGACCGAAGTGTTGCCATTAACTGTGATGACACGGCAATTGATGGACCGCACCCTTGATTTGGCGATTTCCTTCGACCCACCCAAACTGGACCAATTCGAGCTGGTGCAATTAGGCCAGATTAATCTTCTGTTGGTGTCCAAGATCATGGATGTGGCGGTGAATGCGGTGCAGGCCGGCCAATATGTCAAAGTGGATTGGGGTACGGCCTTTAATATCCTGCATGCGCAGGAATACGCCGCCTTACCCGTACCGACCTTACATACTAGTTCGGCTCGTATCGCCTTGGATTTTATCTTGAATAACGGTGGCTGCGCGTTTTTACCCGAGCATTTGGTTCAGCCATTGTTGAATCGCGGCGAGCTGCATTTAGTTGCGGGAGCGAGCGCCATTTCACGCAGCGTGTATGTTGCCTATTGGGCCGAGAATGACCGCTTAGAGCAAATCAAACAAGCGATTGGCTTTTTAGCCGATAAGTCTGCGGAAATACGCTAATCAGTCATAGCGATACATAAAAAATTCCGCATAAAAAACGCCTTTAGATGCTAATCCAAAGGCGTTTTTTTACAGCAGAACAAACTGTTAAGAAGTGATACTTCGCTTTGCCGGATAAAAGTGCTCGTTAAAGACTGCGCTACATAACAGGCATAAAATCAACAGCGTATTAAATAAATAGCGGTAGCAGTACGACAAGCCAAGTAATACCGCAGAGTGCTAGACTCATAAACACAGCGGCGGAGGCGATATCTTTTGCTTGACCACTGAGGTGATGGATTTCACTGCCAACACGGTCAACCACGGCTTCAATCGCCGAGTTCAATAACTCCACAATCAACACGATAAACAAGGTTAAGATCAGCATCAGCCGTTCCATGGTACTGATATCGACCAACAGGGCGATTGGTAGCATTACCACGGCCAGCATCAATTCCTGTCTAAAAGCGGCCTCGTGGATCCAAGCGGCTTTTAAGCCCTTCATCGAAAATCCCGTCGCTCTAAAGATGCGTTTAATACCGTGGTTGTTTGCAGGTTTCATAATAATTCCATCGACTTGGGCGATTGTTCGCGAAGCTTTTACCCGTTCAAATCGCCTACGACTCGCGTGTTAACATTTGAACGAGCTTAAAAAAGAGGCCGCAGTATAGCCCGATAACCCCAGCGTATAAATAGCTAGGCCGACAAATTCGCAGTCCTGCTAGGGTGTTAGTGGGGCATTGCAGGATTCGCCGTCGCTCAGGCTTACGGCTAAGCTTGAAATTCCACACTGCTTTATTGAAGAGACAAAGGAATGACTCTTACAACTCGCTTACCTTTTTTAACATTTACATTTGTGCTGCGTTTCGCTGTTTTATTCGGTTTGTACTGCGGAATTTGCGGTTTATTCATGGCCGCGAGTTACGCCAATCTCCAAGCGCCGAATATTCAATTAGCGACAGAGTTCTCAAAGGAGAATAGTGCCCACATCAGTGATTTTCTCGTCAGCGAAAAACTCGATGGTGTGCGCGGTTATTGGGATGGAAAACGTTTAGTGACTCGTCAAGGTAATCCCATCTTAGCGCCAAGTTGGTTTACTGTGGATTTTCTGCCAACCCCAATAGACGGTGAGTTATGGCTCGGGCGAGGGCGATTTGAAGCCATATCGGGCCTTATCCGCCAAACATCAGCGAATGAGAGCGAGTGGCAGAATGTGCGTTTTATGGTGTTTGATTTACCCAAGGCGCAAGGAAGCTTTGAAGCGCGGTATCAGCAGATGCAAACCTTGCTTGCAGGTAAATCAGTTTATCTGCAAGTGATTGAGCAAGTGAGCGTAGAAAGTGTCGAGGCGCTCTACCAGAAATTAGACACTATTGTGGCACAAGGCGGTGAAGGCTTAATCTTGCATCGACGCACGGCGTTATATACGCCGGGTCGTAATCCTAACGTAATGAAGTTAAAGCCCTATTTAGATGCCGAGGCCAAAGTGATTGGGCATATTGCGGGTAAAGGGCAATTTGCCGGGCAACTGGGCGCATTAAGAGTGCAAACCGCAGATGGCCGTGTCTTTAGTATTGGCACGGGTTTTAGCTTGGCCGAGCGTCAGCATCCGCCCGCAATTGGCACGCTTATCACTTACAAATATCTTGGATTAACCGTCAATGGCTTACCGCGCTTTGCGAGCTTCCTGCGGATAAGAAGCGACATACCGCCAGAGGATAAAGAATAGGTTGCGAAATTGTTGAATTTTGATAAAAATCGAACGCTTAACATTCGTTTTGCCGAGTATCGTATTGATTATTAATGGGCAATCATATCAAGGAGTGAGTTTTGGTCGACAGTCAACTTGGATTAACCCTTTGGAAGCAGCGTGTGCAGCAAGCCTTGACTGTGCCTAAATGGCTCAAACATCCATTCGTGACACTGAAGCAATTTTGGCTGAGCTTAAATCTTGCCCAGCGTTGTTACCTGTTAGCGTTACTGGCGTTAATGCTATTCCAGCCCGAAATTTGGATTGCCGCCATCATCACCGCTGTTGCCTTGATTATTGAGTTTTGGCCCAGATTTGCCATGGCTTGGCATACGCTTGCGGGCAAAGCTATTTTCCTGCTGTTTTATGCGGTTATCGCAAACTTCGCCCTCGCGGCCAGCGGTAGTGTCGTGAACGAAATCACCGGTGTATCGGCCTCGCATTTGTCCTACACCCATAACTTTGCCATTCTGCTGTATCTGCCGATTTGGTTTGTGTGTATCTCCATCCTGGCCTTACTCCTGCTGCAATTGGTGATCCCTTGCTATTTGTTTTTCCATATTGGATTGCGGATTTTAGGACTCGAAGCCAAGCAGCAAGGCAGTAAAAAACGATTTGTGGTGACAACTTCGCTGGTGCGTATGATTCTGTCTGTGGTGTTGTTATTAAACCTAGTTGCGATTACCGATGGTGAAAACTGGGTAGGGGATTTAGCCAAGACTACCCAAGGGATAAAAGGCGATATGCTTGAAGTTAAAGTTGTGGATGAAGGCGAAACCATTCTCAAAGCCGAGGATAGTATTGAACAAACGGGAACTGAACTCACGCAGCAACCTAATCAAACCGACACCACCGAGACACTTAAGGCCTTTGGTCATAGCTATTACAAAGGGATCCGCGATTTAATTGCCTTATTTGCCTATAAATTTGAAGCCGATGGTCGCAGTCGTTGTGATAAATTGGCTGACTCAGTGGTGATTGAGCTAAATGACTATGAAATATTGGAAATTACCGAGTCTGCCCATGAGCAGTATGGTTACCATTTTGAAGTCAAAAAATGTATTTCCCCCGCCTTTGGTCAGATGGCATCAACACCTAAGTAGCAACACGAGAGGATGTTAAGTTGTTAGAAGATAAAGCGTTAGCAAAAGATCAGCATGTACGACGCATCTTAATGGTCTGTATGGGCAATATTTGTCGTTCGCCCACCGCCGAGGCCGTTTGCCGCGCTAAAATTCGCGAGCGCCGTCTTAATATCGAAGTCGATTCGGCGGGCACTATTGGTTATCACCAAGGGGATAACCCCGACAGTCGCTCGATGGCAGCAGGTAAAAAACGCGGTTTGAGTTTCGACGGCATGCGAGCAAGACAAGTGATTGATGCCGATTTTGAGCATTTCGATCTTATTTTAGCGGCAGATAATAGCAACCTCGCGGATTTACGCCGCTGCTGCCCACCCGAATATCAATACAAATTAAAGCTGATGTTGTCCTACGGTGATTGCGAGACAGATGAAGTACCGGATCCCTATTACGGCGGTACGCAAGGATTCGAATTAGTCCTCGATCTACTCGAACAGAGTATGGGCGCTTTATTAGATCAGTTAGCTGGAAAAACAAATTAGCCAGCAGCAAATGCGTTGATAAGGATTTAAGGCTTAAGTACGATTGGATGCGGTGCAATTAATCGAAGCCAGAAAGCGTAATTCTTTATCGCGTGATAGGCATGGCTGTGTTTCTCCAGTGACACGCCGCCTCTTTATTTCACAAGAAGTATCCCTATAGGCTCGACGGCGGCATCTGCACTTCATGGACGTGTAAATGCCGCGTTCACATGGCGAATGATGTTCCCGACTTTATATTGTCATTTCCTATATCCCTATGGGTCAGATGTGAAAGAGCGGCTATTGTTGCAACAGTGGCAATCTTAACGACCATTGAACTGCTCATCTGGTTAAAATTTATGCTTCAGAGCAAGATTGTATTCTCGTTAGGTGTGCAGGATGAATTGCCATTGCTTCCCCAGTGGCACGCCGTGAATATGTCCCTATAGGCTCGGCGGCGGCATCCATGCCGCCAACGGTCACTGTTGTAACAATGGCAACCTTTACGACCATTGAACTGTTTATTTGGCTAAAGGCTGGATAGGCATACAGTCATATTTGAAAAATGATAATTTTTATCCTAACTTTGTGCGCGTTTTCACATTTGACTATAAATAAATTTTTTTAAAATCATGCATATATAAACAGCATGGATTAGATAATAGGTTTGGAAAATGCGCATGCGCGTTTTCCAGATGGAATATTGGGTAGAAAGCTGATAAGTTCTTTGCATACAGATAGTTAACTGTGCGCGTTTTCACTGGTCTAACGTGATAAACGCGCATGCGCACTAATAAAATAATGAAATGGACACCCCTTCTATACTGAGGAAGTCAGTTTAAAAGGAGACCGTCATGAGTGATATTTATACAATCGGAATTGATCTAGCAAAGTCTGTTTTTCAATTATGTGCGTTTGATAAGACAGGGAAAAAACTGATTAATAGATCACTAAAAAGAAATCAAGTCATTAAATTTTTGAGCAATATTGCTCCTTGTCT